>NZ_PJBK01000032.1:0-88370 GCF_002836155.1 Pseudoalteromonas sp. GutCa3 | reverse complement strand
TGAAGAGTGCCTTTTTTGAAACCATGTAAAATGAATACTATTTAATAAATGTGCCCCGGATTGGATAGTCGTTTTCTCTTGAAAACTTAATCCCACCTAGCAGTTGCTCTAAATCAGGACGAACAAACGGGCTGTTTGATATATCGACCATTTGAAGCTGATTTTTTTCATTAAGCACATAAATTCCTGGTTCAGCAAATGGATGATCAGTTTCTGCACCACTGCGAGGCTCGCTAATATGTAGCCCTAAATCAGTCATTTGTTCGATTGTTAAACCATAGTAAATTGGGAAGTTAATATCTATTTTTTCAAGATGTTTATTAAGCTGCTCATGGCTATCACCACTTACTGCAACCACTTCAACTCCAGCCTCTTTAAAGTCTTTATGAACTTTAGCAAGCTCGTTGAGTTGCGCAGTACATTTAGGGCAGTGCTGGCCTCGATAAACAACAATCATTTTCCACGGAGAGTCACTTATTCTGTCAACTAAATCTACCTTTTTCTCATCAACATCACTCACTACTAGTGATGGCATAATATCCGCAGGTTTTAAACTAGTGTTACTCATTGCGATCTCCTTTTACTATTTCAGATTAAAAATTAATTTTGCTCTTACACATAGAGTTTAGGGTAACTTTTATTAATTCAACCTAAAATTGCAATTAAAATCTATTAAAGCTTTAAGACCATCCCTTTATTTTTCTATAAATGGTAGATGCACTTACCCCTAAATAAGCAGCAGCAAGAGGAATGTTGTCTTCGCAGCTTTTGATTGCGTTTTCAATAGCCCTTTTTTCAACTTGCCATAATGGTTCTATATCGTGAACCGACATAGGAGATAATTGAACACTCTGATCGTTTGTATTGTGAATTGACTTAGTTGAGCTTGAGTGTTTTACAGCGCCTAGACCAAATGAATTTGGTAGCATATCTCTTTCTATTACATCGCCATCATTAATAACGACTGTATTTTCAATTACATTTTGCAGTTCGCGTATATTTCCTGGCCAATCGTAATTACAAAAAAGCGCCTTAACTTCATCAGAAAAGCCAATAAAATGTTTAGCGTTGCTATCGCTTTTTTGTTTTAAAATATACTCAGCGAGCAGCAAAATATCGTTTCCGCGCTCCCTTAAAGGCGGGAGCTTTACGGGGATAACATTTAAACGATAATATAAATCTTCTCTAAAGCGCCCCTCTGCTACCTCTATTATTGGATTTCTGTTGGTTGCACATACCAAGCGGACATCGCTGTGTAATACTTCGCTGCTACCAACCTTGCTAAATATGCCAGTTTGTAAAAAGCGCAATAACTTAGCTTGTAAGTTAAGCTCCATTTCACATAGTTCATCTAGAAATAACGTACCGCCGTTGGCCACTTCAACTGCGCCTTTACGATCGCTTAAAGCGCCACTAAATGCCCCTTTAACATGCCCAAAAAATTCTGATTCAAATAACTCAGCAGGGATCGCAGCACAGTTTATAGCAATAAAAGGGCCTTGGCTGCGAGGGCTCGAATCATGAAGGGTTTGTGCGCATACTTCTTTACCGGTTCCACTTTCACCTGTAATAAATACGCATGCTTTGCTTCTAGCTGCGCTATCTAGCAATCTAAAAACGGTTTTCATTGCGAGAGATTCACCAACAAAATCTTGGCTTTTATCACTGCTTTGAACCAAAGGTTGTACTTTAGCTTGCTCTTTGGGTGTTAACGCACTTTCTACTGAGCTAATAAGTCGCTGACTTGTGAAGGGTTTTTCTAAAAAATCGAAGCCACCTAAACGCATAGCTTCCACTGCAATATCAATAGAACTATTTGAGGTGATCATGACTACATTAGCAGGATTTTTTTGTTTATTTACAAATTGTAAAACTTCAAGCCCACTTATATCAGGCAAGCATACATCTTGTACTATCACCGCAGGCATTTTTTCTTTAATACCGACCAAAGCAGAATATCCATCTGCGAAATGCTTACATTCAAAACCTACTTGCTCTAGCTGACTGGCGTACAAAGCACCACTTGCGATGCTATCTTCAACGATATAAACAAGGCCTTTACCCATTATATCTGACACGGCTTTCTCCTAGATAGCTATACTCTTACTCATTATTTGATATGCATCTCGGGTTTTATCCAAGTTATGCTTAATAACAAGCGCTGCATGCAAATTTTCTTCTGTGGTTGGTGGTGGTGAATCGTGTAACTGTGTTGCCAATGCAGCTAAAGGAGCGGCTCCATATAAGGCAGCCGAGTTTTTCAAAACATGCATTATTTCTCTAATTTTTATAATATCTGCATTATTAATTGCCGTATCTAATTGGTTAGCCATAGTAACTAATTCATCGATAAATAAGTTTACTAATCGAGCTAAAACGCTTATTCCAACATCCTTTTCAAGTTGAATTAAAACATTTAGCTCCGTAATACTTTTATCGATAAACTGCTCTGATATAGGCATAGATAACCTTTGTGTAAGTTAAAGCTTCGTACACTAATAAAATATAAGAATTGTAGTTTAAGAGTAATTTGTTTTTTGCATTTTGCAAATCAAAATGAATATAAACAATTACAGAGCCCAGGTATCAATACTTTTTGTTAATGTTTGCGGCTTATCGAGCAAGTACCCCTGAGCAATATCACAACCAAGTTGTTCTAATATTTGTAATTGCTCATTCTCTTCAATGCCTTCTGCTACAGTTTGTAAGCCCAATCGTTGAGCCATCGCAATAATTGCGCTACATAACGTAAAGTCTTCGTTATTAGTTGCAATACCACTTACAAAACTGCGATCAATTTTTAAACCATCGATATCAAATTGACGAAGTAGACCTAAAGACGCGTACCCAGTGCCAAAATCATCAATCCACACCTTTACGCCTTCTTTATGGAAGTTTTCAAACGCCTTAGCTATTTTATCAGGACTATGAATGAGCGCTGTTTCCGTTAATTCAACTTTAATGGCTTGTGGTGGTATTTGGTGCTTTTCTAGCAAAGCCATTACTTTTGAAAACACATCACCATCTAAAATTTGTACCGGTGAAATATTTAAAGAAACAGCAATATCTGTCATACCAAAATGTCGCATCTGTTTTAAATCAGACAAACATTGCTCAAAAATCCAGTCACCTAATTCTAAAATCATTCCCGATTGCTCTACATGCGGGATAAACTCATCAGGGCCTACAATACCAAAGCGCGGTGATTGGCACCTTACTAGCGACTCAAAGCCGACCAACTTTCCCGTTCCTAATGATACAAGCGGTTGATAAACCATTTTAAAATAATTATTTTGCATTGAATCAGACATGATTCTTTCTAACTCATGCCATCTTGCGAGATTGACTGGGCTTTCCGATTCTAGGTATTTAAACGCACTCATGATTTTGCTCCGTTTTTCACTCTTAGTGACTTATTATAATGAGTAGCAATTTACAGGCCATTTTAAATGTGGAAAAATAGAAATAAAAACCAATGGATTCAGACGGTTAAATTGGAAGGTTAAAAGATTTTAGTTCTCCCACTTTATTCGCATTTTGCAATTCAGTTTGCTATGCACCTAAATTGGCAAATGAGCGCTTAATCGAGCCTATAAAGCACAGATAAGCCAGTTAATAGCTGCTACTAAAGCTAGTGTTAGCAATTGTAGGTGAGAAAAGAGAAAGCTTTGATAAAACCCTGTTTAGGTTAAGCACAATCTAAATTTAAAAGCATATAGCTAATTTTATAGGGAGGGATAGAAAGTTAAAACGGTGGTAGGAACATAAAAAAACGCAGGCAACTATAAATAGTTACCTGCGCAAAAGTCTCTAGTTTGAAAGAGTGTCGTTATTTTCGTTTTTAGGAGCAGTTACATGTTGTGCATAGTTAGTATTTTGCGAGTCAAATGTATTACTCATCAACTGTGCGTTTTCAACATCAGCTTGTGTAAAAGTAATTGGCTGTATATCTGCCAACGGTTCAATCGAATCGCTACCTCGTAAAACTGTAATACCTATTATTAAAGTGGCAACAAGCAAAATAGACAAAACCATGATTTCAGGTGTAAGTACCCAATTGTTACCTTTAGGCTGTTGTTTAGCTTTTGTGTTTGTTTGCATTTTGCACCCCTTAAAATTTAACTAAATTGTCTTGATTTGATATTTAATATGTTGCGAAAGCCGTGCCAACTAAACAAAAACAAACGAAAGATAAAATAAATAACAAAATCAAAGCATTAAAAAAATTAAAAATGTAATTTAGAATCCAAAAATAATTCGTAACGTTGTATTTTTATTTTGAATTGCAATTTGCGAATCAAATTGAAAAACTATAATAAAAACACTCATTAAATACTAAAAAATAAATTTAACTTACTCCTAAAATACTAGGTTAATTTCTTCGTTTATCAAGTTTTATGCAACACAAACCCACTTTTTATATTGCTCTTCAATTGCTCAGCTCAGCTTTTCCCACACTTGCGCTAAACGAGTAAGCTTTAGATGCTTAGATTCAATAGCCTGCTTTGGTGCATATTTATCAAGCAATAAATAAAGTGTTTCACTTACAATTGGTTTAGCTAAATAATCATTCATCCCCACTTCAATAAATCGCTCTTTATCACCATGAATTGCATTTGCTGTGAGCGCTATTATAGGGGTGACTATACCTAACTTTCTGATTGCTTTAGTTGCAGAGATCCCATCTAGTATTGGCATCTGGATATCCATAAAAATAATATCAAGTTTATTGTTTTTAGCCTTGGTTATTGCCTCCTGCCCATCGCTAGCAACATATACCCGACAACCTTTTTGCTCTAAAAACTGTCTTATTACTATTTGATTATTAGTATTATCTTCAGCAATCAATACATTGGTCCCATTCAACTGAGTTAACCCTGAAGAGCTTTCTAAGGCTTCTATTTGTTCACGATTAGTAAATATAATATCTAAATGAAATAACTGCTCTTCCAATAAACTAATTGCTCGCGGTACATGCGATACTTTAAAAGGGCCATTTAACCTAAGCTCTCTGTCGTTAAGATTTTGCGGTAATAAGCTTTCACCTAGTAAGTCTAAGATAAGTAAACATGGTGAATTAAGGGAGTTATATGTATTTATACACTCGCGTGTTTGGGCTAGCATTGGAGGATCAGTTAATACAATTGCATCAGGAAAACTATCATACTCAGGGATATCTGGGCATATTTCATAGTGCTCAAAAGCGATAGAAAACCGAGTGAGTGTGTGCTCCAACGCGGTTTTTAAAATTTGGTTATGTCCTACAATCCATACTCTTGGCTTTTTACTTCGTGCTGCAAACCCCTCTCGCAATATTGAGTCGGTTGTGTCTATTTGTAACGGGTAATTAACGATAAACTCACTCCCTTTATTGAGCTCAGAGTTAACCGAAATATCTCCCCCTACTACATCACAAATTTGCTTACATATAGCAAGGCCTAAGCCACTACCACCATGTTTTCGGGTAATTGAATTATCTGATTGAATAAAAGGCATAAACATACTTTCTATTTTATTTTTTGCGATTCCCATTCCAGTGTCTTTTACTGATAAATGAAGATTTAAATTATTGGCTCCAATGTAAGTACATCTAACGGTCACCGTTATTACGCCTTGCTGAGTAAACTTAATCGCATTGGCTAATAAATTAATGGCTATTTGCCTTATACGTGCATGATCACCAATTACTTGAGCGGGGACATCTGGATAAAAATCAAAAACAACCTCAAGCCCTTTTTGCAAAGCGCTTTGGGAAATTATATCTATTGCTTCTTCAATACACGTATCAATACTAAATGGCTGATTATCGAGTGTTATAGCTTGTGCTTCAAAACGCGAATACGTTAATACATCATCCAATACACTCAGTAATGCATCAGAGCTTGTTTTAATCATTTGTGTGTAACGCATTTGCTCAGAAGTTAAACCGGTATGATGCAAAATATCTGCAGAGCTAATAACGGCATTTAATGGCGTGCGAATTTCATGGCTAATATTTGCCATAAATCGGCTTTTAGACTCAGCTAATGTTTCTGCCTGATGTTTAGCTTCAAGCAATATTTGCTCGCTTTCAATACGTTCTTGTATATCAACAAGTGTTGCGGCAATAGATAACAAATCGCTTTCGTAGCCACCCACAATGGGAGTAAGTGTCATTTCAACCCAATTATTTATCCCTTGTGCATTAATCAAACGTATATCAAAGCGACGTATATCACGCTTACCATGTTTATAATCAAGCAAAGTGCTACTAATTTTTTCTACATCTTCTTTTGCTATAAACTTAATTATAGGTAAGCCAAGGCTCTCATCTACATTGCTGTGTAAGACGCGTTGCCATGCTTGATTTATAAATAATAGGTTGCCAAATGTATCAAGGCGTAAAACAATATCAGGAATATTATCTACGACAGAGTGATAGTTATATTCTATCTCTGCCATTGCTTGTTCAGCTTTAACTCGCTGCGTAATATTAGTTTCTATAGCGATAAAATGCTTTACTTTACCTTCATCATCTCGCACTGGATTTGCATCAATAGCAACCCAATAAACGTTACCATTTTTATCGTAATTTGTGGTTTCAACTTGAAAAGGAAGCCCATTTTTTACAGCGTGAGACATAACCTTACGGCTTTTTTCACATGTTTTTGGCCCTTGCAGTAATTGACCAGGGCTAGTGCCTATAACCTCATCACAGGTGTAACCTGTAAGTACTTCAAAACTATTGTTAACCCACTCAATTACGCCAAATTTATCTGTAATTATTACTAAGTTATTTGTATGGCTCGCAACAAGCGATAAGCGTTTTACATATTTTTGTTGTTGTGTGAGCAATAATTGAGAATCTTTATGACGTTGAATGTCATAGAACGAGCCTATAAAGCCGCTTTTTTCATCATAAACTAACCTTAACTCAAACCAGTTCATGAGCCCGATGCTGCTTTTAATTTGTATTTCTACACTGGGAGCCTGCTTCCCTTCTAGTAAACAACAGCTGTATGCGACAAAATGCATAATATCATCGCAATTCATTAACTTAGTAATATTGGAGCCAATTAATGAATCGGTTGAGTAACCTAACTTCTTCTCCCAAGCTTCATTAATATAAGTAAAATTCAAATGTTTATCACACTCAAAAATACACTCATCTAAAATAGCTAATAGCTTTGCTTGACGTCGATTACTATTGGAAAGTTTTTCAACTAGTGCATATTGGATTTGAACTTGTAGCTCATCATTATTATTCATGATCTCTCCAATACTTTATAAAAGTATTACTCTGACAAACTCGTGCATAAAGAAGGGAAACCTTTTCACGGTAGAATGCTTGTTCAAAAGAAGTGCGTCTCGGTGTGCAGTCACTTAAAATAGTGGCATTAGAACCACGTGCAACAGCAGTGCGCGCAGTTGAATCAATACAGATAGAAGACACAGTACCCGCTAAAATTATATTAGTGGCCCCATGTTTTTTGATGTTTTCGGCTAAACCTATATGTGTAAAAGCATTTAAACTTCTTTTCCCAAATACCACCTCTATAATATTACTAAAAAGGTCTAGCTGCTTAATGGTTTGAGCACCGTACGAACCTGCTTTAAATGCCCCCACCGCAATGACTTTTAATATACCAATCGGATTTTTAAGCTCGCTATAGTTTTGCGTAAAGTGAATGGGTGTATTAATAACTAAAGCAAATTGCTCTGCGCAGAAGGTCAATAAATAGAGTGTATTTTCCCCCACGCCAGTAATTCTTGATGACTCTTCAACCTCGTCATACAAAATGCCTTTTGGCAAAAAGTAATTGTTTTGAAAACCAATTAAAATAGGTGCTGTCTTAGAGAAATCATCCATAACTCTCTCCTTATTAATCAATTTAAGAGGCTAACTGCCAAGGTTTAATAAATTTCTCAAGTACCGCTTTTGTCACTGGCTTCTGTAAATAGTGAGTAATTCCTTTATCAAACAACTCAGCTATTTGCTCATCGCCTGTTAACCCCGTTAAAATAACTTTAGGAGTATTGTTATTAGGTGTATTTTGCCTAACTAATTGCTGCGCCACATCGCTACCAAACATTCCTGGCATACGCTCATCTAAAAGTAGCAAGTCAAATGGTTCATTTTGAGCAAGTGTTAATGCACTGGCACCATTTTCTGCACACGTTACTAAGCAGCCCAGCATTTCAAGCATTACTTTTGTAGCAATTTGGCTCGGTAAGCTGTCGTCTGCTACTAATACCGATAAACGTGTTTGTATGTGAAATGTTGTTAAAATAGTAATTAAGTCGGTATCAAAAAATGGCCAGCCTAATATTTTTTTAGATAGTTTATGAGCTTGGCTCAGCTCGTAAATGTCGTTAATAGAGCACAACTTTATGTGTGTATTTAAGCTGTCACTATTTAATTTATCAATTAATGCGTTACCACTAAGATGGCGTAAATCCTCTAGCTGTGCAGACTCTCTAAGCGTGCTATTAAATAATTTAAAATTTAAACCAAAACGATCGTGAGTATTAGCTGACATTTTTAAACAGCTTTTGAGTAACGCTTCGCAATCAGTTAAAACGTCTACATTTTGTCTAACATCAAGCGCTAAACTAACAGACTCTTTAGTTGCTAAGAGCCCGTGAAAATCCAACGTGTTTACTTGTTCAGAATCATCAATCTGATAGTGAATACTAACTCCCTGAATATTTGCTTCGAGCGTCAATAAAAAGCACTGCTTTACTGCTGCTAGCGCCGGAGTAAGAAACGCCTCGCATTGTGCAATCATTTGCTCTGGCGGAATTTGCAAACAAACGTAGTTACATTGCAACTTGTTGATTAAGGTAATAGAGAATTTTTGACTTTGGGTTTCACAATATTTACCTATTACCCCTTGGATAATTTCTAAAACGTGACTATTAATATTCATAAAGCATTCTCGTTAACCCAATGTATAGCTCTACATCATCAAGTTATGTGCCATAAATTAATTCTTGTAAACATACTTGCATTCATAGACTTAAGTATTAGACAAACAGGGCTCTGGTTTTTCATTCGCATTTTGCAAATCATATTGCTATGCATAATATGATTTATGCTTTTATTAGAATGGTGCAATCGATTTTTTTCTCTTTAAATAATTTTCCATTCATTTAAACTGATATTAATCAAATTGAGGAGAAAGCTATGTTAACCGTAATTTTTGGCCGTGAAGGCTGTCCATTTTGTGTTCGTGCGAAAGATGTTGCTGAGCAATTATCAAATGAACGTGATGACTTTAAATTTCGTTACATCGACATAATTAAAGAAGGCATTAGTAAAGCCGACCTTGAAAAGTCAGCGGGTAAGCCTTGCCCTACTGTTCCACAAATTTTTGTAGACCAAAATCACATTGGTGGATTTACAGAATTTGAAGCTTATGCAAAAGAAAACCTAGGCTTGTATAAATAAGCTTTGTATTAAATATGTTAACCAGTTTAATAAACCCTATATTGAGCTGGTTAAATTTCGACCAACATCAAACACATACAAATTAGTTTCAATTTATACAAGCATTTGCCTCGCGAATCCTATATAATGCGCGCCTCTTTAAATTCGTTGAGGCGTATTAATGTCAGAACCAGTCACGTTTGAATCTCTAAATCTTTCTCCTGCAATTTTGAAGGCAGTTGAAGAGTTGGGTTACAAGACACCATCTGAAATCCAAGCTCAATGTATACCGTTATTGCTAGAAAGAAAGGACGTACTGGGACTAGCTCAAACGGGTACAGGTAAAACCGCAGCATTTGCACTGCCATTACTAAATAATATTGACCCGTCTGTGAAACAGCCACAGATCCTTGTACTCACACCAACACGTGAGCTTGCGATCCAAGTTGCTGAGGCATTCGAACAATATGCTAAACATGTGCGTGGTATTGAAGTATTGGCACTATATGGTGGCCAAAGCTACAGTATCCAATTAAGCGCACTTCGTCGTGGCGCTCAGGTTATTGTTGCAACTCCAGGTCGTTTAATCGATCACATTAACCGTGGCACTATCAAGTTTGATGCTCTACAAGCACTTGTACTTGATGAAGCCGATGAAATGTTACGTATGGGCTTTATCGATGATGTAGAAAGCATCATGGAAAAAACACCGCGCGAAAAGCAAACATGTCTTTTCTCTGCGACTATGCCTAAGCAAATTCAAAACATCAGCAGCAAGTATATGAACAATCCTGAACAGGTTCATATTTCTGCGCGTAACTCTACAGTATCATCTGTTGAGCAAGTGTTTTGGAATGCAAGCGTACATAAAAATAAAGCTATTGTTCGCTTCTTAGAAGCTGAACAGTATGAAGGTGCTATTGTTTTCGTACGTACGCGTAACGATACAGTACAACTTGCTGAGTTATTAGAGCGCGAAGGTTTCTCTGCTGCTCCACTTAATGGTGATATGAACCAGCAAGCACGTGAACGCACTGTAGAACGCTTAAAAAGCGGCATGCTAAATGTTGTTATTGCAACAGACGTTGCTGCTCGTGGTCTAGATGTTGACCGCTTAAGCTTAGTTATCAACTACGATATACCACAAGATTCTGAAGCCTACGTTCACCGTATCGGCCGTACAGGTCGTGCTGGTCGTACTGGTAAAGCAATTTTATTCGTAAAACATAACGAACGTTATTTACTTAAAAATATCATTCGTCATACGAAGTCTGAAATTGCACAAGTTGAATTACCAACTGCAAAAATCGTTGAAGAAAAACGTATTGAAGCGTTACAAGCAAAATTAACTATTGCGCTTGAAAACAAAGATATTACATTCTTTAACGAGATAGCTACTAACATGGCTGAAAAACTTGAACTTCCTCTTGAAAGCTTAGCGGGTGCGTTACTGTGTTTAGCACAGCAACAGTCTCCAATTAAAGTTGAAGAAGTTAAGATTCAACCTCGTGAACGTAACGAGCGTAACGATCGCAACCCACGTAGTAACGACCGCAATGATCGCGGTGGTGACCGTGGACGTCGTAACGAACGTGGCGGCGAACGTGGTGGTGAACGCGCTGAGCGTAAACCTCGCGAACGTAACAGCCGTGATGCAGGCCCTATGGATACTTACCGTATCGAAGTAGGTCGTGAACACGGTGTTCAGGTTAAGAACATTGTTGGCGCTATCGCTAACGAAGCTGACATCTCAAGCAAGTTTATTGGTGATATTCGTTTACACGACAATCACAGTACGGTTCAATTACCGCAAAACATGCCTAAAGATGTACTTGATCATTTCCAAAAAGTGTTTATTTGTAAACGTCCTATGGGCTTAACAATTACACAAGATCAAGGCCCTGCTGAGCCACGTGCAGAACGCTCTGAGCGTCCAGCTGGTGACAAAAAGCGCACCTTTAGTAAAGATAAAGACGATAGCCAACGCGGTGATAAGCGTACTGGCCCTCGTAAAGAACGTCGCCCAGTAAGCTTCACAGCTAAATAAGCAACGACTCTTTAATAAAAAAACCTTGCCACGAAAGTGACAAGGTTTTTTTTTTTTTAAGCTGCTGCCACAGTGAATACAAAGTAAACCTTCGCGTCAATTCAATAGCAGCTTGAGATAGTTTTTTTAGCCTGAGTTCGGGTTACTTAATTCCTAAAAATATATTCCTCTGATTTTTAAAATAACAAAAATTCTGTAAACTAAACAAAGGCTATAGTTCACGGATGAATTAAAAATTGAAAAAGATTTACGACAACTTGCTCTTTGTAGCAATAATACTCTCCATTTTATTATGCATCACTATTCCTATTTTAATGGACTTTACAGATCCACCATTCATCTCAAATGAGCTATACGACGTTGTTTTCTTTATAGCCGTCCCTATTATCTGTTGCGCACTATTTATCTATTTAAATATACTTATATTCAATAAATACAAACGCTGCAGTAAATATAGAGAATCACTTAAATACAATTTTTCAGATACAAAAATGAAATTGGCATCCATTTTCATGTACCCATTATCCCCTTTATTAATCTATGGAATACTCTATATTTTTATCTCTGATCCCATTAAATTATGGGCTTACTACACGCAAGGCGGCTATTGGTATAAGGAATATATACTGACCGATGTACAAAAATGTGGCACCGAGTATGAAGATAGTTGTACTCATTTATACTTCAAAGACCCTAAAACGAATAAAATTCATGATTTTAGGTGGTACGACGCTAAGTCTACAATAATAAACAACAAAAACGATTATGTGTATATTGTTGGTGAGGCCAACTTATTTGGCTATATAGTGAGAGATTTAGAAAAGTAACTTAGACTTACTTTTACATTACAGGACTTTTATTTAAAAACCTCACTCAAGTGAGTGAGGTTCATAAATCAAGGTTTAGGTTAAGGCAAAGCTGGGTAAACGTAGCTAGCATCAAGCCCTAGTGGAATACCAAGTGCCCAGTAACCTAATAAAAAGATACTCCAGCCAATCATAAAGGCGATTGAGTACGGTAGCATAATAGCAATTAAAGTACCTATACCGGTGCCTTTCACATACTTTTGACAGTACACCACCACTAATGGGAAATAAGGCATTAACGGTGTAATAATATTAGAACTTGAGTCACCTACACGATAAGCGGCTTGAGTTAAGTCTGGTGAAATGCCAAGTTGCATTAACATCGGTACAAAAATAGGGCCAAGTAATGCCCATTTTGCTGAACTTGAACCTACAAACAAGTTAACAAAGCCAGTTAAAAAGATAATGCCCACAACCGTTACTGCACTTGGCAATTCCATCGCCTTTAATAACTGCGCACCTTCGATTGCGAGTAATGCACCTAAATTTGATTTACTAAATGCAGCAATAAATAGCGAACAAAAAAACGCCATAACGATATAATATGCCATGCCGCTCATCGCTTTACTCATTGCATCAATCATATCTTTTGAAGTTTTAAAGGTACCTACCGTAAAACCATATACTGTGCCAGGTAGCCAAAAAAGTAAAAATATTAGTGGTACAATTGATTGCATTAAAGGAGAGCTAAAATTAGTAAGGGATCCGTCACTACTGCGCATTGCAGAATCGTCTGGAGCAGAGACAAATGCTAATAACGCAAGTCCTGCAATCATCACGGTACTGGCTATATAAAAGGCACGTTTTTCATCACTACGTGCATCTTCAAATACAGGTAAATCCTCTTTAGCACCATCAACTGCTGTTTTTTGTAAACGTGGTTCAATAATTTTATCGGTAATGTACCAGCCTAATGCCACAATAAATAAGCTAGATGCTGAAGCAAATGCCCAGTTATTTAACGGGTTAATTGTTATTGCAGGATTAATTATTTGCGCCGCACTTTGGGTAAAGCTTTGTAGTAATGGATCAATCCCTGATGGAATAAAGTTAGCCCCAAAACCACCACTGACTCCTGCAAATGCAGCTGCAATACCCGCAAGCGGATGGCGTCCTGCAGCATAAAATATAACACCGGCAAGTGGAATAACTAATACATAACCTGCGTCAGTAGCGGTATGGCTCACAATAGCCACTAAAATGATTGAAGGCGTTAATAGCTTTTTAGGAGTAACTTTAAGCATTAACTTAAGACCGGTATTAATAAAGCCCGAATGCTCTGCAACACCTACACCTAACATAGCTACTAAAACGACACCTAAGGGAGCAAAGCCAGTAAAGGTTTTTACCATAGAGGATAAAAAAGTAGCGAGCGAATCACTTGCCAGCATATTATTAATAATAATCGCTTCACCGGTACGTGGGTCTATTGCATCAAAGCTTACACCTGAAAACCACCACGACAAAAACCAAATTAATAACATTGCAAACAGAAATATTACGGCTGGATCTGGAAGCTTATTGCCAACCCGCTCAACAAAATTTAAAAAACGCGCAACAACCCCTGAAGGTAAAGCGTCTTGATTATTATTCATTTTTATTGTTCCTAAAATTTATTTTTAGTAACAATATCGCATAAAAACAAAACAGTAAATTAACATAAAAATCTGCTTTAAAAGTTTTGGACACAAAAAAACACGATAGTGATAAACAAATCGTGTTTTTTGTATCACTTACTTTTAAGCGAGGGCTTTAACTTCTTCCCACAAGCGTGCAACTAATGTCTTGTCTTCTTCGTTAAGCTCGCCGTTGCGATATGCTTTAACTAAGCTTTGCTCTACAGTTTCGTTTAGTTCATCTATACTGATTGTCAGCTTTTCTACTTCGGCATAACCAACTGCAAGATCAAAATGACCTCGTAAATAGCCGCCTGCAAATAACTCATCGTCAGTTGCTTTTATTACTAAATCATCGAAGTACTGCTGGGCTGCATCGATATAGTTCACTAAACTCATTTATTAATCTCCTGGTTTTGTAAAGCACCTGTATTTTCAAGGTTTTGGTGCCCTACTGCATACATAATATGGTCGTTAAATCCGGTGGTTACTTTAATATAACCCGTTAATTCATCATCTAATTCGCCATCGCCTGTATCACAAATAAGGGGGCGACCATTAAGCGCTTGTAGTTTTGTTTTAGTTGCTACTACAATAATATTTTCTTTGCCAATTGCGCGTATAAGCGCAGGGCTCAATTGCTGGTTACCACGGCCAAATATATGCCCTTGCCCGCCAATGAGCGTAATGACTAACTTAGTACTTTGATCATGTGTAAGCTCAAGTAATTGCTTCGCCGTTAAATCTTGAGCAACTAAGGTTTGATCTTTTATTAAATCAACGCCAAGCAACGTATTCTCAAGTCCCATTTCTTCCATTATGGCTTCAACGGTTGAGCCGCTACCCATAATATAAAATGTATCTTCATCCATTTGCGATACAACATGCGCAGCAATATCAGCTAGTACTAATTCGTCGGTTTCTTTACCGCCATTTTTAACAGCTTGCATATAACGTACTTCGCTGGGTGTTTGCATTTCACCGTAGCGCTTTGCTTTTACTGTGCCTTGTCTAAAGGCATCTTCATCTATATCCATTACATCTGCATCAGCTAAGGTAACTAACTCCCCCTTAACCAGCATTTCGACTACGCGCCCTGCAGCTTTTGGTGTAATGGCGTATACACCAGAATGAATTTTACAGCCTGCAGGAATACCAAGTACCGGAACGGTATCCTCTATTGCATGGCAAATATTACGCGCTGTACCATCGCCTCCAGCAAATAAAACTAAATCAACACCAAAGTCTTTAAGTACTTTTGCTGCTTGTTCTGTGTCATCTGAGGTTGTTACTACTTCAGAGTTGTATACAACCTCTACATTAAAGCCCAAGGCTTTTGCTGTTTGCTCACCCATGTCACCGTTAACGGTGTAAATGATTAAGCGTTCTTTATAAGGCAATAGCACTTCAAGCGCTGCTTTTGTGCGGCTATTTGCTTTTGGTTCTGCACCTAATTCGATTGCTTTAGCGGCTGTGTGTGCGCCATCACTACCTTTTAAAGCAACTGTGCCGCCTAAACCCGCTACTGGGTTTACAATTAAACCTAATTTAAACGCCATTACAAAGCTCCTTCGGATGTTGCCAATTAAATTGCTGCGCTGTTAATGGCCACTGTGTATTATAAAAATCAGAGAGTGCTTTTAAAAGTGACTCTGTACGAGAGTTAAAGCCATTTTCGATTAACGATAATACGCGCACATGTACTCGCTGCTGAAAATCAAACCGACATGTTTGCTCGCCGTTTAAGTTATCCACCGACACATTAAAATTAAACCCTGCTGCGGTGCTTAATAACCACTCTATAGCCTGAGGCTTTACTTCTACGTTTTCAAACTCAGCTTGTTTTTGTTTGTCGCGCCCGTCTGGGCAGTACCAATAGCCGTAATCTTCTAATAACCGACGAGCATCACCGGTCACCAGCCAGTGTGCTATTTCATGTAATGCACTGGCATAAAAACCATGCGCAAATACAACTTGGTGATATGGCACCTGCTCTGTTGCTGGTAAATACACAGGTTCAAAATCGCCTTTTATCAGACATGTATTATGACTTTGATAAAAAGTGCGTTCAAAAATTGAAATTAGATCAGCTATTTGATGCATAAAATTAGGCTAATTTTTCTCGGTTGCAGCGCTATTTTGCGCAGTAAAAACGAGACGAATTGTACGGGCTTTTACAACTAAAGTAAAAATAAGGCGTGATAGTAAAATATAAGCGGACTAATCTTTCACTTTATTGATATTTTTAATAATACCTAAACAGTAAAGAGTATTGGCAAGTTCTTTACGCTGTGTTTTTTCACCTGAGGTTTTATTGGCTAAGCTAGTTAACATATCGTACCGTTTACGTAGAGTTAGTATATATCTGGCATGTCTACGGCATTCAAAGCAATGAGTACAGTGTGAATCGACCCAAAATCTTAATGTTTCAAACCAATATTGCTGCTCTTGAGCAAAAAAAATAAATGCCTTAGAGCAAGTCCCGCACTTCTCTTCAATATCAACATAAAGTGCCCGAGGATAAATGGCATAGTTTTGCTTTTTTATATCAGCCAATATTACCGTATTAGGGAAGTATTTAAGGCTCGAGTAACGCCAGTGCGCATTCTCTATCGCCTCTATTGTCACTGGGGTATTGGTAGTTATTGGTGTTGCCATACCTTGGGTGATTTAGATACATGAGCTGCCTAGTTTAAACTTATGATTTTAAGGCATAGAACATGCCATATGAAAAACAATAATTATACAGGCGTTCCTGCTTCATCACACTCTACAATATCGGTTTCGGTTAATGCCTGAGTGATCCATGCTTGCAATACGGGGCAACGCATAACAAAGTCACAATATTGTTGCGCCTCTGGCGATAACGTAATTTGATACGTTTTTAAACGCAATACAATAGGTACGTACATAGCATCAGCAATACTAAAATCACCAAAAAACCACTCATTTGGAAACACATCTTGTTGCTGTGCAAATATCTCGTCTATACGGGCTATGTCTTTTAATGCTTCGCTCGATAGGTCTACTTTACGGGTAGCTCTTATATTCATTGGCATTTCGCTGCGCAGCGCCATAAAGCCTGAATGCATTTCAGCGCTTAGCGCACGCGCTTTAGCTCTTTGGGTAATATATTTTGGCCATGCAGCGCCTGATAAGTAAGCATCGTTAATATATTCACAAATTGCTAGTGAATCCCATACCTGTAAATCGCCATCAATTAACGCTGGAACTTTTTGCACAGCAAAGGTCTTTTTTAGTTCATTGTAAAAATCAGGGGTGTCGAGTACCAGCTGGGTTTCACTAAACTCAACATCAAATTTACTCATTAAATACCATGCGCGTAATGACCAGCTGGAGTAGTTTTTATTACCGATGAATAATTGCATATTGTAAATACCAAAGTGAATAGACGCTCCTACCTTACTAGGTGATTAAACAACCAACAACATTTTGTTTAAAGTCTCTTTGCTAACGGTTACTTAAAGCTATTAATTACTCACTCAACTGCTTGTTTAAATGCTTGTTTAAATGCTTTTTTAATAGTTGTGTATTACGCGTGTTAGCTTTAAAAAAGGCATCAAAAATATCACCAAAAAATGGCACTAAACCGCCCACAAAGTCTATGAGCATATTGATAATCATCTTAGTCTTTATACGTTTACTCACACCTAAACGCTGCGCTTCTATCAGCACATAGCTTGATAAAATTAGCCCTGCGGCATCACCTATAACGGGAATTAAACCAATCACAGCCTCTAGGCCTATATTAAATTTAGTAAAAGGAATACCAATGCTGCTATCCGTTAACTTACTGAAACGTTCTAAGCGGGCTATTGCAGCTTGGGCTTTTATTTGTGAGTGTTCATTAATATTATCGTTCATGATTACTACCCTCCTTCTTGCAGTATATAGGGCTTACTTGAACAACTCCTGAAAGGCTCTTAACTAAATTACAGACATAAAAAAACGCGGTAATCCGCGTTTTTATAATTATAAACACTTACACTGAGCCGTTAATTGGCCCGTGTTCGTGATTTACATGCGGATTTTGTCCGCGTTGACGCAGTAAGTGATCCATTAAGGTAATAGCCATCATTGCCTCAGCAATAGGAATTGCACGAATGCCCACACACGGATCGTGACGACCTTTAGTGATCATCTCTACCGCTTCGTTACTTGTATTAATACTGTTACCTGGGATGGTAATGCTCGACGTTGGTTTTAGCGCAATAGAAGCAATAATATCTTGCCCTGTCGAAATCCCCGCAAGTACGCCACCTGCATGATTTGATGTAAAACCCTCAGGGGTTAGCTCGTCGCGATGCTCTGAGCCTTTTTGCTCAACTACATCAAAGCCATCACCAATTTCAACGCCTTTAACAGCGTTAATACTCATTAATGAATGTGCAAGTTCGGCGTCAAGACGGTCAAATACTGGCTCTCCAAGACCAACAGGTACATTGCTTGCCACTACTTTTACTTTAGCGCCAACTGAGTCACCTTGCTTTTTAAGGTCACGCATATATTCGTCAAGCGCTTCAAGCTTACTTGCATCAGGGAAGAAGAATAAGTTATTTTCCACTTCATCCCAGTCAAACGTTTCCGCCTTAATAGGGCCAAGCTGACTTAAACATGCTTTAACTTCAATACCATGAAATTGCTTTAAGTATTTTTTAGCAATAGCACCTGCCGCTACGCGTATCGCGGTTTCGCGTGCAGATGAACGACCGCCACCGCGATAATCGCGCAAGCCGTACTTATGCCAATACGTGTAATCGCCATGACCTGGGCGAAATACATCTTTAATTTTGCCGTAATCTTGCGAGCGTTGATCGGTGTTTTCAATCAATAAACCAATGCTGGTACCTGTGGTTTTACCTTCAAAAACGCCTGCTAATATTTTTATTTGATCGCTTTCACGGCGCTGCGTTGTATAACGGCTTTGGCCTGGTTTTCGGCGATCTAAATCAATTTGTAAGTCGGCCTCTGTGATTTCAAGACCAGCGGGAGTACCATCAACAACGCCGCCTAATGCAACGCCGTGGCTCTCACCAAAGGTGGACACTTTAAATAACTGCCCAATGCTATTACCTGCCATTAACTTTCCTCATTCCTAATGACTACCAATAGCCAAGCACAGGGCTTGGCTATTCATTTTTTTACTTATTTTGCAAAATACTCGTCTAGCTGCTTTTTGCTAATTACAAATACACCTAAGCCGCCTTGTTCAAATTCAATCCACTCAAACGGCGCGCCCGGATACAGTGCATCCATATGTACCATAGAGTTACCAACTTCTACAAATAACAAACCGTTATCAGTTAGATGTTCACTCGCTTCGCTCAATATAGTACGGGTTACATCTAAACCATCGTGGCCTGATGCAAGCCCAAGCTCTGGCTCATGATGAAATTCGCGTGGTAAGTCAGCCATATCTTCTGCATCAACATACGGTGGGTTTGCTACTATTAGGTCGTATTTTTGACCTGGTACACCGCTAAATACATCAGACTGAATCGGTAACACGCGATCACTCAACATGTAATCGTTAATGTTAATATCTGTCACTTCAAGCGCTTCATACGATATATCTACCGCATCAACTTGTGCCTGCTCAAAAGCTTGCGCAAGTGCAATTGCGATACAACCCGAACCCGTACATAAATCTAATATACGGTTTACCGATTGTGGCTCTTCAAGCCAGGGTGTAAAGCGGTTGCTGATAAGCTCAGCAAACGGTGAGCGAGGTATAAGTACACGTTCATCCACATAAAATGGCATACCCGCAAACCATGCAATGTTTGTTAAGTAAGGTACTGGTGTGCAGTCGTTAATACGTTCTGCAATAAGACCCGCAAGTCGGTTTTTTTCTGTGCTTGTTAAACGCGCGTGCATTAATTCTTTTGGCGCATCAACAGGCAAGCTAAGCGCAGGCAGTAATAAGCTTACAGCTTCATCCCATGCGTTATCTGTACCGTGTCCAAAAAATATACTACTACTTGCAAATTGGCTTGTAGTCCAACGTAACCAGTCATGTAAAGTTGACAGTTCTGCAACGGCTTCTTCGAGTGTTGCTTCTTCTATTTGTAAATCGCTCATATATTTTTACCTGTATTAGCTTACTGACTGTTTTGAGTCTTTAAGACGATTGCATTGCCTATCTGCGCTGGGCAAATTACAATTGCCCCTCATTTAAGTATTGTACCGCCTTTTGCGCTGCGTTTTTACGTTTTTTTGTTTAGGTAATAGTTATGAAAAAAGACACTCCATCACATTCGTCCCTAAGCAATGACGACATAAGCTTATTTCGTCAAACGATCACAGGCGCCAAAGTATTTAAACAAGATACTCATCGTTTTGATACAAAGCCTAAGGTGTCACAAGCTAAGCAATTTGCCCAGCAAAAAAAGCAGGCTCAATCTGAATTTTTCTTCTCAGACGTTTATATTCCCGATATAGACACCCACGGCACGGTTAAATATGTAAAACCAGGCCAAGATACTTTCCTAGCTAAACAGCTTCGCCGTGGTGACTTTGCACCCGATTTGACGCTAGATTTACATGGCTTAAATAAAGAACTTGCTAAAGACGAACTCGCTGGACTCATTCACGAATGTAAAAAGCAGCATTACTATTGTGCGTGTGTAGTGCACGGTATTGGCGGCGGCGTACTAAAGCACAAAGTGCCCCAGTACTTAGTACAGCACCCTGACGTAATAGCGATGCACCAAGCCCCTCTCGAATATGGTGGTAGAGGCGCTGTACTCATACTAATTAATTTACCGCAAAGTGATGAATTTAGACGCTAACTATAGCTATTACTAGGATGTAACTACGTGCATATTTTTTCAATTATTTTTCCGCTCATTTTTATTGTGGCGTTTGGTTACAGCTGTTGCCGATTAAAATTTTTCGAAAAGCAGCATATTGCAGGCTTAAGTAAATTTACTTTTTATATTAGTTTGCCTGCTTTTTTATTGTTAAATATGTCGCAAATTAACTTACAGCAAAGCATTAGCCTTTTTGCATTTTTGAGTTTTTACATACCGGTTCTGAGTGTATTTGGGGTGGGTATTTTAATTGACCGCTTTTATTTAAATAAAAAGTATTTAAAAAATTACCAACAACACGGCGTCTTTGGACTTGCTTCTAGCTATTCAAATATGGTGTTAGTGGGTATTCCTATTGTTATTGCATCGCTTGGCAAAGAGATGATAGCCATTGCGTTTATGATCATTACTTTTCATAGCACATTGTTATTTGCACTTACTTTTTTAATAGGCGCTAAAGGCAGTAGCGATAAATTTTCGTGGTCGCATTTTGGGAAAAGTATGGTGTTAAATCCAATAGTACTGAGTATTGGATGCGGGCTTATATTAAACATATTAGGAGTAACACTGTTCACCGACTTAGCAAATAGTTTGGAGCTATTAGCTAAACCAGCAATTGCCTGTGCGCTATTTGTACTTGGTGCAAACTTAGCTTTTTATAAAATATCAGCAAATTGGCAACCCGCGTTAATAGCATCAATTTTAAAAATATTTTTATTGCCTGCGCTAGTTTTATTGGTAGGCACTTATGTATTTAAACTAGACACGCAAATACTCAATGTATTAGTGCTTTTGAGCGCATCCCCTGTTGGCGTAAATGCTTATCTTATTGCGAGTCAAATAAAGCAGCATGAAGCTACTCTTGCTGGGGCTGTCGTACTTTCTACTATATTAAGTGTTATTAGCTTTACGTTTTGGCTAGCTGTATTACTTTAGCTTACAAACCGCCGGCTACATCAACAAAACTACCCGTTGTAAAAGAAGCGTGCTCCGAAGCTAAAAAGTAAATTGCTGCAGCAACTTCTTCGGGTGTACCGCCTCTGCCAAGGGGTAATTTACTTTTAAGACGATCGACTCGATTTTTTTCGCCGCCATCACTATGCATATCAGTGTAAATAAGCCCAGGTCTAACCGAGTTAACACGAATACCTTTACCTGCCACCTCTTTGGCCAAGCCAATAGTAAATGTGTCCATTGCACCTTTAGATGCTGCATAATCAATGTACTCATTAGGAGAGCCTGTTTTAGCGGCCCCCGATGATACATTAACAATACTACCGCCATTTCCCATTCGCTTTATTGCTTCACGACTACATAAAAAAGCACTGGTAATATTTGTAGTCAAAACTTCGTTTATGCGCTCAACACTCATTTCTAACAAAGGCATTTGTGGTTTTAAAATACCGGCGTTATTTATTAGTACATCAAGTTGACCAAAGACTTTATCTATATGCATAAATAAAGCTAAAACGTCAGCCTCTAGTGACACGTCACCTTGAATTACTTCAGCCTCAACGCCTAATTGCTTTACTTTTTCTGCCACCAATATTGCACTAGCTAAATCTGCTTTATAATTAATGCAAACATTATAACCGTGCTTTGCAAAATATAATGCGGTAGCTGCGCCAATACCTCGACTAGAGCCAGTGATGAGTACAACGGGGGAGCAAGTCATTAAAGCTATTATTCTTTTAAAGCTGCAACGACTGAAATTTCAACAAGCAGTGCATCACGTGCCATTTTAGCTTCTACGCAGGCACGTGCTGGTGCATAACCCTCGGTTACCCACGCATCCCATACTGCATTCATATCAGCAAAGTATTCCATGCTCTTTACATAAATAGTCGCGCTAAGCATATGTTCTTTTGAACTTCCCGCTTCATCAAGCAATGCCTCTACTTTATCAAGCATAGTTTGAGTTTGTTCTTTGATATCTTTTTGCGCGTCGGCGCATACCTGCCCACATAAATACACAGTGCCGTTATGTTTTACAATGCGGCTCATGCGCGCACCTGTTTGTAAACGTTCTATTGTCATTTTACTTTACTCAATTATTTATATTTAAACGTTTTCTGGGGCATTTATACTTAAATAACTACTACGCTGGGTTTGCTCATCGTAACTAATAACAGCAACAGCACCCGTATTAAAAATGGGCATATTGCCAGGGCTTAACTGGTCCACTAAATAACTTACAATAGGCATATGTGATACAACAAGCCAGGTATTGCATTGGGGGTGAGTAGCAATAAGTGTTTCGATGTAGTCAGCAGCAATTTGAGGTTTGCCTTCGGGAATTATATCAGACGTGGTTTCGCTAAATTTAAATACGTTATTTTTAGCCACACCTGCAGCTGTTTGCTGTGCTCGAATGTAAGGACTAACTAACAGTGCATCAGGGTAGTGTGCTTTACTGAGCCAAAGGCCCATTTTTTCAGCTTCATCATGCCCTGCTTGGGTTAAATTTCTACCTGCATCATCAGCCTGCATGGGTGTTGCTTCGCCGTGGCGCATTATTAGGATTGTTTTCATAAAAAATCAACCGATTAAAGAATATAAAACAGTAGCCAGTTTGCCCGTTTGTCAGCTATATTAACAATATAAATCTATTTATTTCTAAAATAGTTCTTTCATGAGATTCAGGTAAATCTTTAAGCTGTACTTCGCTTTCCTGAAGCCATCATCTGTTGTTAACAAGTAAACGTTTAGTTTCAGGAGCATCATTTGAATATCAGCCGCAATGATAACAGAGCATACCGCGCCTTTACACTGGACAATGGTCTAAAAGTACTATTAGTGCAAGATAAAGATTCTACAAAAGCGGCAGCATCAATGGCAGTTAACGCCGGACATTTTGACGACCCTCTTGATAGGCAAGGCCTAGCACACTTTTTAGAGCACATGCTTTTTTTAGGCACTGACCAATACCCAGATTCAGGCAGTTTTAATAATTTTGTTTCGCAAGCTGGCGGCAACACCAATGCGTGGACCGGCACTGAGCATACCTGTTACTTTTTTGATATTAACAATCAAGAATTTGAACAAGCACTTACCCAATTTAGCCGCTTTTTTATTGCGCCACTTTTAAATTCAGCCGAAACAGAAAAAGAACGCAACGCAATTGAAGCCGAGTTTAAACTAAAAATAAAAGACGACGGTCGCCGTATTTATCAAGCCCATAAAGAAACGGTAAATCCAGCTCATCCATTTGCTAAATTTTCTGTAGGAAACCTACAAACCTTAGCTGACAGAGAGCGCTGTATTAGTGATGAGCTTCGTGACTTTTTTAATAGCCAGTACCAAGCTCAGTGGATGACCTTAGTTATTTGCGCAAACGAAACACTAGACACACTACAAAGCTGGACTCAAACTTACTTTGGCGCAATTAACGGCAACAAAAACCTTAAAAAGCCAGAGATCAGTGAGCCACTTTATCGTAAACAAGACATAGGAAAAATACTCCATATTGAGCCACATAAGCATATGCAAAAACTTATTATAAGTTTTGCTATGCCTAATATTGACGACTTTTATCGCCATAAAACAGTAAGTTTTATTGCCCACTTACTTGGCTATGAAGGCGCGGGTTCTCTTTATTCTATTTTAAAAGAACAAGGCTGGATCAATGCACTTTCTGCTGGCGGTGGTATTAATGGCAGTAACTTCAAAGATTTTAATATTAGCTTAGCGCTTACCGATGAGGGTATTGAATACTTTGAAGACATTATTGAAATGGTGTTTGAATACATTTGTTTAATTAACGATAACACCGAAAAATTGCCACGCTTATACCAAGATAAAAAAAATCTATTACAAATAGCATTCGATAACCAAGAAAAGTCACGCCTGATTGATTGGGTCAGTAATTTAAGCATTAATATGCAGCATTACGATGAAGCAAACTACGTGCAAGGCGACTATTTAATGGAAGGCTTTAAAAAAGCGACCCACGAAATGGCCATGCAGTGGTTAACGCCACATAATATGCGCATCGTACTTATACATCCAGATGTAGAGCCTGAACATAAAACGGCATGGTACAACACACCATATAAAGTAGAACATATTTCACCTAGTTGGCTTGATGCCCTTAGCGAGATAAATAAGCCGTTGAGCGAAATGCTGCTACCTACAGCTAATCCTTATTTAACAAAAGAAGTGGTGTTATTTGATGTCGTAAAACCACAAACAAAACCCGAGTTATTAGTAAAAGAACCCGGTTTTGACTTTTGGTTTAAACAAGACAACACATTTCGTGTTGCTAAAGGCCATTTTTATTTGGCCATGGATTCTGATTTTGCCGTAAAAGATGTAAAACATATGGCACTCACCCGCTTATTTACAGATTTATTTATGGATAGTGTGGGCGAGCAATTTTATCCAGCAGAACTTGCGGGACTTAGCTACCACTTAACCTCGCATCAAGGTGGATTAACTCTACATACCGCGGGGCTTTCATCTAGCCAGTTAGAGCTTGTTGATCAATTAATAGATGCTTTATTTAATGTAGAGATCTGTGCAAAACGCTTTGCTGAATATAAAAAACAGCTTGTAAGGCATTGGCGCAATAGCAACCAAAACAAACCAGTCAGTGAGTTATTTAGCATTTTAGGCGCAAAAATAATGCCTTGGAACCCACAACCTGGGGAGCTTGCATCGGCATTAAAAAACACCTGTTTTCAGCAATTTAATGAGTTCAGAACAGACTTTTTTAAAGCACTACATGTTGAATCATTTTTACATGGTAACTGGCAGCAAAGTGATGCAATAGCCTTTCAAAAAAAGGTCGCAAATCACTTAAAAAACGCAACAATAATTGAAGATTTAAGACGCCCTCTTTTTGAAATTAAAAAAGTAACTCGCTACGAGCTAGAGCTTCCTTGTAACGACCATGCAATGGTTATTTACTATCAAGCGCAAACGGATTGCGTGGCCGAAAAAGTAAAAATGATGGCGTTAAATCATTTAATTAACCAAGATTACTTTAACGAATTACGAACAACACAACAGCTAGGCTACTTAGTAGGCGCAGGTTATGCACCATTTAATACGCGTGCTGGTATAGCATTTTATGTGCAGTCACCTAAGTTTGATGCAAAAACTTTATTGCATCGTCATAACAGCTTTATTAAAAACTACCTTGATAATATTGATGCACTTGATGAAAACGATTGGCAACAGCAAAAACACGGTCTTAGTACTCATATTGCAGAAAAAGATAAAAACCTGCGCCTGCGCTCACAACGGTTATGGCTTGCTATTGGTAACAGAGATCATGAATTTCATATGCAACAACGACTTTTAGATGCCTTAAATGCGCTAACACTAAAAGAACTAAAAGTTTATGCACTAAGCCTATTTGATGATAATAGACCAAGATATGAGCTTTTAAGCTCGGCAAAAGTCAGTAAATCTCAAAATATGCCCGTTTACTCTCAATCTCTTTGACACTAGGTTTAGCTTGTTTTAAATTATCATTTGTAAATTAGAAGTAATAAAAAAATGATAAAAATAATAATAAAACTAAGCATGCTTGTAGTACTTGCTTACTCATTTGAGCTTTTTGCCTTTGAGTCATCATTTAATTACAACTCCGACAATATACTTATACTAGCAAGCGCCATTATAGCGCTTGCTTTGCCCTACCTGTTATTTGTAATCCACAAACTTAGACGCTCACGCCGCCAACTCCGCCTTTCGGAAAAACGCCTTAAAAGTACTGTAGAAGGTAGCGGCGATACACTTTGGGACTGGAACATAAAAACAGGCGAAGTTATTCGTATTAACGATAAGTACTTAATGGATTCGACTACCTTAATGGGGTTTCCGCCAAACAAAGGCCTTATTCATCCTCATGATATTAATAACGTTGAGCACTTGTTAAAAGTACACTTTGCAGAGCAGTCTGCTTTTTTTGAAGCCACCTACCGAATCAAAGATACATTTGGTCGTTGGCATTGGGTACTCGATCGCGGAAAAATAATTGAAAAAGACGCCAACTTATCACCCCTTAGAATGACAGGTACCGTTCGCGATATATCACAGTTAAAATCAACGGAAGAACGCTTAAACCTTTTTGCTAAATGTGTTGAGTCGCTCACTGACGCCTTAGCAATTTACGATAAAAACTTTAAACTGGTCGATATAAACCCGAGTTTTTTAACCTTGTTTGGTGGCGTACGCGAGCAATACTTAGGAAAAGATTTCAACCTATCTGGGTATGAGCCAAGCTACACAAACAGAATTATTGAAATAGTAAAAGAGCGCGAACATATCCAACAAGAAGTGAAGCTTCGTAATAGTGAGCGTGTTTTATTGCCTATAGAAATATCGATAGATGAAATTAAAAACGATCAAAATCAAATAACTAATTATGTCGTTGTTTATTCAGATTTAACAGAGCGTAAAAAAGCCGAATCGCAGTTACATAACTTATCGAATCGAGATCGCACAACTAGTCTGCCTAACCGAAATTTATTTTTTACTGATTTGCAAAAGCTAGTAAAGCTCAACTCGCATCACGCCTTGCTTGTATTCGATTTAGATAACTTTAAAAAAATAAATGACTCGTTAGGGCATCAACTAGGTGACAGCTTATTAGCTAAATTAGCAATGCGCTTAAATAAACTAACCCGCGAAAATGATGTATTTTATCGATTAGGCGGCGATGAGTTTGCTCTTGTAATGTCTGACACTAACGACATACATGTAATTACACGTATGGCAAAACAGTTTTTAGCAGCCATTGCTACACCATTTAAAATGGCTGGCCACGAACTGGCAATCACCTCAAGTGTAGGCATTGTATTATTTCCAGAAGACGGTAATACGCCTGAACTGCTCCTAAAAAATGCAGATACCGCGATGTATCATGCTAAAAAGAAAGGTAACAGCTACCTATTTTTTAACGACACGATGAACCGCCAAGCCGTTAAACGACTGCAAATAGAAAACCTTATGCGCTTTGGTTTAAAAGAAGATCATTTTGAAGTGTACTACCAACCAAAAATGAATATTCGCACAGGCAAGCTAACCGGAATGGAAGCATTAGTACGCTTTATTACACCCAAAAAAGGCATTATTAGCCCAGGCGTGTTTATACCCATAGCCGAGGAAACGGGCCAAATAATTGAAATTGGTGAAGTGGTATTAAACAAAGCCTGCAGAGACGTAAAAGAATGGCTAGATAGTGGTTTATTTAGCGGCCGAGTAGCTGTCAACTTATCGGCAAAGCAATTTAGCCTCCCCGATTTAACTTCTCGTATTGACGTTATTTTGCAAAAAAACGAATTACCTTCTTACTTTTTAGAGCTTGAAATAACAGAAGGTACTGTAATGGACGACCCTAAAGAAGCCATTGCAATTATGCGTTCGTTAAGTGCCCGAGGTATTCATTTAGCAATGGATGATTTTGGTACTGGTTATTCATCATTAGCGTATTTAAAGCAATTTCCGCTTAATACACTTAAAGTAGATAAAGCATTTATAGATGACATGACCAACGAACGTGGGCGTAATATGGTCGACTCAATAGTCACTATTGCGCATAACCTTGATTTGCATGTAGTTGCTGAAGGTGTAGAACAAGCTCATCAAATTGATATACTTAAAAAGCTTAATTGCGAAACAGTACAAGGTTATTACTATTCTAAGCCACTATCAAAAAGTGAATTTACTGAATTTTTAAAGCAGCAACAAACTAAAGCAGCCCCAAGCTTAATTAGAAAAAATAAAAATGTGGCGTCGATAAATTAAGGGCGCCATATGCACGCATTTATACCTACATTTCTTACTAAAGCACGACGATAATGTAGATTAAACAAGCACCAGGCCACAGGCCCAAGTAAACCGCCTAAAATAAGCCATCGCTTAATTGGCATACCTTTTTTAATGGCTTCTAAATACATTAAAGCTATAAATGCACTGCTTAGTAAAACTATAAACAAAATTACCCTTTAAAGTTGCTCAAAAATACGGCGCTTATTCTAACGCTAACGTGATTAAATTTAAAGCAACAAATCCCCCGCGTGCACAAAAAAGCCGAAGCTGTTAAACACAGATTCGGCTTTTAAAATTATAATTTATACCAATCTGCTTATATATGGGGTCTATTTAACGTTAAGAAAATTACGCTAGAACTAGGGCCTGTTGACCTTTCAGGATTAAAATTTGTTCAACCTAGGGGCTATTTAATCGCGGCGTGAGGTTTGTAACCTAGTGGGCTAAGTAAAAACCGAGCAACAAAGAGTAAATTGCCCCTAGGCAGAACCCTTCGGGCAGCGCATGTTTGGCATTTATTCCACGTTATCGCCTATTTATGGGGAATAACCACACTACATAGGCTCTGCCTTGCCTAAATACCAAACACACTGCTGCAAATTTAACCTCGAAAGATAAACAGGCCCTAGGCAAAAGTTTTTATATCTAGTTGTTCTCGGCAATTGCTCCCTGCATTGCTCTACCTCCTGCATCCATGCAGTCGTAAATAAAAAACTTTTAACGACGTTATAGTGCAATTTAATTCGTTAAATTGATCAAGGATTTATGCAGGTTGGTATTGCAAGTTACTTTTCAGCACGACCCATAAATTTGTGTTCAACAGTATTAATACGGATACGGTCACCTGTTGAAATATGCTCTGGCACAGAAATATTTAAGCCAGTAGACATACGTGCAGGTTTTGAACGAGCACTCGCAGATGCACCTTTGATAGATGGGTCTGTTTCTTCAACAACAAGTTCAACACTTGACGGTAAATCAAGCCCTACTGGCGCGCCATCAATAACAATTACGTGTACGCCTTGTGTTTCTTCATTAACAAATAAAATTTCTTCGCTAATAGCATCTTTGCTTAAGTTATAAGGCGTGTAATCTTCATTATCCATGAACACATACTCGTCACCATCAATGTACGATAGCATTACTTCACGGCGTGTTAAATCAGCCAGCGTTAGCATGTCACTGTCTTTGAATGTTTCGTCAACTTTACCACCGGTTACCACATCGTATAAACGCATACGGTATAAACTACCACCAGCACGACCTTGCGGCACAGAGCGCACAATATCTTTTACAACTAAAACGCGGCCATTGAAGTCAATAGCAGTACCTTTTTTAACATCACTCGCCTTTGGCATGTGTGAATTCCTATTATTTTTTTGATTGCCAGAAACATACCACGAACTGGATTTTGTTCAACTAAAATTACGTTGGTTTTACGCTACATGTTGTATTAGCTTGTAAAATTTTAATTTATACTAAAATACATATAATCAAATGTGAAAAAAACTGCTATGGTAGCTTTACCGAGTATGACTTCAAGGAATGGATCATGGACCAGAAAAAAGTACATGAGTATTTAGTTAAAAAACCACTTGTTCAGGTTACAAAACCATTTGCGCAAGAGGTTGATGTATATAAAGTGAATCATAAAATGTTTGCGACTCTTGCTATTGGCAATGACGGTCAAACTAATGATGATGGTGAGGTTATTTGGTGGCTTAACTTAAAGTGCGATCCTGATGAAGCAATATCATTGCGTGATATTTTCCCGGCAGTGATCCCTGGTTACCATATGAATAAACGCTTATGGAACACTGTAATTTTAGACGGCACAATTCCACAAGGTGAAATTGAGAGAATGATTGATAACTCATTTAATTTAGTCGTAGAAAACATGCCAGAAAAAGACCGAAAAGCTATTTCACTTCACTTGTAAACACTTTTTGGGCTAGGCTACTAGCCCATTAAAACCCTACACCTTAAGCGTATAAATTAAATCGTCATATAACTTTTCGCCTATTGTATGCACTTTAAAAAGTGTATCGGTATGGGTTAAACCGCACTTACCAAGCACCTTTTCAGAACCAATATTGCCACGCGTTACGACAGCTTTAAACTGCCTAATACCACATTCTTTCCAAGCCCAGTCAATCACAGCTCTTAGGGATTCTGTCGCGTAGCCTTTATTAAAATACTCTGGCAATAATAAATAACCAAGCTCTGCGGTTTTTCCGTCATAGGCAAAGCCTGTAACACCCACAGGTTGTTTTGTTTGATTATTAATAATGAGTAAACACAGGGGATGACGTGATTTAGCATTCCACTTAGGCAAGCGTATCTCAAAGCGGTTTCTTACCAGTGACTCCATTGGCATATCAAAACAATACTTAAGGACTTGAGGATCGCGATGAAGCGCTAGAAAAAGAGGCCAATCAGATTCTTCCATTTGGTACATGCTCAATCTTTGTGTAAATAATGTCATTAAGCTCCTCATTTATTTATAAAAACTATAAAAAAACCGCATTTAAATGCGGTTTTTTTAGATAGCAGAAACTTTATTCTTTCGTTTCAATCTCTTTGGTAACTTCAGGCTCAGTTACACTTTGCTCTTGTGACTCAGTGCTTTGTACTTCAGGAGCTACAACCTCAACATGTGTTGCGTTATAAAAAGTAGCACCAGAGCTTGCCATTGTTACCAGTGATTCACATGGTGCAAAGTTAGCATCGCTGTTAGCTAATGTAGACATATCAGAGCTTATTTTACTCGCGCCTAATTTATCCATATAGCTAAACGGGCCACCTAAAAATGGTGGAAAACCAATACCAAATATTGCACCGATGTCGCCATCACGTGGGCTGGCAATAATGCCATCATCTAAACAGCGTACTGCTTCGTTAAGCATTTGCGATACACAACGCTTAGCAATTTCGCTCTTGTTTAAACGTGGAGCCGGGGTAACACCCAATAGTTCGTAAACTGACTCATCAACCTTTTTGCCTTTTTTATCGTATTCATAAAAACCACGACCCGATTTACGGCCAAGGCGTTTTGAATCAATCATACGCATAAATGCATCAGGGCCTTTAAAACGCTCGCCTAATTCTTTTTCAAGAATTGGGGCAATTTTAGAGCCAATATCAATACCTACTTCATCAAGTAGAGCCAGCGGGCCTACCGGAAAACCAAACTCAACAAGCGCTGCATCAATCTTTTCAATTGGCTCGCCTGCAAGCATCAAATTAGCAGCTTCGTTTAAGTAAGGCGCTAAAATACGGTTGACGTAAAAACCGGCCATGTCTTTTACAACAATTGGCGTTTTGCCTTGCTTACGTGCAAAGTTAACAACGCGGGCAATTGTTTCTTGAGATGTACCTTCGTGTGGAATAATTTCCACTAATGGCATTTTTTCCACTGGTGAAAAGTAATGCAAGCCAATTACATTTTCAGGACGTGCTGCCTGCGCTGCAATTTGCGATATTGGTAATGATGACGTGTTACTTGCAAAAATTGTATTTACTTGGCATTGCTGCTCTACGTCTGCAACCATACCTTGCTTAAGTGCAAGATCTTCAAACACCGCTTCTATTACTAAATCAATGTGTTTAAAGCCACTGTAGTCAGTTGTACCTGTAATACGGTTCATTGTTAACTGCACATCAGCTTTAGACATAATACGACGCTTAAGACGCTTATCTAAAATTTTATAGGTGTAGCTCATTGCATTACTAATGCCCTGCTCTGCTACATCTTTAATACGTACCGGTACTTTAGCTTTAACAGCACTTACGTGCGCAATGCCTGCGCCCATTAGTCCACCACCTAAAACAGCAGTTTTGCTTATTGCGGGTGCGTCATCATTGCGCCACTCTTTTTTCATTTCAGTGGTTGCAAAGAAAATACCGCGAAGCGCTTTAGATTCGTCACTCATTACAAGTGTAGCAAAGCTTTCAGCTTCTGTTTTATACGCTTTTAGCTCATCAAGCTCTACACTAGCTCGCACTGCTTTAATAATAGCGAGTGGTGCTGGGTAGTGCCCGCCCGTTTTTTTAAGTACGTTTTCTTTTGCTTTTTTAAAGATAAAGTTACGACCAAACGGGTTTGACTCTAGTAATTTACTAATATTGTCGAGCTTTGGCTCTTTTGCTTGTGGCTTTTTCTTAGTCGCAAATTCTTTTGCAACTTTTAACAGCACACTGTGCGGTACACAATCATCAAGCACGCCTGCTTTTTTAGCTTGCGTAGGGAGAATTTGTTTACCTGTTAGCATCCACTCTAGTGCTTTTTGAATACCAACAATTTTAGTTAAGCGCTGGGTGCCGCCGCCACCAGGAAGTAAACCAAGTTGTACTTCTGGTAAGCCAATTTTTGTTAAATCACTGTCGGTACCAACACGGTAATCACATGCTAAAGCAAACTCTAAACCACCACCTAATGCAGCGCCATGAATCGCACTTACTGTTGTGTATGGCAGTTTTGTCATATCAAAAAACGCTTGATGACATAGCTCGCTAATAGCTAAAGCATCTTCACGCTTTTGAACACTATCGAGCATTTTCACATCGGCGCCAGCAATAAAGTTATCGCTTTTTCCGCTTATAAATACCATGCCTTTTACATTTTGCGACTTAGCGTCTTCTAGTAATGCTTTTAAATCATCGGCAAAACTGCTGCGCAGGGTATTCATTTTCTCACCCGGCACATCAATCGTTACTACGGCAATTTTGTTTTCATCTACCGCTAAATTAAATACTGAATCTGTCATTACGCGCTCTCCAATACAAAGGCTGCACCTAAACCACCAGCAGCACACGCTGTTGTTAATGCTAAACCGCCACCACGACGTTTAAGCTCGTGTAAGCTTTGCGTAATTAAGCGTGCACCTGTCGCTGCAAATGGGTGACCATATGCTAAAGAGCCGCCGTTAACGTTAAACTTATCCATGTTAATTTCGCCAATTGCTTTGCTGCGACCTAAATGCTCTTGTGCAAATTTGTCTGAAGCAAACATTTTCATATTGGCAAGTGTTTGCGATGCAAACGCTTCGTGCATTTCAATTAAATCTAAATCAGCAAGCGTAATACCCGCTCTATCTAGTGCAATAGGCGTTGAATGAGCTGGGCCCATTAACATGTCTTTTTCTACGCCAATTGCCGAAAATGCAAAGCTACGTACGTAACCTAGTATTTCGTAGCCCAGTGCTTTTGCTTTGCTTTCGCTCATCATAAGTACGGCCGCTGCACCATCAGTTAATGGTGTTGCATTTGCCGCGGTAACAGTACCGTGCTGACGGTCAAAAACAGGTTTAAGCTTGGCGTAGCCTTCAACCGTTGAGTTTTTACGAATGTTGTTATCTTCTGAAATAAAGCTTTTATATGGCGGTAAATGCGCCGTCATTACTTCATCTTTTAACTTTCCATCAGCCCATGCTTGCGTTGCAAGTGAGTGAGAACGATGCGCTAACGCATCTTGATCTTCACGGCTAATATTATGTGTTTTAGCCATTTGCTCAGCAGTTTGCCCCATTGAAAGGCCTGTTGAGTACTCTGCAACAGCAGGAGGCACTGGTAATAAATCTTTTAAACGCAGTTTTGAAAATATTTTTAAGCGTTGACCAAGCGTACGCGCTTTATTTAAATCAACTAAGCTGCCTGCTAGCTTTTTACTAACACCAATTGGCAGTACTGATGACGAATCTGCGCCACCTGCAATACCTACACTTACAGATCCCGCCATAATAGACTCAGCTACATTAGCAATAGCCTGAAAGCTGGTAGCACATGCGCGCGATACAGAATATGCATCAACCGATACCGGCATACCTGTGCCCAATACAATTTCACGTGCAATATTTGGCGCTTCTGGCATTTGTACTACTTGACCAAATACAAGTTGATCAATTTCTGACTTGTTGAAATTTAATCGTTCAAGCATTTCGTTAACCACCAATTTACCCATATCAAGTGCAGGTACATGGTGAAACGCTGTTGCTTGCTTTGCAAAAGGTGTACGTAAGCCGCTAACTATGGCAATACGGTCGCCCTTTGGTGTTTTTAGTATGTTTTGCTCAGACATTTATGCTCTCCCGCTGACAGGTCTGACCTGTTTGTTTTCCTCGATTCTAAACAACCCGTGTACTAAAGCCAATAGATAAACACAAATTTATATAAATAGTGTTTAATTACGACTATCACAATAGGCTTTTTTAGACGCATTTACAAAGTTTTGTGGTACGCTAAAAATCGTTAATAAATAACGAACTATTTTAAAAAATACAGTCTAACTCTTGAGTTACCCAATTATAAACCTTATAAATAGGTCAGTATTTATCACCTAACACTATTAGGTACAAACCCAGCTGACGAGGACAGTCCACTTATTATGGCAGCTAACGCATTTTCACAATTAAAAACGTACTTAGATACACAAATCATTGGCCAGCCAGAGCTTACACAAGCGCTACTTATTGCTATTTTAGCTGATGGTCACTTATTAGTAGAAGGCCCTCCTGGGCTTGCAAAAACACGTGCAGTTAATGCACTTGCTAAAGGTATTGAAGGATCGTTTCAGCGCGTACAGTTTACGCCAGACTTATTACCGGCTGATGTAACAGGTACCGATATTTACCGCCAACAAACTAGCGAGTTTGTATTTGAAAAAGGCCCTCTTTTTCACAACCTAATTTTAGCTGACGAAATTAACCGTGCACCAGCCAAAGTGCAATCAGCACTATTAGAAGCCATGGCAGAGCGCCAAGTGACCGTTGGTAAAAACACTTATCCGCTTAGCGAACTATTTTTAGTTATGGCAACACAAAACCCGCTAGAGCAAGAAGGGACTTACCCGTTACCAGAAGCCCAGCTGGATCGCTTTTTACTGCACCTAAGTATTGGCTACCCTGGCGCAGAGCATGAGCTTGATATACTACGTTTAACACGTGGCGAAGCGCTTAACGAGCAACAACCAGTAATGCAAAAAATTAGTCAAAGCGATTTATTTGCAGCTCGTAAAGAAATATTAGGCCTTTATTTAGCAGAGCCGCTTGAGCAATATTTAGTACAACTTATTATTGCCACCCGTGAAGGCGCTAAATTAGATGCGCAACTAGGTAGCTGGATTGAATTTGGTGCAAGTCCGCGTGCAACAATAGCACTTGATAAATGTGCTCGTGCTCATGCATGGCTTCAAGGCCGTGACTTTGTAGCACCTGATGACATTCAAGCTGTTGTGCATAACGTACTGCGTCATCGCATTATTTTAAGTTACGAAGCCCAAGCCGATGGCATTACTAAAGATCAAGTAATAAGCCGTATAGTTGAACTTGTAGCCGTACCATAAGTTATGCAAAAACAATTAGAATCCCAAGCATGGCTCAAACAGAGCCATAGCCACGGTGTTAATTTAGCACTCAAAGAGCTGATGTATTACAAAGCCAAAGCGCAATTGCTTGAACTTGCCCCTAAGGTAAAAATAAAAAATACCTTAACAGGGCAATACCTTGCACCGCACAAAGGCCGAGGAATGGAATTTGCCGAAGTGCGACATTATCAGCAAGGTGACGATATTCGCTCTATTGATTGGCGAGTTACTGCGCGTACCGGCGAGACTCACACAAAGCTCTTTCAAGAAGAAAAAGAGCGCCCTGTGTTTGTATTTACTGATTTTTCTAACTCAATGCTGTTTGGTTCAAAGTTACTATTAAAGTCGGTGCAAGCTGCGCATATAAGCGCTCTTGTTGCATGGTCGGCGTGTCAGCGCGGCGATAGAATTGGCGGTATTGTGTTTAATCAGCACTCGCATTTGGAGCTAAAGCCCAGCGCCCGTGAAAAAGCAGTCCTTAAGCTTTGTCATAATTTATGCGACAACCACCAGCAAGCGCTCAACAATATTGATAAAACAGCCCCTAACAACTTTAGCGATAACCTAAAGCGCCTTAATCATTTAGCAAAACCAGGCAGCTTAGTGTATTTGGTGTCTGATTTTAATGCTCTGGATGATGCTAGCTTTAAGCAACTCGAAATATTAAGCCGCCACTGCGAGCTGATTGGTTGCCATATAAGCGATCCATTTGAGCATCAGTTACCTGCGTTTAAGCAAGCCGTTACTGTTAATGCAAATGGTCAAGACTTTGCCCTACCATTAATGGATAACAGCTTTAGAGAACGCTTTGCTAAAAATGCTGAGCAAGCATTTAGTACGCGCTTTAATCGCTTAACTAAATCGGGTCTTAATTTAATATCATTCAATGCAGCAACACCGCTTGAGCTGCAATTAGTGAGAAAATAACCATGCAAACCAATCCACTCGATGGCCTGCACGATATAATAGCGCCAAGCCAAGTTAATTGGTGGCCACTCGCCCCTGCTTGGTGGGTTATTATTGCACTACTGTTTTTAGCACTGTGCGCAGCTATTTATATATTTTACAAAAAACATAAATTTAAAAAGCCTAAACGCTACGCAATACAATTAAGCCAAAGTGAGCAAAATCCTCAGCAACTGCATATTATTTTAAAACGTTTAGTGATTGAATATTACGACAAGCGCCTTGCTGCGCAATCTACCTCTAAATGGTGCACAACACTTAATACGCTTACCGGTTTGAGCTTTACAGAACAAGAAATACTAAGCTTGTATAACCCCAGCCAAAAAGATACAACACTGTGCGAAAAATTTCGCCAAGGTATTAAGCAATTTAAAATAAAGGAGTCAGTAAATGTTTGAATTTAGCTGGCCATGGTTATTTTTATTACTGCCCTTGCCTTTATTACTTTTACTATTAAAACCCGCGGCAAGTAATGCCAGTACGCGTTTACGTATACCCAGTTTTGCAAAGCACAATTTAACCAGCCAAAGCATTGAGCCACACGCACGACGTTTAAATCCTTTCGAATGGATAATTTGGTTATTACTTGTTACTGCCGCTGCCAATCCAACATGGTTAGATGAGCCAATCTCATTACCAAATGAAGGGCGCGATATAATGTTAGCAGTCGACTTATCAGGCTCGATGACCGAACAAGACATGGCTTACAATGGCCAATATGTTGACCGCCTTACCATGGTAAAAGCCGTACTCAGTGATTTTATAGAGCAGCGTCAAGGCGACAGGCTTGGGCTGATATTATTTGGCGATACCGCGTTTTTACAAACCCCCCTCACGCGCGACGTTAAAACAGTAAGTAAAATGCTCAGTGAAGCGCAAATTGGTTTAGTGGGACGCGCAACAGCCATTGGTGATGCATTGGGTCTTTCGGTAAAACGCTTTGCCAATAAAGATGAAAGTAACCGTATTGTGGTGCTATTAACCGACGGACAAAATACCGCTGGTAATTTAAACCCAGAAGATGCACTACTGCTAGCCCGCGAAGAAGGTATTAAAGTGTACACCATTGGCGTTGGCTCAGATAATCCGCGCGGCTTTAGCCTCTTTAATATGGGTAGCTCTAGTGGCAGTAATTTAGATGAAAGCTTACTCAAAAAGATTGCCGAGCAAACTGGCGGATTATACTTTAGAGCCAAAGATGTAGCAGGCCTTCAACAAATTTACGCAGAGCTTGATAAACTTGAACCTATTAGCGCTGATGAACAAACATTTCGCCCACAAAGCTCATTATTTTACTACCCGTTACTTATTGCCATTTTACTTATTAGCTTAAAAGTAATGCTTAGTACACTGCGTGCATTAAAGGAGCCAAACTAATGGATTTTGAATTTATTCGCCCTGCTCTTTTATGGTTACTCATACCTGCTGTGGCATTATTTTTTGTTGCCTTAATTAAGCATAAAAAAACGACTAGTGAGCAGCTAATTGCACCGCATTTAGCACAATTTATAATGAGCGAAGCAAACACTAAAGCCAGCCAGCCACTTTGGTTAGTTGCTTTGTTTTGCAGCCTTGGCATTTTATTTAGTGCTGGGCCTAGCTTTGAGAAAAAACAAGTTCCTGTATTTCAAAGTAAAAGTGCCCGTGTAATTGTTATGGATATGTCGTACTCAATGTACAGCACTGATATTTTACCAAATCGTTTAATGCAATCACGCTTTAAAGCGCTTGATATGATTGAGCTATTTAAAGAAGGTGATACCGCGCTTGTAGCTTACGCAGGCACGGCCTATATAATATCGCCACTAACAAACGACGCCACAACACTTAGTAATTTAATTCCAAGCTTAAGCCCTGAAATAATGCCAGACAAAGGCTCAAACGTTTTAGCCGGTCTTGATATGGCCAAAGAGCTATTAACGCAAGCGGGTTATATTGATGGCGACATTATTTTAGTGACCGACGGTATTGACCAGCAAGAACAAAGCGACGTGAGTAGCTTTACCAGTAACACCCAATATAGATTAAATATATATGGCGTGGGTACCGCTCAAGGCGCTCCAATTAAGTTACCTGAAGGTGGTTTTTTGAAAGACAGATACGGCCAAATTGTAGTACCTACTCTCAATGCCAGTCAGCTTAAAAATTTAGCATCGAGCAGTGGTGGTAAATTTGCTAGTTACCAGCCTAGTAATAACGACATAAATACGTTTGCCCCAAATGCACAGAGTGAATTATTGAAAGACGAAAAACAAAGCCACGCACTTTGGCGAATAGATGCAGGTATATACGGACTCTTGTTATTACTGCCATTTGGCTTGTATTTATTTAGACGCGCTGCCTTGCTGGGGGCTTTTTTAGCCTTTAGCTTTTTACCGCAGCAAAATGCGTATGCCGTAGAGCTTCCTACTCTTTTGCAAAATGCAGATCAACGTGCATTAGAGGCTTACAAAAATAAAGAATACGATGCAGCAACACAGGCGCAATCGAGTGAGTTAAAAGGCGCGGCGCTTTACCAGCAAGGTAATTTTGATGCTGCACTTAATGAGTTTAGTAATGATAAGTCGGCTACCGGTTTATACAACTACGGTAATGCCCTTGCCAAAGCTGGCAAGCTTGAGGACGCCATTGAAGCCTACAAACAAGCCCAAACCTTACAAGACGACTTTACACAAGCAACTGACAACCAAGCTTTAGTTGAACAATTACTCAATCAACAAGAGCAACAAGATCAGCAAGATCAGCAAAGCGACGGCGACGACTCTCAAGACCAAGATGATAGCCAGAAAAAAGATGAGCAAAACCAAGGGCAAAATTCTGATGAGTCAAAACAGGATAAGCAACAAAATGGTGATAAAAGCGATTCTGAAAAAGGCGAAAACGAAAGTCAAAGCCCCAGCGATGAAAAATCTGATAAAGAATCAGATAAAGAGTCTGAACCATCAAAAGATCAACAAGGTGAGCCTGGCGAGCAATCAGACAAGCAAAATGAACCTGATATGCAAGCTCAGCCACAAAGTGAGCAAGGGCAAAATAAAGACGCTGACCAGCCTCAAGACGAGCAGCAACAAAGTAAGCCACAAACAATGAGTGAGCAACCTGCTACTGATGAGCAAAAACAAAATGCTCAACAACAAGCTATGCAAGCCCAAGCAAGTGAGCTCACTAATGAAGAAAAAGAAAAAGCACAACAGCTTAATCAACTACTTAGAAAAGTCCCGGACGATCCGGCTATTTTATTACGGAATAAAATGCAATTAGAAGCCCAAAAAAGACAATATAAACGTCGCCCTACAGGAGTCGAAAAATCATGGTAATGCGATTATTTTGCTGTTTATTGCTATTAAGTGCGATGCCTTCGTGGGCTGCCACCAAATTAGAAGCCAGCGTAGATAAAAACCCTGTTTTAGCGGGTGAATTTTTTATGCTTAATATATCCGTAGACGATACAGTTAAAGGCGAGCAACCAGACACCTCATCGCTGTTAAAAGACTTTGTGGTAGGCCCAACAAGCTTAAGCTCTCGTACCAACATTATTAATGGCAGCATTAATAAACAAACCACGTGGTCAGTTAAATTAATGACCCGTTCAGAGGGCGATTACACTATTCCTGCATTTAGCGTTGCAGGGTTAACCTCACAGCCTATTAAATTAAAAGTGGCAAAACGCTCAGTTGATGCAGATAAAAATAACGAAATATTTTTAAAAACGTCGCTCTCAAGTAATTCATTATTTGTGCAAGAAGCCGGTGTTTACACTATTAAGCTCTACCTTGCGAAAGAGCTGCTTGATGGCAGCTTAAGCACACCAAATATGGAAGATGCTCAGCTAACCCAATTGGGTAAACAAACTGAAAGCTATGAGCTTGTTGATGGTAAACGCTACCTTGTTATTACTCGCGAGTATTTGATTCAGCCACAAAAAAGCGGTGCGTACACTATTGCAGGCCCCGCTTTTCAAGGACGAGTACAACAAAATTATCGTCAATTAGAAGTATCAGCTCTTGGCGACGATCAGCAAGTAGAAATCAAACCAATTCCGAGTGACTATAAAGGTGCGTGGTTACCAAGCGAGCTAGTTAGTCTTGATGAAGAATGGCAACCTAACGACAACACCGTAGAAGTAGGTACGCCTATAACACGTACTATTACACTTACCGCGCTTGGTGTTACAAAAGAGCAATTACCTGAAATCTCTATGCCTACCATTGATGGCATACGCAGCTACCCTGATAAAAAAGAAAATAACAATGCAGTACGTGACGGACGCGTTGTATCGCAGCAAACTGCATCGTATGCATTACTGCCGCAAAAACCAGGTACTTACACTTTACCTGAAATACAGCTGCCTTGGTTTAATACTAAAATGAACCGTATTAGCGTAGCTACATTGCCAAAGCGCACTATAACGGTAACGCCAAGTAGTACCGCACCTAATACCGCCGTGGCAAACCCACAATCAAACCCAAACAATTTACCTGCTATTGAAAATATTTCGAATGAAGCGGCAGGCACACAACGTATTGAAACTAAAAGTGATACTCCTCTTTGGTTAATAGTTGTTGCCGCTTTAGGGTATATTTTATGGATTGGTACTGTAATTTTTTACTTAATGACCCGTTCTACTAAAAATACGACTGAGAAATTACAACCAAACAACCGGGATATTTCTCAGCCGAGCTTAAATGAGCTTAAAACGCTCGCTAAAACACACGATGTGAAAGCTTTTTACACCGCATTAAATAGTTTTTCTGTAAAGGTGACTCACAAAAATGTTGGCGCTATTGATGAGCTTTGCTATAGCGTAAAGAGCAGCGAGCTTAATGGCCTCATTAGCCAATTGCAGGCACAACTTTATAGTAATAAAGGCGCAAACACGGATCTTAATGCTATTATTAAAATTCTTGAGAACTATCAAACTCAATCATCAAAGTCGCAACAAGCTGTATTAAAAGACCTTTATGATTAATAACTACGATACTCAGGTCTTTTTTTGCAATAAATAATAATTTTTAATTAAAAAAGTGCTTATGCTTGGAAAGAAAAAATCAAACAATCAGGTCTTAATCGATATGGCAGAGAAACAAAAGCGTTATGAAGCCTTGGTCCACGTTTACAATAAAGAGCTTTATCGCTTTGCTTATTGGTTATGCCGTGATCCGCACATAGCAGATGATTTAGTACAAGAAACGTTTTTACGCGCGTGGCGTTCTCTCGACTCTTTACTTGATCAAAAGGCAGCTAAACCTTGGCTGCTTACTATATTACGAAGAGAAAATGCGCGCCGATTTGAACGTAAACAGTTTGATTACAGCGACGTAGAAAACGATACGCTTGTTGATGAAACCAGCCACCCATTAGATGATGAAATGGAGCAAACGGTTATCCAACGCCAGATTGCCCTGCTATCTGATGAATACCGAGAGCCATTATTACTACAAGTTGTAATGGGCTGCTCTGGTGAAGAGATCGCTGGCATACTTAATTTAAATAAAAACACGGTAATGACTCGTTTATACCGTGCCCGAAATCAACTTAAAGAGGCTTTAAGCCGTGATGATGAACAACTTAAAGGGGCATCAAAATAATGGATGAACTTGAGTTTCGTCGCCGCACTATTGCGCAGCCAAACGACATTGACAAGGAGCTCATGGAGTTTGCTAACAATAACCCAGAGCGACAAAGTTTTATTAATGATATGAAAGATTTTGATAAATTTATTCAAGACTCTTTAGATATACCTGTGCCTGAAAATCTTGCAGACCGCATTCTTTTAAACACATCGTTAAAAGAAAAAGCACTACAAGAAGAGCAAGCAACAGGAAAAAATGTAGTTGACGCCCGCTCGCGTTTTAAGCTTGACCGCGTGCATCTTGCATTAGCTGCATCTTTTGTAGTGGCTATTAGTGCCTTCTTTTTTAGTACAGAGCAAAATATTGCACACGAAGCGGGTGAGCATGCGCTTGCCCATGTGTACTACGAAATTAGTGCGCTTGATAAAAAAGAGCCCATTAGCCTACAAAGCGTTAACGACAAGCTTGCAGTATTAGGTGGTCATCTTGATGAGCTTCCTGGTGATGTAACTTACGCTATGTTTTGTGATTTTAAAGGCGAAAAAGGGCTACATTTGATATTTGAGTCTGACTTTGGTCCTATGACGGTATTTATAGTACCTTCTGAAAATAAATCATTTGGTTTTGGCGATGATAATTTCCGCGATGAGCGCTTTGAAGGTCATATTAACCGAGGCTCACAAGCAGATACTATTTTAGTGGCAAGTGTTGGAGCACCTCTAAATACTTATAACGAACGCGTTACTGGCGCTATTCGTTGGCTTTAAAATAAACAAATTTACCGCTTAGTCCCTACTAAGCGGTTTTTTGATTATGTACCCACCAATAAACCTTTTCTTTTATACTCAAAACCTCTGATTTTTAAAGTAATTAATTAAACTCCTTAAGAAAGTAAATTATAATCGCGGCTCGATTTTAATTAGGGAATTTCATGAAGAACATCATCGTTATTTTTTCATTATTGGCATTATTATGTACTGCCAGTTTTGATGCACACGCACGTAAAAAGTTTGGCAGTAGTAAACGTGGACAAACACCTGCAACACAACAAACAGCGCAAAAACAACAAGCAGATACAACAACCCCAACAGCAGCACCTAAAGCCACATCAAATAAAAAAGGCATTATGGCTGGCGTTTTGGGTGGTCTTTTAGCTGGTGGCTTAATTGCAGCAATGTTAGGCGACGAGTTTGAAGGTTTTCAGCTATTAGAAATGATTTTATTAGCTGGCGGACTATTTATTTTATTTAAGCTAGTAACAGGCTTTTTACGTGCTAATCGTGCCCCACAACTTGCCAGTGCAAGTACAAGTGCTCAGCAAAATGCTTTTAAGCAAGCACCAATCGAGCAGCCAATGAGTACAGGCTTTGCTAACAGCGCGCCACAAGGTGAAAGTGTGCCTTTTAATTTACCACCTAACTTTGACGTTAATGGCTTTTTGCAAGGTGCCCGTAGTCATTACCATACGCTACAAACTGCATGGAATAATGCCGATTACACCACAATGGCTGAATACTTAAGCCCTGCACTTGTTGCCGAATTTAAAGCTGAACGTGAAGCTATACAAAGCGTAGAAACAGAAGTGATGTTTATTGATGCCGAACTTGTGCGCGCAGATACAAACGCGCAATCGTGGCAGGCTAGCGTTCGCTTTAAAGGTAAGTACCGTGATTTAGGCGATAAAAAAGAACAGCCTATTTTAGAAATTTGGCACTTAGAGCGTCTAATTTCAGACGATGCTCCATGGCTAATAGTGGGTGTTGAAGATTTAATTGATACTCAATAAGCTTTTATTATTTTAAACACCGCGCTTTTTAGCGCGGTGTTTTTTTATTTAAAAAACAATTGATTTACCGCGCCCTGATGCTTCAGAAGCGGCATCTAATTGACCATTTTTATTAATAATAACGTGTAAGTCACCAAAGTGTCTCTCGTCTATGGTGTAACCCATTTTTGTAAGCTCTGCTTTTACGCTATCGGTTAAACCTATGTGTGTTCTAATTATATTTTTAGGCCACAATTGATGATGAAAACGAGGGCTATTTACAACCTGCTCTGCAGTCATATCAAACTCTACCGCATTTAAAATAGATTCGTACACAGAGCTAATAATGGTTGTGCCACCAGGCGAGCCTGTCACCATTTTAACGGTGTTGTCTTTAAGGAGTATTGTAGGCGTCATAGAGCTAAGCATACGCTTGTGCGGCTGTATTTCGTTAGCTTTACCGCCTATTGCACCAAACACATTCATAACGCCTGGTTTGGCACTAAAGTCGTCCATTTCATCATTTAAAATAAACCCTGCACCTTCAACAACGACACCGCTACCAAACCCTAAGTTTATTGTGGTGGTATTTGCGACAGCGTTACCCATTTTATCAACGATTGAAAAGTGCGTAGTTTGCTCACTTTCTTTAAGGCCCGGTTTAATATTTTCGGTAGTCGAGATAGCGGTTAACGAAATGCCATTACTGCGCTCTTTGAGGTAGTTAATATTAGTTAACGCGTTTACTGGAACATCAAAAAAATCAGGGTCGCCTAAATACTCTGCTCTATCTGCAAATACACGTTTACCTATTTCAGAAAGTAAGTGCACATACTGAGTCGAGTTATGCGCTAAGCCTGCATCTGGTTTTTGTAACTCATACATTTTGAGCCACTGTAAAATAGCAATACCACCTGAACTCGGCGGTGGCGAAGTAAGTACTTCATAACCATTCCAACTTGCTTTAATGGGTGTACGTGATTTAGCGGTATAATTTTTTAAATCATCTTGATTAATAATACCACCATGCAGATGCATAAATTTAGCAATAATATTTGCAGTTTCGCCTTTATAAAATCCATCTTGGCCGTTATCACGAATACGCTTTAGCGTTGCCGCTAACTCTGGTTGCTTAAAGACTTTATTGGCTTTTACATCAGCAAAATATTTTTCAAAGTTTACATTTATTTTTTGCTCTTTTAGATGGGCTATATAATGGCTAACACCTATTGCTAACTTAGGCGGAACTACAAACCCTTGCTCAGCCAACGTTACAGCAGGCTGTACTAGTGCTTCCCACTTTAAAGTGCCATGCTTTTGATGGGCAAGCCACATACCCGCTACACTGCCAGGTACACCGCTTGCGTGAATGCCATATATTGATTTGTTTGCAATAACATTACCTTGCTCATCTAAATACATATCACGATGAGCCGCTGTTGGCGCTGTTTCGCGATAATCTATAAAATCGCCTTTGCCATCTTTTTGAATAAGCATAAATCCCCCGCCGCCAATATTTCCGGCTTCAGGAAGCGTCACTGCAAGTACAAATTGTGCCGTAATAGCCGCATCAACAGCATTACCGCCTTGCTCTAATATACTTTTAGCAGCATCGGCACTGAACGAGTCAGGCATTGCGACCGCGCTTTGCGCTAAAGGCTGCGCCAAAACACTAAAAGTAGTGAACTGTAAAACCAGTACACTTTTGACGATTAATTTACGTGGTGAAAAAAACAATCCCATACAACATCCTTAATTTATTATTTTTGTTGCCCATATTAATGCACGTCATTTAAGGGCAGGTCAATCTTTATGCTGTTGATATTTAATCATCTTCAAACGTTTTTTGAATAAAGTACCGCGGGTAAGTCGCCTTGCTCATCTGTATGTTTATAATTTTTTATAAATTGCAGGCCTAACTTTTTCATTATTGTTATAGAGGCCGTATTATCTTTTAGTGCAGTTGCGCTTATCGCCTTAACGTCATCTTGCTTAATGAGTTCATCACATAATGCTAAAGCCGCCTCGGTTGCATAACCATGCCCCCAACTTGCTTGCTTAAAGCGCCAGCCTATTTCAATATCACTGTAGTTTGGTGCATCAGTAAAAAAGCCCATAGGCCTTATTAATACCCAACCTATAAATGTATTGGTTTGCTTTATAGTGATACTCCACAGCCCCCAGCCTTTTAGATCATTTCGATATGCGAGCATACGAGGCACTCCCTCATTTTTTATTTGCTCTAAAGAGGTAGGTACACCTCGCGTTAAATACTGCATTACGGCGGGGTCTTGGTCGAGTTCAAATAATTGAGGCCAATCGTGCTTACTCATTAATTTAAAATTTAATCGTTTTGTTACGGGGGCGTTCATTTTCATTGTTGTATAGTCTGCCTCGAATTAATTATCAGTCTCTAAAGGAGATAGCACATGAATAAATTAGCAGGTTTAGCTTTATTAGGCACTTTAATTACATTAACTGGTTGTGAAGATGCCAACGAAGTAAAAGAAGATGCAAAAGATAAAAGCGCACAAATGCAAGAAAAGCTTGGTGATGCATGGAACGACGTTAAAGAGACAACTAACGATCTTAAAAATGATGAGTCTTTAAACGAGCTATTAGAGCAAAGTAAAACAATGGGCTTAGACATGTACGACGACGGCAAAGAGATTGCGGTTGATGCATGGATTAAAAGCAAAGAAGCTGCTGGCGAGTTAACTGAAAAAACTAAGCAGAAAGCGCAAGAAATTGCTGACGAAATTGAGCAAGCGCGTAAAGAACATAACGAAGGTTAATTTAACTTTCGATAATAAAAAAGGAAAGCCTCGGCTTTCCTTTTTTGTTTTAAGCAGTTTAGCCCTGACATGTGTTTACATATTTAGGGCTTATAAGCTCAAATTAACCTTTGTACTTACTCATAACTAAAGTCGCGTTTGTGCCACCAAAGCCAAAGCTATTAGACATTACAGTATTTAACTCAACATCACGACGTTCAGTAATAATATCTAAACCTGCCGCTTGCTCATCTAGCTCATCAATATTAATTGAAGGCGCTACAAAGCTGTGCTCTAGCATCAATAATGAGAAGATAGCTTCGTGAACACCTGCAGCACCGAGGGCATGACCCGTCATTGCTTTAGTTGCGCTGATCATTGGTGACTTACCACCAAACACTTCTTGAATCGCACCAAGCTCTTTAACGTCGCCTACAGGTGTAGATGTACCATGCGTGTTTAGGTAATCAATACTGTCTACATCTTGCATAGCTTGGCGCATACAACGTGCTGCACCTTCGCCAGATGGAGCAACCATGTCGTAGCCATCTGATGTTGCACCGTAACCAACAATTTCAGCGTAAATGTGCGCGCCACGTGCAAGTGCATGTTCAAGTTCTTCAACTACAACAATACCGCCGCCGCCAGATATAACAAAACCATCGCGGTTTGCATCGTATGTACGAGACGCTTTTTCTGGTGTTTCGTTGTACTTAGTAGAAAGTGCGCCCATAGCGTCAAATTCCATTGCCAATGTCCAGTGTAGTTCTTCACCGCCACCAGCAAAAACAACATCTTGCTTACCTAATTGAATTTGTTCTACTGCATTACCAATACAATGCGCAGATGTTGCACATGCAGAGCTAATTGAATAGTTAACACCTTTAATTTTAAAGGGTGTTGCTAAACAAGCAGATGTAGTGCTCGCCATAGTACGTGGAACCATATAAGGCCCTACACGTTTTACGCCTTTTTCACGTAAAATATCAGCAGCTTCTACCTGCCATTTAGACGAACCACCGCCAGAGCCAACAATAATACCCGTGCGCTCATTTGATACTTGGTCGTCAGACAAACCTGAGTCTTCAATTGCTTGAGTCATCGAAATATAAGAATATGCAGCAGCATCCCCCATAAAGCGCATTGCTTTGCGGTCAACATGTGCTTTAACGTCAATATCAATTTTACCCGATACGTTACTACGTAACTTATAATCGGCAAATTCTTGGTTAAAAGCGATGCCGCTTTTGCCCGTTTTTAACGATTCTAATACTTCTTCTTTGTTGTTACCAATGCTTGATACAACACCGATACCTGTAATTACAGCTCTTCTCATGGGTAATTCCCTTAGCTTAATACTTAATTGCATTCTATTTTACGCGAATTTAATCACCTAAGTGGTCAGCTTTCTAGCGTACACTTGTACTCTGAACTGCTAGCTTATAAATAACGCCAGACTATTACAAAGAAAACCCGTAAAATAATTAAAAATATATCTATAAATTTAAAAAATTATGATTAAGAACGCACATAGTCACATTAATAATTTAGGTACACCTTTGACTAATGACTCCGGTGATATTTATTTTTCTAATGACGATGGCTTAGCTCAATCGCATTATGTGTACTATGAGCAAAATAATATAGATGTACGATTACAAAATCATGACCAATCACATTTTGTTATTGCCGAAACCGGTTTTGGCACCGGTTTAAACTTTTTAAATACGTGGCAACGCTTTAAAGACCACCTTGAGCGGATGCAAGTTCAAAATGAATGTGAAAAAAGCGTAAAACGCCTACACTATATTTCGTTTGAAAAGAATCCCTTAACATTAACAGACTTAAAACAAGCATTAACCGCTTGGCCTACCTTAAGTTATTTTAGTGAGCAATTAACAGTAAACTACCCAATTAATTTAGAAGGATGCCACCGGCTCGAATTTAATAATGGCAATGTTGTTCTCGATTTATACTTTGGTGATGCGCTTGAATCAATACAAGCAATGAGCTACCCGCAAACAGGAATTGTTGATGCTTGGTATTTAAATGGGCCTGAGCCAAGTAAAAATCCTGATATGTGGCAGCAAAGTTTATTTAACTCCATGGCTGATATATCAAGAGCTAATGCAACCTTATCGACTTTTACTGCCGCTGACTTTGTTCAACGAGGATTAATAGAGGCTGGCTTTAGCACTAAAAAAGCCAAAAATTTTAATCAAAAAGAAGATATGCTTACTGGCCAACTTAAACATGTTAATAACGCTCAATCAACCCCCGCTTATTTTAATCAAGATAGCAGTACTTTAAAAAATGTAGCGGTCATTGGCGGTGGTATTGCCAGTAGCTGTATTTTATACAGCTTGGCTAAACGAGGCATAACCAGCCAATTATTCTGCCAAGATGAAAAGCCTGCAATGGGGGCATCGCACAATGTGCAAGGTGCTATTTACCCTCACCTACAAGCTAAAAACTCGCCACACAGTGAATTGTTTGCACATAGCTTTTTATACGCAAAACGCCTATATAACAACTTACTTAGCAGTGGTTTTAATTTTGATTACGATTGGTGCGGCGTATTACAACACGCAGTGAAAAAACCTCTAGCTGATAAGCACGAAAACTTAGCACAAAAGCAACTGTGGCCAACCCAGCTAATGCGTAACGTAACCGCAGAGCAAGGTAATGAAATAGCCGGCGTAACGACAGGTTATTCAGGCGTGTTTTTTGAACAAGGCGGCTGGGTTAACCCGCCGCAATTAGTAAACGCTATGCTAAGCGCTGCAAATAGCATAAACCCATTTAAAAGCCTATTTAACTGCAATATAAAGCAGCTTAAAAAAACTGATAGCGGTTGGTTTTTATTAACGAATGATGAGCAGCTAGGCCCTTTTAGCGATGTAATTATTTGTGCAGGCGAGCACAGCGATGCATTTGAACAAACAAAAGCGCTACCTATAGTAGGCGTGCGTGGTCAGGTTTCACATATTGAGGCAAGTGAGCAATCACGCAAACTTAAAACAGTGCTATGCCATAAAGGGTATTTTACCCCGGCTTATTTAGATCATCACTGTATGGGTGCCACATTTGAAAAAAACACTAAAAGCCGCCAAGTTACAGCGCTCGACAACCAATTAAACCAAGAGCAACTACTTAGCTTTTACCAACAAAGTGAATTTGCCTCTACCCTTGGCAATATAACCTCGGCAAAAGCGGCTGTTCGCTGCACATTTATAGATCACCTACCAATGGCAGGGCAATGGTGCGAACAAAGTGATTACATAATGGCCTTTGCTAATCTACGCTTAGGTAAACGCTACCAATATGAGCAACTTAATAAACCACAACAAGGCCTGCATATTTTTACCGGTTTTGGTGCACGCGCTTTATGCAGCGCACCGCTAAGTGCAGACCACCTCGTAAGTTGTTTAAATAACGAACCCCGTCCATTAAGCGAACGTGTAAGCCAAGCTATTCACCCTGCCCGGTTTATAGTGCGAGACTTAATTCGTAATAAAATTTAAATGACATTGGTGCTTATTGAGGTAAAATAAGTACCAATAAAAGGAATTTATTACTCAAAGGACTCTAATGAAAACTTTAGCATTTTTAATAGTGTTGCTATGCACTCTATCGTTTAACGTACTCAGCCAAAACGTCACTGAAATCCCACTTCCTGAAGAGTTTGTTACAACGATGGACGTAGCAAGCGAATACCCAATGGTACGTACTGGTTATTTAACCGATTCAATTTCTGATATCACTCGCTTTTATCAGCAAAAATTAGGGGTACCTTCAAAAACAAATGGCAATAGTACATATCGCACTTTGTTTTATAATTACCAAGAACATAAAGTCCGTATTAGTCTATACCGCCGTAGTTATGTGACCGAAGTGAGTATAATGGTTGAATAAAAAGTTCTAAAAAACACGCCAAAAGCAGCTAATTTTAATGCTCAGTTAAGTATTGAATTTTAATTAAAGTATTTTTTGAAATTAGCTCATTTAAACTCTTTTTTACCCTTTAAAAATAATCCCCTACCCCAAGGTCTGTTTGTAAGCACATTACTTTTACTATTTATTGGAAGGAGTTAATTATGAGTAAGACCCTAATTATTGGCGCAAGCGGACAAATAGGTAAAATGACAACTGAGCTACTTTTAGAAAATGAGCAAAATGTTGTGGCATTAGTGCGTGACAAAAATAAGTTAAGCGATTTAAACAGCTCTTTTTTAACTATTGTTGAGCAAGATCTTGAAGGCGATTTTGGTGATGCAATGAAAGGCTGTGACCAAGTGATTTTTGCTGCTGGTTCTGGTGGAAGTACAGGCGATGATAAAACTGTACTCATTGATTTATGGGCTGCAACAAAAGCAGCTACATTCGCTAAAGAGCACGGTGTTAACCACTTTATTATGGTCAGTTCAATTGGTGCTGACGATCCAGATTCGATTCAAGGTGATTTAAAACCTTACTTGGTTGCTAAGCACATGGCTGACGAGCACCTAATAAACAGTGGTTTAAATTATACCATTGTTCGCCCTGGTACATTGACTGACGATAGTGCTTCAATGCAAGTAACGACGCAGCAACCAAGTGATCGTTCAGAAGCTAAAATTAGCCGCGAAAACGTAGCTAATGCATTATTACATATTGCGACCAACTCATTTATTAGTAACCGCATTTTTAAGTTGTTTGATGGCGACAAGCCAATTAAAGCCGCTGTTAAATAAGCTTTAATACCAATTTAATTAAACGTATGAACAATTATTACAAAGAATATGTAATTCATCGATAAGGCAAAAAATTACAGTGTAGTCGCTCTATATCCGTAACTTTTTGGCGCAATGAATTATTTAATCCTCTTAAATAATTTATGTTTAATAAAATTAAATTTACTCCACTAAGCAAATTAGTGGAGTAATATTTTTATACCTTGCCAACCAAGTTGTAGCGTTAATAACGTTAAAACTATCCTAAAAATATGCTTAAATTTATCCCCAGACATCTTTTTAAGTAATTTAATTCCGAACCAAGTTCCTACAGCGCCACTTATTACCATGGCAATTACAAGCGGTATCCATTGCCAAAAACTAAAACCAACAGCGCCATAAATTATCGCTTTTAATAAATGCTGCACACTCATAATGCTCGAAAACGTTGCCGTAAATTTTAACTTTTCGTAATTATTTATATATAAACAGCTACCAACTAATGGACCACTTGCCCCCACAAACATAGAAATAAAAGTAGTTATTCCACCGGCGACCATACGCCACACCTTAGAGGTTAATTTTATAGGTGGCGTTTTACCCCACAGTAAATAAATAACAAAAATAGCGACCACTAACTTCATAGCATCAAGCGATATATCATCAATAACAAAACTTGATAACCCCGCCCCTACTAAGCCGCCTAACGCAAAATATACAAACATGCTTTTATCAATATGCTTAAAGCTGAGTAAAAACCTATTTGCATTAGAGCCAAGCTGTACTAAACCATGCACAGGCACAACAACTGCCATTGGCATAAACGACGCCATAACAACAAGCAGCATTAATCCGCCACCAGCACCAAATGCAGCAGATATAAAAGAAGTAAAGCCAGCGGTGATCATTAACAATAAAAACAAAAATAAAGACATGCTGTCGGGAAATAAAAAATCCATAAAACTCCACTGCCTATTTAAGTACTTTTAAGTCGCAGTATTTAAATAGTAAAAAAGGTACTAAACACATTTATAGCAACTTTATCAGCTTCTATCTCGTGCTATGTACTATGTTGCGTTGTTTTTGCACTTTGTTTGCACATTTAACAAATATTATACATTCAACTTCATTACCGGATATTTTTGATGAGAAGATTTAACACACCAATTTTGACACCGCTTGCAGTGTGTATACTTGCACTGGGTTTAGCTGCCTGTAACGGTAGCGATGCTGAAAGTACAGTTGTAACTGAAACAACCACCGATGAGGGAACTACAACAGATACTTCAACCGATTTTGTTGTAGAAGTCGACCCTTTTAACTTTGAAAGCGATGCGCTCATTTCATCAATTACCACTCAAACATGTACGCTAAGTAATGGCGATGAAGCCTCATGCTACAAAATTGATATTGCCGGTGCGCCTTCAAATTACGAGATTGGTGTATTTTGCCCTCAAAATATCACCTCAACAGCTGACGAAGCCGGTATTTGGTTTGATGGCACCGGTGAGGTTTACGATATAACCGGAGACTTTATTTTAAATCTACCTACATTATATAACGATAGTCATTGGCAGCTATACGACGAAGGTACAGGCCTTGTAAATGTAACCGACACACAAGAATCGTGTGATGGCGCTGCACGTCCAAACGTAGAAGAACAATACCAAAACCACTGCGTAGAATGCTCTATTGATTATGTTGATGGCGGTATATCAGAATCATTTTTAATTCCAATAACGCCTGTTGCAACCACTCAAAATAGCAGTATTGGTAACGCCAATGTAGGTGTTGCTCTCAATGGTGTTGTACTTGCTGCACCCGCGCCTGTTGAGGCTATTTTAGGCGCATACACTATTGCAGCCTTTGATGATTGCGCTGGCCATATTAACTTAGTAGCAGGCTATCACTACCACGGTGAAGCAGGTTGTAGCCAAACACAAATTCAATCAGACGGTCATGCCGCCATGATGGGTTATGCACTCGATGGATTTGGTATATTTGGCATGCTAAACGAAGATGGATTAGAACCCACTGATTTAGACGAATGTAGAGGCCACACCGACGATACACGCGGTTACCACTACCACGCAGCCGATGTATCTGAAAACATGTTTATTGGTTGCTTTAAAGGTGCTACCGCAAGATAAGTCGCATTCTGGCTAAATAATTAACTGAGATACTAATGAAAATATTTAACGTAATAAAAGCACTAACAACTGGCTTTTTACTTGCTACTTCATGCTCAGCCCTAAGTCATGCAGGCCACGGTTCAAATGCGCCTTGGGAAGCATGTGAAGCAAAAGCCATTAATGAAGATTGCAGCTACACAAGCCATGATAAAAAAGCGACAGGCACATGCCAAGCGATGAACAAAGTACTTATGTGCGTTCGAAATAAGCCACTTGAAACATTAATAGACAAAGCAACCCAACCAGCAAGTGCTCAAAAGCAATCAGTTAAATCACTCGCTAAACTATAAAGTAAAATAACAGCTACACGCCAAAGCCTTAACGCTGTTTGTTAAGGCTTTTTTAATTACAAATTATTAGAAAGCATCACCTTTATCTGTTAAATTAACTTTGTGTATCAAATAATAAAAATAAAATTCCAAAAATGGAATTACACAAGCAAGGTACCAACGTGAGCGCCACATTTAAAATTGTTTTTAATGGTCAGTTATATCAAAATACTGACCTTACCTCTGCCCAAGAACAACTCAGCCAACTTCTTAATATTCCTCATAATATTGTTGTTCAGTTATTTGATGGAAAAGCTTACGCTTTAAAAAAAGACTTATCGAGTATTGATGCTGTTAAAACAGAATCCTCACTTAAAAAGCTAGGTTTGATTACTAAAGTAGAACCTCAACTAATTACTGTAATCTCTCAATCTCAAAATAATCAAATAGCACTCACTGAGCACAGTAAAAATACAGATAAACACATTAGTGAAAGTACTGAAGGCAAAAGTATCTCAATACAAAGTGAACGCCTAGATACGGGCAAAGCCCCAAATACAGCTGCAGCTATTAAGCAAAGTTATAATAAATATAAACTACTGCGTAACACTTTAAAAAGCGCATTGTACTTTTGCTATAGCGCACTTTGTATTATTACCTTAATAGGCGTAGTGATCAGTGTTAATGCACTGAAAAACAACTTTGGCATTCTAAATAACACAACTACAAATAACACAACTACAAACAACTTAAGTTACCAAAATTATAAACAATATTTGATTGATCAAAATAGCCTAAATCAACCAGCACAAAAAGTAACAAACGAGCGAACAGCTAATCCTACACAGCAAAAAAGTAATGAGTACTTTAGACGCTTTTCATCGCTAATAAATAGCTACGCGCAAACTACCGGGCAAGCTGATATAAAAACGATGGGGGGTGACAAATTACAACAGCACCTGCAAGAGATAGACGACCTAGGCCCTAAAAATGAATTTTGGCAGCAACTGATACAACTTTCAAAAAGCTTAGATAACGATAAGCACGCAATAGGGATGCTAAACAATACTGACCCCGCCAAAGTACAATGGATAAACGCGGTAGATTGGATCAGCCAAAGCTATATTAGGCAACATCAAAACTCGCAAACTATAAACAACTCTCCTGTCGCTACCTATGAGCCAAGTAACCCTATACTTAACCTAACGTTGTTAATAAGTATGCTGTCATTATTTAGCCTGCTTGTAATTGCAATAAAAATGAAGCTACGTGCAATTAGAATTTCTTAAACTTTATTTTCACTTTATAAATTCCATAAAAAAACCCGCAAATTTGGATTAACAAATTTGCGGGTTTCTTATGGTTTTCGAATAACGAGTTCAAAAACCTTTATTGGTGGAGCTGGGGGGATTTGAACCCCCGTCCGAAAAGCCTCGACCGTCGGTACTACATGTTTAGTATTGTCATTTAATTAACCTTTAAGTCCCGGACAAACACGGTAAATAAAGGCGAGGCCGCTTAGTTTTAGCGCTTCAACCCCGGCCAGGGTTTCCGTCGCGATCAGGTGTTAGGGTGACACTCCAAAATCCAGTCCACAAGAATACATGGAAGGAGCGCTAGCCAGCCTAAGCTGCTAGAGAGTAGTTATCGTCGTTTGCGATTACTTTAGGTTGCGGCTGTTTAACGAGGCAAACCGCACCTCGACATGCACCTTGGGCTTCTTGAATTCCGTCGAATCCTAATCAGCCCCTGAATTAGTAACTCAATTCAGAGCGTGCAAACAGTATAACTGAGTAAAGTACTGATACTCAAGGCCTAGTAACGCTTTATTTTAATTGTATGTGCCAATCGCGTGTTAAGTAACCAAAATTTAGTTTATGCAAGCCTATATAAACATTTACTTAACAATGTGTTTAACCTGTGTTCAAATGAGGAGTTAAGGTTTTTGCTATTTCTAAACCTTTAGTTGTAAAAAATAAAAATAATAACAGGCATAGAGTAGGGAATTAATAAATGTCGGTTTTTTCATTTGATAAAAGTACAGGGTTTGTCTCTTTAGAAAGTCACCCTATTGATAGTGGTTTTCCTGTTACAAGTACTCAGTTAACGCAAATGCTAGAGCAATCTGAGTTTAGTGAGTACGAAGCTGTCATTGCCAATATTGGAAAGCTTTTTGCACCAACTAAAAATTATCAGGAAGTATCGCTTGTCGTTGCTAAAGCTGTAGATGCGTCGCTTGTCATTAATATTGATGAAAAAAATATGGTCGCAGAAGCAACATTAACTACCGCTAAAGGTGGCGCACTTTTGTCTATGGAAGGCGCGCAAAAAGCACTTGCTGATGCAGCTGTTAAAAAAGGAATAAGTCCTCGTGCGCTTGATACCTTTTTGGGCCAACAGTTTGAGCAACCAGCAGGAAGCTCTTACAGTGCCATAATTGCACATGGGCGCAATCCAAAAGAAGGCAGCGATGCTAAATTTGTGCGTTTATGCTCAACAGCTCAAGACCGAGTACTCAGCCCACAAGCTAAAGAAGGCGGTAAGGTTGATATGAAAAACCTTGGCGCTATTATCACCGTAAAACCTGGCACTCCCTTAATGCAGCGTATTGCAGCTACACCTGGAGAAGAAGGCTATACGGTATTTGGCGATTCAATTAGTGCAAAACCAGGTAAAGATCACCAACTCCAGCCTTTCGAAGGTACAAAAGTAGATCCTAATAATCCTAATATGCTTATTGCCGACTGCAAAGGTGTGCCCGTTGCCCTACCCCGTGGTATGCGTGTAGATGATGTTTTATGCTTTGATAACGTAGATGTAAGTACAGGCCATGTTGATTTTGATGGTAGCGTAATTATTACTGGCGATATTAAAGACGGCATGCGTGTAAAAGCCAACGGTGATATTACGGTACTTGGTTTTGTGGAATCAGGAACTGTTGAAAGTAAAAGTGCGGTAACCATTATGCTTGGCGCAATTGGCCGAAAACGTGAAGGCGAGGAAGCATTTACGTGCTGTATAACCGCTCAGCGAACTATTTTGATTGGTTATGCCCAGTACTGCAACATTAAATCCGAACAAGATTTATTTATTGAACGCCAAGCTCTACATTGTGATTTAAGTGCTAGGCGATTAATACGTGTAGGCAAAGCAAATGATCCGCGAGGTAAAATTATTGGCGGTAATATTTTAGATGCTATGCGCATTGAAACGGGTGAGCTAGGCGCGCCAGCCGGTACTAAAACACGCGTATTTTTAGCACAACTCTGGTTTGAGCTTCGCCAAAAGCAAACACAAATAACCGATTTTGAAAAAGTACTTGCGACTAAAGTAACCGCTTTACAACAGGCTCGTGAAAAAGCGAGTAAAATTGCGGGGGCTGCTCAGCGTCAGCAATTCATGAATAAGATAACTGAAAATGAAAAGCATATAAAAATACGCTCTGCGCATATTCATCGTCAAAAACTACTTATTAAGCAAAAAATAGTGCAATTACTTGCCAGTAGTCGTTTAAAAGTAAATGAATTAATGCACCCTGGTGTGGAGCTTAAAATAGCGAAAGATTCTAAACAATTTTCGCGTATTTACCCGCCCCACCTAGTTAAGCTAACTGAGGGTAAAATTACTCAGACGTTTTAGTTTCTTCGTCATTTTCAGTTTCAACTTCAGCGTCAGCGTCACAATCGTCGGTTGGCGCTAATGGCCAACCACCTAATTGCTGCCAGCGGTTTACTATTAAACAATAAAGCTCGGCTGTACGTTCTGTGTCGTAAAGTGCTGAGTGCGCTTGGCTGTTATCAAACTCTATACCAGCCGCTCTACATGCTTTTGCTAATACAGTTTGCCCTAACGCTAAACCCGCTAAAGATGTTGTATCAAAGCTTACGAACGGGTGAAATGGCGTACGCTTAATGTTATTACGCTCTATTGCTGCATTTAAAAAGCCATGATCGAATGCGGCATTATGCGCCACAATAACTGAGCGTTGGCACCCAGCAGCCTTTTGCGCTTTGCGTACTACTTTACATATTTCTTTAATGACTTCATCTTCAGGTACTGCGCCACGTAATGGTGAAAACGGGTCTATACCGTTAAAGTCGATGGCTGCTTGTTCTATATTAGCGCCTTCGAATGGCTGAACATGAAAATGAACAGTATGATCTATGCTGAGCAGTCCTTCGTCATCCATTTTTAAAACAGAGGCTGCTATTTCTAACAAGGCATCTGTTTCTTTGTTAAAACCTGCAGTTTCAACATCAATAACAACAGGAAAAAATCCACGAAAGCGTTTTGCGAAAGGTGTTTGCTCAGTATTTGCCATAGTCTTCTTTGTTTATACGTGTAAGCTGACTATTATGTCAAAATTGATGCCCCCTAGGCTAGGGGATTTAAGTATTTATTGCTTTAAAATTGTAGGCACATAACTTGCTTTAACTTATAAGTTAGTTATATAGAGAACAAACTAATCATTGCAGTCGTTAATTTGCCAAATTATTGGCATTCCCGGATAGCTGGAGAGCACCATGAAGTATAAGTTGTTATTTATTAGCCTTAGTATAAGTGCAGTGCTTTGCAGTACTCACTCGCAAGCTGCTATGCGCCAATACACAGCAACCCAAGACAACTCCAACTGGGAAGTCGTTAAAACAACGCGCTTACAATGCCAATTAAATCATGAGGTTCCTTATTACGGTGAAGCTATATTTAAAGCTTCAGCAAGTAAAAATAAAAACTTAACATTTAATTTAGATATGGTTGTACGCCCAGATAACTACGCAATTGCAGGTTTAAAAGCAGTGCCACCTACATGGCGTGCAGGATTGCCCGCTCGTGATATTGCAAATATGAAATTACTTAAAAAGTTTGATGGCGAGCTAGGCAATAAAACCGCATGGGAAATGCTTACCGAGCTTGAAAAAGGCTACTACCCTACTTTTTATTATCAAGACTGGCAAAACAGTGCCGATAAAATTGCCGTTGGTATATCGAGCGTAAACTTTAAACAAGCTTACTGGGCTTTTTTACAATGCCGTGATGAGCTACTCCCTTACAGCTTTGAAGATATTTCGTTTACTGTAATGAACTATCAATCTAACAGCAGTAAATTAACTAAATCCTCGCAACAACGTCTTGATAAGATTGCTGAGTATTTAAAAAATGATGCAAGCATAGAGTCCATTAGTATTGACTCATACACCGATAGTTATGGCGGACGCTGGAATAACTTAGATTTATCGCGCAAGCGCGCCAAAACTATAAAAGATTATATGGTGAGCTTGGGTGTTGATGAAACAAAAGTACAAACCACCGGTTTAGGCGAAAAACGCTTTGTTGATAATAACGATAACATTTTAAGCCGAGACAAAAACCGTCGTTTAATTATTCAAATTGAAAAAATGTAGTAAAGCTAATTTGCGCTTACTTTCTTTCGCTTTAAAACTTATCACTAAATTGAAAAAATGTAGTAAAGCTAATTTGTGTTTACTTTCTTTCGCTTTAAAAACTTATCACCAAATTGGAAAAAACCTAGACTAATTAAAATAATAACCGCACCAATTATTAGTTCTTGGCTTAATGACTCATTATTTAGCCAAGCTCCCAAACCTAACGCAAAGCTAGGAGTTATAAGTGTAGTAAGTGATACCGTGCTTGCATTTAGGTTTTGCAGCACATGAAAATACGCCAAAGCCCCTACTAAAGATCCAAATATTCCTAGATAACCAATAGCCCACAATGATTTTGCACTCCAGTTTTGTATATGCAACTCACCATCTAATAACCACCAAGCAATAAAAAAGAGTGGGGTTACAAAAACTAAGGCACCAAATGTTGTTGCCATAGGGTGAATCGCAATCTGTACACGCTTGATCATCACACCACTTAAACTAAAAAAGCAGACAGCCATAAACACATAAAGCAACCCAAGCCCTTGAGTTTGCGAGTTTTGTACTTGGTTATAACTAACAAAATATAAGCCAATTAAGGCGCACGCTAACGCAACTAATTTAATCGGGCTAAATTTAGGTTCATTTAATAATTGCTGAGCAAGCAACCCCGACAAAATAGGTGCAAGGCCAAACATAAGCGAAATAATACCAGAAGGGACTGTTTTAGCTGCCATATAGCTCAACAACATACCGCCAAAAATACCTATACTCGAATAAAAATAAAGTAAGCATGCATTTTTGCTCCAAGGCACTCTAATATTTGTAATGGCAACAATTAAGCCGCCTAACAATAGCCCCACCAGCATTCGCATTAACACTGCAAGTGTTGGCGATACAGTTTCACTACTCCACACTATACCCAGTGGTGTAGTGGACCATATAAGAACCATTAAAAAATAAGATACTTTAACTGGCACGTGCCATCCCTACGCTTTATATGAATCAATAAAACAAAGAATAAATTATACGCTCACTACTGTGTTTTAGTACTTTTTAAACACTAAAGTCCTTAATAAATACAGTTGTAAATTGTAAGTTACATTTTAATACCGCTCTTTTATTACAAAACTATTTGAGATTTGAGCAACTAGTTATATGGTGCATCAATATTAATAATAATTAAGGTAATTAAGTGCTTAAAAATAAAACAACTGGAAGCATGTTAATTGTTGCAGGCACCACTATTGGTGCAGGTATGTTGGCATTGCCAATTGCATCTGCCGGGCTTGGGTTTAGTACTGCACTTGCATTAATAATTGCTAGCTGGTTACTAATGACCTACACCGCACTACTCATGTTAGAGCTACACCAATACGCACCACGCGATGCAACGTTAAATACATTGGCTAAATTATGGCTTGGAAAGCGCGGACAATACATCGCAAATTTTTCGATGGTTTTTTTATTTTACGCTTTATGCGCTGCTTATATTGCAGGTGGTGGTGCACAACTCCAAGCGCGTATAAATATAGGCTTTGATGTAGATATAGCCCCACAGTTTGGCTCTGTAATCCTCGCTGTTATTATTGCAAGTGTGGTAACGCTAGGTACTAGCAAGGTAGATAAACTAAATAGAGTGTTATTTACAATAAAAATTATTGTATTAGCTAGCTTGTTTTACATGCTTACCCCTTATGTGCAGGGTAAGCACTTATTAGAGATGCCTGTAGAGCAAGGATTAATCCTTTCAGCTATACCGGTTATATTTACTTCGTTTGGCTTTCATGGTTCTATCCCCTCTATTGTTAAATATGTTGGTGTTGAAATAAAAGTACTGCGCAAAGTAATGATTGCTGGAGCCGCCCTACCTTTAGTTATTTATATTTTTTGGCAACTACTTAGCCAAGGTATTATGAGCCAAGCTGATTTACTCAACAGCCAAGGTCTTAATGGGTTTGTATCTAGCGTGGCAAGTATTGCGCATAACCCAAGTGTGGCAACGGCCGTTAAGTTATTTGCTGATTTAGCACTTGCGACATCATTTTTAGGGGTGAGTTTAGGGTTATTTGATTTTTTTGCTGATGCATTTAAAAAGGGTGACAATAAAACAGACCGAATTAAAACGGCTTTAATTACGTTTATTCCGCCGCTTGGCTTTGCATTGTTTTATCCTCAAGGCTTTATTATGGCCTTAGGTTACGCAGCAATAGCACTTGTTGTACTGGCAATATTCTTGCCTGTAGCAATGGTTTATAAACAGCGTACAACATCAAATAAAACAGGTTACCAAGTTAAAAGTGGGAATGTTGGGCTTGGTATAGCAGCTATATGTGGCATAACGATTATTGCTGCGCAGTTTATGCAAATGGCGGGGCTTATTCCTGCTATCGGTTAAAGGTTGCTGCTAATTGTTTAAATTTAGATAATAAAAAACCGCACATCATTAGTAATGATGTGCGGTTTTTTATATTAAATACGTTTATTTACAAACGTCAGCTACAGCATTTGAAAAGTATTCAATATTTGAATGACTAACACCTGCAACATTTACGCGGCTAGAGCCAACAATGTAAATGCCGTATTCTTTTTGTAGGCGAGCAATTTGCTCTTTATTAATACCTAAGAAAGAAAACATACCGTTTTGGCGTTCAATAAATGAGAAGTCTTGAGCAATATCTTTAGTTGCTAAGCTTTCTTTAATTAAGCTACGTAAGCCATTTATACGACTACGCATTTCATCAAGCTCAGAGTGCCACAATTGTGTAAGCTCTGTACTGCTTAAAATAGTATTAACAATGTCAGCACCATGCGCTGGCGGCATTGAGTAAATACTACGTACAACGCTTAGCATTACAGAGTTTGAAATATCTGCTGTTGCGCTGTCTTTTGCAATTAGTGAACATGCACCAATACGCTCGCGGTATAAGCCAAAGTTTTTAGAACATGAAGAACAAATAATTAGCTCTTCCACTGCATCGGCTAAAATACGTAAGCCACGTGCATCGTCTTCAAGTGAGGCACCAAAGCCTTGGTACGCAATATCAACAAGTGGTGTAAAGCCAACTTCTTTTGCCAGTTCGGCAACCGTGTTCCACTGTGTTTCGTTTAAATCCATACCGCTTGGGTTATGACAACATGCATGCAGTAAAACCACATCACCTTTAGGCACTTGTTTAAGTGTGTTGATCATTTCATCAAACAATAAATCTTTATTTTCGTAATCGTAATATGGGTATTCTTTTACTGTTAAGCCTGCAGCTTCAAACAAGCTAATATGGTTAGCCCATGTTGGGTTAGTTACCCAAACAGTCGCGTCTGTATTACAACGTTTAATAAATTCAGCTGCAACACGAAGTGCACCCGTACCACCAGGAGCTTGCGCGGTACGTACGCGGTTAGCTAGTAATACTTGATGCTCACCTAATAGTAACTGCTCCATTTTTTGGCAGTAATCTAAATTACCCGCTAAACCAATGTAAGATTTGCTCATTTCGTTTTCAAGACGAAACGCTTCAGCTTTTTTAACCGCTTTAAGAACCGGTGTATTGCCTTGCTCATCTTTGTAGACACCTACACCTAAATCAATTTTATTAGGGTTTGTATCTTGTTTATAGGCCGCCATAAGGCCAAGAATAGGATCTGTTGGTAATGGTTTTAATACTGAGAACATTGGCTATCTCTTATCGTTATTTAGGGGTTAGCTGTTAAGCTAAGCTTAACATAAAAGCACATCATATTGACTAGCGTTATTTACACTAGAAAGTGAGGAATTTTAATACAACATGCAATTAAAACGGCAAGCGTCTTTTCATCAAAAAAATCATTTTTAAAGGCTTCTGCATCTACAATACCAACACATTCATTTTGTGCATTAAATAAAGGTAGGCAGGTTTCTGATTTAACTTTAGGATCGCATGTGTAGTATTCACCACCTTGTGATAAATACGCCTCAACGTTATTAATAATGCGGCCCTTGTGAGATAGCGCAACCTGTACGTTGTTACTGCCAGCCGCAAATGCTTGCGTTAAAGGAAACAACGGACGACTAGGCGCACCATGATAAGCCAATTTTAATAGTTGATTACCTTCGGGGGTATTAGTTGATTGATAAATACCATACCAATCAACGCCTGTTTGCTGCTCAATGTAGCTTACAATACTTTGTAAAGTAGCCAGCTTAAACTGTGTTTGCTCATCATTTTTAATATAGTCAGTTAATTTGAATGGCTCATCTTGTAAGTAACCAAATAAACTACATGCACCGCCCTCGCCAAGCTCTGGTATTTGATACTCCCAACACACATCAGGCAAAGCAGTGTTTGCTAAATGTAGATCAAGCTTTTCAAGCTCTGTTGAAATCAAAGCTGGATTAGCACTAAGTTGTGCTTGTTTTAAGTAAGAAGAAATCATTTGGCCATCCATACATCTAAAGTTTCGAGAATAATAGCATGGATATTTTTACAGAGCTAGCTCAACTTGTAGCACATTTCAACTTGGTTACCACTGGCGTTATAAGTGACTTTTTCGGCTATTTCTTCTAATAAAGACACCCCTCTGCCAAATTCGTTATTAGCCTTTGCCAACTCATCGTGCTTACTACTAAACCCTCGACCTGAATCACAAATAATAAAATATAAACTGAGCGTGTCGGGGCAATAGCGCATATCAATAATAATCATGGCATCTGTAAGTTTAGCAAGGGCTGCCTCTCTCAACTCGTAATATCGAAAAAAGCCGTCCTCTTGTTTTTTAATTTCTGAGTTAAGGCCTAATACACCATGATCAAGCGCATTGTTGTAAGCCTCAGACAACAGTAAAAATATATTAGAACGATGAGTATTTAGCCCCTCAACACTGCTTAAAATATTAACGACGTCGTAAACGGGGTCTGTTTTTTTTATTTGCTCTGAGTTTAAGCTCAAAGACAAATTAAAAGCTAAAGTAGAAAATGCTTCTAGCTCTTGTTCCTCAGGAATTAAAGGCAGGCAGTTTAGTAAAACAATGCTTAAATCGTCTTGCTGCTTAGTACCATCTGCAAACTTAGTAACATTAGCAACTATGTCTTCACTACTAATCATCGATTTACTTTTTAAGGTTTGTAAAAAACGCTCTTCCCCAAAAAATATATCCTCTTTGTTTGCCGTTTCTATAATACCGTCGGTTGCTAATACTAGGCGTGTATTACTATTTGTTTCAAAATGAATAACTTCATATTCAAATTCTTGTTCATCTAAAATCCCCAGCGCCATATGCTGCGATTCTAATGTTTGTTTTACATTACCGTCTTTATCTATTAGGTAGGCATCGGGTAAGCCGCCCATCCATGCAGAAACACTTTTACCTGATGCACTAAGCTCTATAATGGTTGCAGCACAAAACATATGCCCAGGTAGTAGGTTGTACAGTAGTGTATTTAGCTCACAGGCAATATCGTTAACCGCCATGCCTTTTTGTACCATAGTATAAAACACACGAGAAGTTGGTAATGCACCAATAGCTGCAGCAAGGCCATGGCCCGTAAAATCTCCCAACATGCAATACAAATTACCGATTGGGCTTTGCGCTACTAAAAACATATCGCCGTTAAACATAGAGGCCGGTGATAAATTAAAATCTAAATACTCTTTAAACTTACCTTGGTTTTCTAATGAGTTATTAAAAATATGCTCAATTATTTCGTGTTCACGTTCAATTTGATTATGATGATATTCAAGTAGTTTCTTTTGTTGGTTTGCTTTTTTACTCAGCTCTCTGGTGCGAATATGTGCTTTAATTTTTGCATGCAGAATAACTTTTTCAAATGGTTTATGAATAAAGTCATCGCCACCCACTTCGAGGCAGCGCTCAAAACTTGCTTGATCTTCTAAGGAGGTTATAAAAATAATCGGTAAGTAAACTTCACTATACTGCTGCTTTATTTTTTCAGCAGCTTCAAAACCATCCATTACAGGCATTAAAACATCAAGTAAAACAACGTCTATTTGCTCTCTTTTAAGTACATTAAGTGCATCTAGCCCGTTATAAGCCACTGATATTTTATAACCCTCTTGCTCAAGCATTTTACTTAGTAAAATGCGATTGAGCGCCTGATCATCCACAATTAACACATGTATCATTAGCTAATATCAAACTTTTTATCAAAACGTGAAATTTGTAGAATTTTTCTAAGCTGAGGTTGGCAATTGCTTATTTCAATAGTTTTCACTTGGCTATCAATTGTTTTTTTCATGTTAAGTAACATGCCAAGTGCTGAGCTATCCATGTAGTCAGTCTCTCTTAAATCGATAATAACCTTTACTGTTTTTTCGCTCATTTGAGCATAAGCTTGGCGAAAAGATTGCACTAAATTAAAGTCAAATTTACCTTTGATTTGTATTGTTAATGTAGTGCCATCGACTGATTCATTCTTAGTTAAACTCATATTAAACTCCAATAATATTTCCTTTGAACTAAATATAACCTGTTAAAAGTATTTAGCAAAAAGAAAAACACACAACTTCAAATTTGCTATCATTTACGCCAATATTTAATTAATTTTTATCCATAAAGGTAAGGTATGAGTGATAGTCACTTAGTATATTCAACAAGTACGGGTCGCATTGACCAGCCAAAACCAGAAAAAGAGTTAGAAGCTAAGCTTTTTAAAGATGGTTTTATTCGCATTGAGCGTCAAACAAAAGGACGTAAAGGCAAAGGCGTAATGTTAGTTGTAGGCATTGATCCAAAAGATCATGATTTAAAAAAGTTAGCTAAAACTATAAAAAGCAAAATGGGCCAAGGCGGCGCAGTAAAAGAAGGCATTATTGAAGTGCAAGGTGATGACCGCGATAAACTAAAAGCCATTTTAGAAGCGTTAAAATTTAAAGTTAAAATTGCGGGTGGTTAACCCGCAATTTTATTAACTACTTACTTCGCTATTTGAGAGTTCATTTAACCTTTCATACAATTTTGGCAGTTCGTGCTCAGCAATTGGTTTACTAAAATAATAGCCTTGTACAATGAAGCAATTATTATTTTGTAAAAACTGCATCTGCTCTATTGTCTCAACCCCTTCTGCGACCACGTCTAGCTTTAACTTTTGCGCCATGGCAATAATAGCGGCAGTGATTTCCATATCATTTGTATCCTCAGGGATATCTTTTACAAATGAACGGTCAATTTTCAATATATCAACCGGGAATCGTTTTAAGTAACTGAGTGACGAATAGCCAGTACCAAAATCATCAATAGAAATAGATATACCTAAGGCTTTAAGCTCGTGGAGTTGTGTAATTGCAGCTTCTACATTTCCCATTAGCATACTTTCAGTCAGCTCTAAGTGAAGGCGCTTAGCCGAAACACCCGTCCTAATTATCATTTTACTCAGTGTTGAGACTAAGCTTGAGTCTTTGAACTGGCGAGCCGATAAGTTTATCGATATATTATTTTCTAAGCCTTGCTTTGTTAATCTTACGGCAAAATCACAAGACTCTTGAAGCACCCATTCGCCTAATTCAACTATAAGGCCTGTCGCTTCTGCAATAGGAATAAATTTATCTGGAGGGATTGCGCCTTCAGTTGGGTGGAACCATCTTAATAACGCTTCATAGCCAATGACCTGATGAGTACGACTATCAACTTGAGGTTGGTAGTAAACTACAAACTGTTTTTCTTTTAGTCCTATACGTAGCTCATTTTCAATAAATAAACGCTCATTAGCAGCTGCGTTCAATTCTTGGCTATAAAAATGGAATGTATTACGCCCTTTTGCTTTTGCCTCATACATTGCTAAGTCAGCATGTTTTAATAACTGATCTTCTTCTAGGCTATCGTACGGAGCCATTGTAATACCAATACTCGCGCTCACAATAACTTCATTACTACCTAGTTTTATAGGCACATTCAGTGTTTTTTGAATTGTATTGGCAACATCAGTCGCGTGAGCTTGGCTTTCTATACCACTGAGTAATACTGCAAATTCATCACCACCTAAGCGCGCTATGGTGTCCTCGGCTCGTAAACGTTTTTTAAGTCTGTTTGCCACTTCAATTAATAATTGATCGCCGGCATCGTGGCCTAATGTATCGTTAATACGTTTAAATTCGTCTAAATCAAAGTAAAACAAAGCAAATGCATAATGCCCGCGTTCTGCTAATGCCATTGATTTACGCAATTGCATTCTAAAAAACGTTCTGTTGGCAAGGCCAGTAAGGGTGTCAAAGTAAGCAAGCTGCTCCATTTTACGCTGGCTTTCTTTTACAAAAGAAATGTCTTGTGCAGATGCTACATAGCTGGTTATTTCACCGCCCTCTTCACGAATTGGCGAAACACTTAAAGACACCCAAATTGGCTCTTTATTCAAGCCTTGAATTAATGTATCACCGCGCCAGTAATTACGGCTGCGTAAATCTATGTCTATATCTTCAACTAAAATAGACATTTCTGAGGCAATAATATTAAGTAATGGTGCTCTATTAAAATGACTTTCTGGGTAGCCTGTCATTTCGAGCATTTTTGGATTTACGTATTCAATTACAAAATTCTCATCGGTGATCACAACGCCAGTGCCCGAGAATGCTACCGCTTTAGATAAACGGTTAGCTGCTTTTTCAGCAATTTCTTTTTCTGTAATTCTCTGGTTTAAGCCATCGATAAGTTTGCGAATTTCTACCGTCATGTCTCTAAATGAGCCATTAAGCGTGCCAATTTCATCTTTGTTTTCTGGTGGAAATTCTGTAGTTAATTGACCTTTGCCAAAACTTGTAACTGCATAAACCAAAGTATGTAAACGGCGAAGGACTAGTTGATAAAGCGCTTGATGCAGCAATAAGGCAACTAATATTGCGTATAAAATAAAGAGGCCAAAAAACTTCAGTTTTAAATCTTGTAATGCAGATAACGTCGATGAACGCTTTTTATATACCCCTATGTACCAATCTAAGTCATCAATCTTACGAATATTGATAATATGAGCTTCGTCATTTTTTTCAAACGAATTTGCGTATTCAGGTAATTTCACCGCAATTACATCATCAATAATCGACTGCAGTGCTGGGTTTACAAATTCATTAGTAGCGAGTGCTTTATTATCACTACCATAGTCGGCTAGTAAGGTCGGATTTAAGTCTGGGTGTGCTAACAATTGCCCTTTACTATCAAACACAAGTAGGTGTTTTTCTTTATCACCAACAGGTAAAAACGAAATAAGTTTGTTGAGGGAAATATCGCTCCCCGTCACACCTAAAAACTCATTATCGACATAAACTGGCACTAGTAAGCTAATAACCCATTTGCGCCATACTGTATCGTAATAGACTTTTGACCATGCTGGTTCTCTTACTGTTTCAAGCGTACTTTTAATCGATTTATAAGTTGAGCCATTCGTTGCTCTAAAGTCGGCAGGTGCGTTTAATGCCCAATTAGGGGGAGAAACACGAATAAAATCATCATCTGTTATTAGATAAAAGTTAAAAAAGTCGTGTACCAGTGTAGGAGAAATTATACGCCACAGCATCTCAGAATCATTAAATAGGCGTTTATAAAAAGGAGAGTAATTTTGCTGTGGTAAAAATGCTGCTGATAAACCATCAGCAGAGGCACTTCGAATCGTACCGTCACTATTAAATTGTAACTGTGATTTATTGCTTAAATTAATTGGTGAATTGGGTTGAAAAAGTTGTTGTGTTACTACGTTATTAGCTTGCTGAGCAATATTTACTTTTGTTTTAATGCGCTCATTAAATTGCTTCACTAATAAATCTGTCGAGCTTTTTAAAACTTCGTGTTCTTCAAAAACGAGTTGTTTCTCTTCAGATTTAAGCATTAAGGCAGCCGCACATACCCCAGCTATTAAGCAAATAGCAGATATGAGTAGCGATAGTTTTACACTTAAAGAATTCAATCCAAAACGCGATGGAGGGCGTCTGTAAACCACGGGTCAACCTTAATTATTAATAATTGTTATTATTTGAACCAGTTAACGAAATATACCAGATCCGCATTCATATTTATAAATTATTTGTAAACTTTCTATAAAAACTAATATAGGGAAATAAATAGTACTCTAAGCTTATTTAGATCTTTATTGACATTGGTAGCAACTCTCCATACATTAACTGCATGAACATATTTATCTCTCGCACTTTTTTTTCGTTTTTTAGCTTCTTTATATAGAAGAGGCTTCCCTGTTTGTGAGATAAAATCAATCGAATAGTAAAGCCTCCCAACCGGGAGGCTTTTTTGTTTTTGCTGTGTAATAACAGCCTACTTTTGGAATGAGGATACCAAAATGACAAATGATGTATTAAATGCACTAAGACACGATATAAATGAAATAGACTCCGATTTACTCGTGTTATTAGCTAAACGTCGTCGTATTAGCCACGGTGTGGTTGAGTATAAAATTGCTAACAACAAGCCAATTCGCGATGAAGCACGTGAACTCGCACTTTTAGAGAAACTGATTGGTTATGGTAAATCACTAGGTTTGGATGCTTACTACGTGAATAATGTTTTTCAAACTATTTTGGAAGACTCAGTTTTACACCAACAAGCAATGCTACAAAAAAACCTGAATCCAGATGCCCTTAGTGAAACACACCGTGTAACTTACTTAGGTGGTCAGGGTTCTTATAGCCAACTAGCATGCCATAAATATTTTAGCCGCCGCCCGGGGAAATTAGTTGAAATTGGCTGTACATCGTTTGACGAAATAACAGGTAAAGTAGAAAACGGACAAGCTGATTTTGGTTTATTACCCATTGAAAACACAAGCTCTGGCAGTATTAACGAGGTGTTTGACTTATTACAGCACGCGCAAGTGTCTATTGTTGGAGAAGTAACTCACAGTGTAGAGCATTGCTTACTCGCCAACCCTGATACTGAACTTAGTCAACTAACAAAAATATTTGCACACCCACAACCATTTGCGCAGTGCAGCCGTTTTTTACAGGGCTTAGGTGATTTACAACACGAAACATGTGACTCAACATCAAGCGCGCTACAATCAGCTCTGAACACTCCATACAGTGCTGCAATTGGCTCTGCACAAGCGGGGAAAAACGTAGGGCTTGAGGTTATTAAATCAAACCTAGCTAATCAAAGCGAAAACCATAGCCGCTTTATTGTTGTTGCACGTAAGCCTCTACAAGTGTCTAACCAAATTCCAACTAAAACTAGTTTGATCATGTCGACAAAACAACAAGCGGGCTCACTAGCCGATGCGTTAATGATTTTTAAGCAGCATAAGATTAATTTAGTAAAACTTGAATCTCGCCCTACTCCGGGCAATCCGTGGGAAGAAGTTTTTTATGTTGACCTAGAAGCAAACTTAGCTGAAAGCCAAGTAAAAGAAGCGCTAGAAGAACTTAAAGAGCACACCCAATATGTACGTATTTTAGGATGCTACCAAAGCGAGTCACTACAGGCAGTAAGCGTTAATACTTAATAAGCAATTTTACAAATCAAAAAGGGCCGATATCGGCCCTTTTTCGTTAACTAGTACCAGTCTGCATAAATATTTTAGCAATTTAACGAATTAAATCCCCACTTAAGCAAACGGTATAACAAATATTAATCTAAAACTTTTGAATCATTCGCTTTATTTAATAAGCTTCGGCTTTGCGTTAAAAAGTGTTCTGTCGAGTCAGAAAAGTAAACTTTCGCCTCAGCAAAAGAATCAATAAGCGCGGCTTTATCTCCCGCTTTTAATTTTGCTAATGTACTTGCAAAGGTATCTTGGTACTGTGCAAGTAAGGTTTCTACATCATCGAATTGTGCTAGCATAATATCTGAGTACAGCTCAGGCGACTGTGCAAATAAACGCCCTACCATCATCAGTTCTAATTGATATATAGGTGACGAGCAGCTACGTAATTCTTCTAGTGTATGACTTTGTTTTGCTAGAAATTGTCCGTACACAAATGTCGTTAAATGGCGCATTACCTGAATAATTTGCATTGCTTCATCATGCTTTTTAGCATCAAGCTCAACAAGCTGACAACCCCATACTTGTAACTGTTGTAGCAAGCCTTTTGCCGCTTGGTGCTCTCGTCCTTCACATACAACGACTGTTTGTTTTACCCAGTGTGATATATCAGGCCCAAACATAGGATGTAAACCAACCACAGGGCCACTATGCGCAGCTTTTAGTGCTTTAATAGGCGATTGCTTTACCGATGTAATATCTACAAGTAAACAGTCATCATCTAGTTTAGGTAACTTAGCAACGACAACGTCCAATGCATTAATAGGTACGCTAATCATTACCAGCTTGGCACCTTTTAAAATACTTTTCGCATCGTTTTGCTGATCTTTATCTAAAATTTTAACTTCGTAACCTGAGCGAATAAACTGCTGTGCAAATAACTGGCCCATGGCGCCTTGACCACCCACAATTACAATTGGCGAAAGCTCTGGCGCTGCGCATGCAAGTTTTGCTTGTTGGTTTTGATAGGCTTCTCGCATCATGCGTCTAAGTATATCTTCAACGAGATCTGGGCTTACATTTTGATTTATTGCTTCTTGTCGTCTTGCCGCTAATAGCTCTGCTTCACGGGCAGGTGCATGTAAAGGTGCGCCTGTTTGTTGTTTTATCTCACCAATTTTTTGCGTAATACCATTACGTTTAGCGAGTAAGGCAACAAGTTGTGCATCGCATTCATCTATACCTTCTCTTAGCTGTGCTAAATCACTTATGTCAGCCACGTTCGTCCCACCTTAAAAAACCAAATAACGTAAATATAAATTTACATAAAAGTAAACTAATCAATACGATAAATACTAACAGGATCAGCTAACTGAGAAAAGGCTAAAGCGGAAATTTTACTAATGAGGAATTGAGAATTGAGAATTGAGAATTGAGAAATAATATTCTAAAACCAAAACGGGTTGCAACCCGAAGGATGCAACCCGTTTTTTTGCGTTGATAAACAGCGCGTATTAGTTAAGTTTTTCTCTAATACGTGCAGATTTACCAGAACGCTCACGTAGATAGTAAAGCTTAGCACGGCGAACTGCACCGCGACGCTTAACTGTTACGCTATCAATAAGAGGGCTGTGCGTTTGGAATACACGCTCAACGCCTTCACCGTTCGAGATTTTACGAACTGTGAATGCTGAGTGAAGACCACGATTACGCTTAGCGATTACAACACCTTCAAAGGCCTGTAGACGCTCTTTAGCACCTTCTTTTACTTTTACCTGTACAACCACTGTATCACCAGGGCCAAATGCAGGTACGTCTGTTTTAAGCTGCTCATCTTCAAGCGCTTTAATAATATTTTGGTTTACTTTTGCCATTATGTTTCTCACTTTCCTAGGTGTAACTGTCTTCTAGCCACAAGCTTTTTGGTACTCTTGCTGAAATTTCGCGAGTAATACCGCTTGCTCCTCAGTCAGAGCTAGGTTATGCAACAAGTCAGGACGTCGTAACCAAGTTCTGCCTAATGACTGCATAAGCCGCCATTTTGCTATCTCTTGGTGGTTACCACTGAGTAATACAGCAGGAACCTGTTTGTCGTCCAATGTTTCTGGTCGTGTATAGTGTGGACAATCTAACAAGCCATCCGAAAACGAATCTTGTTCTGCTGACTGGTTATGACCTAACACACCTGGCACTAATCGCGCTACTGCGTCAATTAATGTCATGGCAGGTAGTTCACCACCACTCAAAATAAAATCACCAATTGACCATTCTTCGTCAACATATGATTCTATTATTCTCTCATCTATACCTTCATAGCGACCGGCAATCAAAATCAGTTTTTTAGAGTTAGCGAGTTCGCTAGCACCTTGCTGATCAAGTTTGCGCCCTTGCGGGGACATATAAATTACTTTAGCACCATCACCAGCTGCTTTTTTAGCTTCGGCAATCGCTTTTTTTAATGGCTCAACCATCATTAACATACCAGGTCCGCCCCCGTAAGGACGGTCATCTACGGTTCTATGCTTATCTAAAGCGTAGTCTCGCGGATTCCAGCAGTTAAAATCAATTAAGCCATTTTTTACTGCGCGACCGGTAACACCTTGGTCTGTAATAGCGTCAAACATGTCTGGAAAAAGGCTTATCACCCCTACCCATAATGAACTAGTTTGCGTCATTAAAAACCAGGATCCCAGTCTACGGTAATTTCTCTTGCATCGTATTTAACTTCTTTAATAACTGAATCAGTTAAAAAAGGAATCAAACGCTCAGCTTGACCAAATGCGTCTTTACTGTTTGCTTTAACAACCAGTACGTCATTTGATCCTGTCTCCATCAGGTCATCAACAATGCCTAAGCTATAACCTTTATCGGTTACAACAGACATGCCAATGAGATCTCGCCAATAGAACTCACCTTGCGGGAGTTCTGGTAAATGCGCTGCATCCATTGAGATTTCAGCATGGGTATAAGCCATTGCTTCGTCTCGGTCGTTTACCTGCGCAAATTTAGCGATAAAGCCTTTGTTGTGGCGACGCCAGTCGACCACTTCTAAGGACTGCCATTTACCTTGCTGCCCTATCAACCACGGGCTGAAATCGAAGATCCCTACGGGATCATCAGTAAATGAATGTACCTTAAGCCAGCCCTTTATACCATATGGGGCACCGAGCTTTCCTACGACAATTATTGATGAGGTGTTCTCTTGACTCATGGTTACACTTACGCCTATTAAGCCGCTTTACGAGCGTCTTTTACTAACTTAGCTACGCGATCTGAAAGAGATGCGCCCTGACCTACCCAGTGTTCAACACGTGGTAAATCTAAACGAATTTTTTCTTCTTGACCTGAAGCAATTGGGTTAAAAAAGCCTACTTTCTCGATGAAGCGACCGTCACGCGAGAAACGGCTATCCGCAACCACAATTTGATAGAAAGGGCGTTTTTTAGCGCCACCACGTTGCAAACGAATAGTTACCATACCGTCCTCTATAAAGATTGACTGTTTTCATTAATAAGATTTACTCCCCAGAATGGGGAGCTGGGGAATTGTACGAGTTTTTGGCAATAACGCAAGTAAGAAGTGAACCAAAAAGGCAGTTTAGTAGGTTAAACCGTGATCTCAACGACAAATAAGAGTTAAAGGTGTATTACATGCATAATTTATTCAACAAAAAAGGAGCTATTTGCTCCTTTAAATATGATTCGCTATTATTTTAAAAAGTAACTTAATGGTACTTTTTAAAATTTAGGACCGCCGCCGCCCATCATTCCAGGTGGTAACATGCCTTTCATACCGCGCATCATTTTAGTCATACCGCCTTTACCTTTCATTTTTTTCATCATTTTTTGCATTTGCGTAAACTGCTTAAGCAACTTATTAATCTCTTGTACTTGTGTACCAGAGCCAGCTGCTATGCGTTTTTTACGCGAACCTTTAATGATTTCTGGGCGTGCACGCTCTTTTTTAGTCATAGAGCTAATAATAGCTTCCATTTGAATAAATGTTTTATCACCCATTTGACCTTTAACAGCATCTGGTAAGTTAGACATACCAGGGAGCTTATCAAGCATTGACATCATGCCACCCATGCTTTTCATTTGCTTTAATTGGTCAGCAAAATCATCAAGAGTAAAACCTGCGCCTTTAAATACTTTTTCAGCAACTCTAGCAGCTTGCTCTTTATCTACTTTCATCTCGACTTCTTCGATTAATGAAAGTACGTCACCCATGCCTAAAATACGCGACGCTATACGGTCTGGGTGGAAAGGTTCAAGTGCGTCAGTGCGCTCACCCACACCCATAAACTTAATAGGCTTGCCAGTGATGTGACGAATAGATAAAGCAGCACCACCACGCGCATCACCATCAGTTTTTGTTAATATAACACCGGTAAGTGGTAATGCTTCGTCGAATGCTTTAGCTGTATTCGCCGCATCTTGACCTGTCATTGCATCAACAACGAACAAGGTTTCAATTGGATTGATTGCTTTGTGAAGATCTTTAATTTCATCCATCATGTTGCTATCAACATGTAGACGACCTGCAGTATCAACAAGTACTACATCTATAAATTTCTTTTTAGCATGAGAAATTGCAGCGGTTGCAATATCAACTGGCTTTTGCGAAATATCACTTGGGAAGAAATCAACATCAACTTCTGCTGCAAGCGTTTCTAGCTGTTTAATCGCCGCAGGGCGATAAACATCGGCACTTACTACAAGTACTGATTTCTTTTTTCGCTCTTTTAAAAACTTAGCAAGTTTAGCTACACTGGTGGTTTTACCCGCACCTTGTAGACCCGCTACCATTACAACGGCTGGCGGTTGCGCATTTAGACTTAGCTCTTCATTAGCCTCGCCCATTGCTTTTTCTAGTTCTTCACGCACTATTTTTATAAATACTTGGCCTGGGCTTAAGCTTTTTGTAACTTCAACCCCAACTGCGCGTTCTTTAACTTGTTTTACAAAGTCGCGAACAACAGGCAATGCCACATCGGCTTCTAAAAATGCCATACGCACTTCGCGAAGTGTGTCTTTTATGTTGTCTTCCGTCAGACGGCCACGGCCACTGATATTTTTTAAGGTTTTACCTAATCGTTCTTGGAGGTTCTCAAACATGTAACGGTTCCGATAAGACGTTTATATCAATCCATTTATATTTATGATTAATTTGATTTTTCAATTAACCTAGATTGACTTATTAAGTTTCAATTAAAAGTAGTATACCGTATATGGCGTCTTACAATATAGTGTTCAAGTGCACCTTGATGAGTTTCTTTTTTTAAGGTCTATGCATTTGCTTTGCTATAAAATACAATGGCTGTATAACAACAAGGATTATTTTGTCTCAAATTAAGTGGCCCAAGCACAATGCTGATTATTAGTTTAACTATTATTGCCAGTTTATTTTATGTGTTAGCAACGTCTCACGTGCTTTCACGGCTGTTTCATCAACAAGGCCCTAGCCAAAAAGTAACCGTTATTTTAAGCACGGTTGCTATAGTGGCGCACATGCTGCTATTAGTTAACTCTGTTTTTAGAGCCGACGGTCAAGATTTAAGTATCGTAAACGTCGCTCTTTTGACGTGCTGGGTGATTGTGGTCTCGGTGACGGCTGTCTCGCTAAAATTCCCTGCAACTTTATTGTTGCCCGTTGTTTATGGTTTTGGTGCCTTACTAACCATTGCCAGTTTATTTATTCCTCATCATATTTTATTGCAAAGTATTAATATTGAGGTGGGTTTAGTAACGCACATCTCTTTATCTTTGTTAGCCTACTGTATTTTAATTATCGCCACTTTATATGGTGTACAGTTTTACTTTATTGATAAACGTTTAAAACGTAAAGATTTAGCAATTGTGCATAGCCATCTTCCGCCTTTAATGGTTGTGGAGCGCCAGCTTTACCAACTTCTTAATTTAGGCACTATATTACTCACATTTGCATTACTTTCAGGGTTTGTATTTCTTGATGGAATGTTCGCTAAAGAGTTCATTCATAAAACAATATTATCGTTAGTTGCGTGGGCTATTTTTACCGTTGTAGCTATCGGGCATATGAAAAAGGGTTGGCGCGGTAAACCGGTGGTTATTACAATCATGGTCGCTGCATTTGTCCTCACACTCGCTTATTTTGGCAGCCGTTTCATACAAGAAGTGATACTAAATAAGTTTTAACTTGACTCTGCTTGCTCACTCTAGCTTAATACGCATTGATTTATAAGAAAAGGATCCATCGTTGGACGACATATCGACAAGTACCCTATTTATCATTTTAGGTTTTTTGGTGCTTTTTTCTGCTTATTTTTCTGGTTCAGAAACCGGAATTATGTCAATCAATCGTATACGCCTGCGACACCTCGCTAAAGAGGATCATCGTGCAGCTAAACGAGTCAGTAAATTACTTAGCCGTCCAGATAGGCTCATCGGTTTAATCTTAATCGGTAATAACCTTGTTAATATTGCAGCAGCCCAAGTTGCAACCATTATAGGTATTCGTCTTTATGGTGACCTCGGTATTGCAATAGCTACAGGTGTGTTAACTTTAGTCGTGCTTATATTTGCTGAAGTAACCCCTAAAACCCTTGCTGCTCTTTATCCTGAAAAAGTTGCCTTTCCAAGCTCTATTATTTTAAAAGGGCTACTTAAAATAATGTTTCCTTTTGTCGTGGTTATTAACTGGATGACAAACGGTATACTGCGGTTATTTGGTATTAGTGCTGCTCAAATCGACGAACACAGCATGAGTAAAGAAGAATTAAAAACAGTACTCAATGAGTCAGGCGCACTTATTCCTGCTCGTCATCAAAGTATGCTGACTTCAATTTTAGATTTAGAACAAGTAACCGTTGAAGATATTATGATCCCACGAAACGAAATTGTGGCCATTGATATAAATGACGATTGGAAACTAATTAGTCGCCAGCTTACCCATGCACAACATACTCGTGTGTTGTTGTATCGCGATAATATAGATGATGCAGTAGGTTTTATTCACTCACGTGATGCGCTTCGTTTACTTACAAAAGAGCAATTTGATAAACCATCTTTGCTACGAGCTGTACGTGAAATTTACTTTATCCCTGAAGGAACATCACTAAATACTCAGCTATTAAAGTTTCAGCAATCTAAAGAACGCATAGGCTTAGTGGTAGATGAGTATGGCGACATCCAAGGCCTAGTGACCCTAGAAGATATTTTAGAAGAAGTTGTTGGCGATTTTACAACTACGCAAACTCGTACGCCGAGCGAAGAAGTAGAAACACAAACTGATGGCTCATGTATTGTGGATGGCGGCGCTAACGTACGCGATTTAAATAAAGAAATGGGTTGGGATTTTCCGCTCGATGGACCTAAAACTCTGAGTGGTTTAATTGTTGAATACTTGGAGAATATTCCTGATGCAAATATTAGTTTGCGTATCGCGGGATATCCTATTGAAGTACTCGAAGTAAAAGAAAATATGATAAAACAAGTGAAGATACTGCCGAATAAGCGTTCTCGCTAAATAAAAAAGGAGCCAATTGGCTCCTTTTTTATATCCATTAATAACTATCTAGCCAAATATAAGACGTTCAAACCAACCTTTATCAAGCTCTTCTTCGCAGTGTTTTAATTGAGCGCCATAGCGGCTCGCTCTGTGCTTAACTTTGTTCGCAACACCCATTAGCCACTTTTTCTTTTTGTACGTGCCACGCTTATAACCACCCCAGCCTTCATGATAATTAAGGTATTGTGCGTAAGCATCCCATTTAGATATTTTATTTACTTTATGGGTTTTATAAACAAACCACGCCATAAAGTCGATTGCATCGTCAAAGTCGTCTCTATCAGCACCGTTGTTGCCTGTTTCACGAATATAATCAGACCATGTTGGTGTTTTAGCTTGCGAGTAACCATAGGCATCACTTGCGCGACCGGTAGGAATTATCCATAAGAAGTACTCCATAGGCGGAGCGGCATCATGCTTAAATGAGCTTTCTTGGTACATCATACTCATGAGTACATGCTTGGGAGAACCCCATTTTTCTTGTGCATCTTTTGCGTCGAAATACCAATCTGGCTTTTCTTCAAAAATTTTACATAAATCGTTAGGTTGCTTTGGAGGCGCTGTAGCACAACCGGCTAAAGTAATGGCGAGAGATAGGATAATTGCATTTGTTTTCATTTTTCTAAGATCTCACAGAACTTTTTTAAAAAGTGTGGGTCTGACTCAATGAATGCAGCAGTACAGCATTAATTCATCCCTGAATATATTTACGCAGCCAACTTAGGCTGCGTTTTTTTGCTTAAATTTTGCTAAATACCAAGGTTATTTACCGTCAAAATACGCATCTAAAAACGCGGTAAATGACTGGGTATCTGCTTGCTCAATTGCAGCTTGTGCTTCGTTAGACTCTACAACTTGTTGTTCCAGCCAAGGCTTTAAAAACTCGCTGTAGTCAGTGTCTGCGTGGCTTTGCTTATATTTACTAGCCAATGCTAGTGCAAAGTGGCCGTTGTCTAAACCAGACTCTTTCAATTGTGACACGTAACGTCCAGAGTAAGTAAGCTCTGGATTATGTATCCACGTTGCCATGCGCTTTATAGTATCTGAGTAATAGTTAACACCATAAGCATTATCCATCCATTTAGCGACATCAGTAAGCTGGGTAAATATTTCATCGCCCCACGACTGAAGGCTACGCTGTGTGTTATTAAAGTTAAGCATTAGCCCTTCTTCTCGACCTTGGTTTACTACTGTGTCGAGATTTTCAGTACTACGTGCTTGTTCTTTCCAATCCATTGGAGCTGAATCTTTTAATAAACAATACGTTAAAAACACATCTAAAAAGTGAATTTGCTCAATATCAATACCAACTTCGCTAAACGGGTTAACGTCTAATGCGCGAATTTCTACGTATTCAATACCTGCTCGAAGCAATGCATCCGTTGGCGTTTCGCCACTTTTCGCATTACGCTTAGGACGAATTGGCGAGTAAAATTCGTTTTCAATCTGCAGAATATTTTTATTTAACTGCTTGGGGTTTTCACTCTTGTAGTCATCAAGATCACCATAAATTTCTGATGGTGTGTTGATTGCTTTTTTAAGGCCCGCTACATATTCATCTAACGAGTTATACATTACGCGTAGTGACGACTGAGCGCTATTTGTATAACCTAAATTACCTAAACGCAGTGCTGTACCAACTTCTAAGTAAAGCGTGCCTTTACCTAGTTTTTTAAATGGTAAGTCGGTTTTTCGACCTTGCAAAAATGAGTTACACAATGCTGGCGATGCGCCAAACATGTAACTTATTAGCCATAGTTCGCGTTTAAAGTTACGAATAAGGGATAAGTAACCTTCTGAAATAAAATCTTGAAGGCTTGCATTACTTTGTTGTAACGAATGAAGTGACTGCCAAAGCGTATCTGGGAATGAAATATTAAAGTGAACACCCGCAATTGCTTGCATCATACTACCGTAGCGATTTTTTAATCCTTCACGGTATAGTGTTTTCATTTGACCAGTATTTGAACTACCAAATTGAGCTAGCACTATATCGTCTTGGTGCTCAATAAAACACGGCATACTAATGGGCCAAAGTAGTTCATCGCCCATTTTTTCTAGAGTGAACTTTTGAAGGTCTTTTAATTGCTTAAGCGTTTGCGTTGACGATTCACTAACTGGAGTAATAAATTCAAGTAAAGACTCAGAAAAATCAGTTGTAATATGGCCGTTAGTTAACGCACTGCCCACACCTTTTGGGTGACCTTGAGGTGATATAACACCATTATCTTGTATTCTTAGCGACTCTCGCTCTATGCCACGTTTAATGCCTTTAACTGCATGTTGGTGCTCATTTACTGATAACGCTTCAAGTGCGTTAGCTAAATCATGTGTTGTCAAAAAATCTTTCCTCGGGCCACGTGGCTTAATCATAAGGTTATGGGGGCTAATTACTTAGACTCAAGATTAATACCAATTTTATTGAAAATATGATCATTCTATCGCATTAAATAGCGCACTCACTGCGTTAAAAATTATTCATATAGAACAACTACATGTCATAATTTTTGCCTTGTTATTGTGCTATTTTCTTAGCGCTATAATAGATCACTTATTTAATGCAACTGGTATAAATTGCTAAGAACAATATAATTTCTCTAAGTTAATAATTATTTACCCACTCTATACATGCGCTTAATATGACCAACATCATTATATTAAGTCGTAATATTGCCATTGCTCTGGGCATTATACAAATGCTTTAAATGCGTATTTAAGTATAAATTAAATACGCAAAATATAAGCCCAAAATAATAGACCGGAACTTATTTAAAATGAGTTCAATTTAGCTACTCGATATTTAAATTTGATCTAGATCAATAAAAACAATTATTTGTCTTATGAGCATAAAAGGAAAGACGCTATTTTTTGCTTTGTAGTGTGTAACCAATATAATGACAGCAACAATAAAGGATGATAATAAACATAATGCACAATGATAAAAGCTTAAAAAATGAAGAAGTATACTTTGATGAGTCACAAGAGCTTGTTTCTACTACCGACCTCAAAGGTGTAATAACATACGTCAATCAAGAGTTTTGCTCTGTAGCAGGTTATAGCGCACAAGAGCTTATCGGTCAGCATCATAATATTGTTCGTCACCCTGATATGCCAAAAGCGGCCTTTAAAGAAATGTGGGCAACATTAAAACAAGAACACTCGTGGCGCGGTATGGTTAAAAACCGTTGTAAAGATGGCCGTTATTATTGGGTAGATGCCTTTGTAACCCCTATTTTTGAGCATAGCCGACTTGTTGGTTATCAATCAGTAAGAACCAAAGCAAGCTCTCAACTTAAGCAACGTGCACACGCTCTTTACAACAAAATAAATACCAATAAGTCATCATTTAATCTGCGAGAACACACCACAATAAGACAAGGCATTACTTTTATATGCCTATTACTTTGGCTGATTTTTATTGCTGTTACGGGATCAATCTCTTTAGCTGTAATTAGCCTATTGATGTGCGCCTTAGTTATTACGCTAAATTATGACGAACTGATTGTTACCCCTAAAATATTGCGCGAACAAAAAGCAAAAGCCGATTCAATCTCTCGCTATATTTACAGCGGCCACACACCGCATAGCGTAAGTGATTATAGAGAGCAAATGCTAAGCGCAAAATTGCGCACGGTTCTTGGCCGTATGAAAGACTCTACATTAAGCTTTAATGGCATCGCGACTGATCTAGATAAACAATCAACGCTTACTGAAAAAGGCATTTCTTCGCAAGGTGAGCGTTTAGAACAAATTGCATCAGCGATGACTCAAATGAGTTCTACCATTGGTGAAATATCAGTAAATACCGCTCAAACAGCTGATAAAGTGAATAACACCCACCAAAGTTGCTCTGAAATAAAAGACCATATTGCAGATAATAGTAAAATGGTATCTGATTTAGCTTTTCAAGTAGAAAAGGCTGCAACCACAGCCACCAGCTTAGCCTCTGAAGCAGATAAGATTGGTAAGGTAATGAGTGAAATAGAGGGAATTGCCGATCAAACTAACTTACTTGCCCTTAATGCAGCGATTGAAGCAGCTAGAGCAGGAGAACATGGTCGAGGCTTTGCTGTAGTCGCCGACGAGGTAAGGACCCTTTCGTCACGTACTCAAAATGCTACAACACAAATCCACAGTTCTATTAAAGAAATACAAGATACTTTATTTAGCTGGTCTAAAGTAATGCAAAGCACTAAAGCACAAGCCGATAATTGTGTGCTGACAACCGATAAAACCCAAGTTGAATTAGAGGGGATTTTTATCCAAATCAGTGAAATATCTCATTTAGCAATACAAATATCATCTGCTGCAGAAGAGCAACAAATGGTTAGTAATGATATTAGTAATAATGTTTCGCAAATTAAAGACTTTGGAGATAACAACTTAAGCTTAAGCTTTAATGTGGCAAAAGGAGCAGCTGAACTTGTTGAAGGTTCACGTAGGGTGAACGATTTATTACTAACTTTTAAAGTTTAAAAGTTTAAAAGTTTAAAAGTTTAAAAACGTTAAAAAAACGTTAAAAAGCCGCTATTTTAGCGGCTTTTGAGTTTAATTATTTACAATTAACGCTTGGAAAATACCAGAGAGTCGTCATTTGCATCAATAACGATCACGCAACCTGGTAAGTAGTCTCCATTGAGTAACTTTTGTGCCAGCGGGTTTTCAATCGTTTGTTGAATAGCACGCTTAAGCGGACGTGCACCGTACACAGGATCAAACCCACTTGCTGCAATTCGCTCAAGAGCAGCATCGCTTATTTCAAGCAGATACCCCATCTCTGTTAAACGCTCACGTAATTTCATTAACTGAATATCAGCTATTTCTTTTATATGCTCGTTTGCTAAAGGGTGGAACACGACAGTCTCGTCTATACGGTTAATAAATTCAGGCCTAAACTCATTAATTAATACTTCCATTACTTTAGCTTTAAGGGTCGTATAGTCATTATTACCCGCTTGCTCTTGGATAATATCTGAGCCTAAATTTGAGGTCATGATAATAACGGTATTTTTAAAATCAACGGTTCTACCTTGCCCGTCAGTTAATCGGCCATCATCTAATACTTGCAGTAAAATATTAAACACATCAGGATGTGCCTTTTCTATTTCATCAAGCAATATCACTGAGTAAGGTTTACGGCGTACTGCCTCAGTTAAATAACCGCCCTCTTCGTAACCCACGTAACCTGGAGGAGCCCCTACTAAACGTGCAACTGAATGTTTTTCCATAAACTCAGACATGTCGATACGCACCATGGCATCTTCGGTATCAAACATAAAACCAGCCAGTGCTTTTGTCAGCTCTGTTTTACCCACACCTGTTGGGCCTAAAAATAAGAAAGAACCAATAGGACGATTAGGATCTGCAAGCCCTGCACGTGAGCGTCGTATTGCGTTAGAAACAGCAACAACCGCCTCATCTTGCCCTATTACTTTACTGTGTAACTTATCTTCCATTTGCAGTAGCTTTTCACGCTCACCTTGTAGCATTCTTGCCACAGGAATACCTGTCCAACGAGACAGTATTTCAGCAATTTCATCCTCACCTACTTGGTTTTTAAGCAGGGTCATTTCTTGCATTTCGGCTTGTGAGGCTAAATCGAGCTTGCGCTCAAGCTCAGGAATTCGTCCATATTGCAGCTCTGACATACGCTGTAAATCACTTGCTCTTCGCGCTACATCTAAATCTAATCTTGCCTGTTCAAGCTCGGCTTTAATTACTTGCGTGCCTTGAAGTGATGCTTTTTCGGCATTCCATATCTCGTCTAGCTCACGGTATTGCCCATCAAGATCGGTGATCAACTCTTGCATTTCAGCTCGGCGTTTTTGACTTGCTTCGTCTTTTTCTTTCGCTAGCGCGTTATCTTCAAGTTTTAATTGAATAATACGGCGTTCAAGCTTATCTAACGATTCTGGTTTTGAATCAATTTGTAATCGAATTGAAGAGCCTGCTTCGTCTATTAAATCAATCGCTTTATCAGGTAATTGACGGTCACTAATATAACGATGAGATAACTGCGCCGCAGCAACAATCGCGGGGTCAGTAATTTCTACTGAATGATGTAACTCATATCGCTCTTTTAAACCACGCAATATTGCAATGGTATCTTCAACAGATGGCTCTTCAATAAGTACCTTTTGGAATCGACGCTCAAGAGCTGCGTCTTTTTCTATGTATTTACGATATTCATCAAGCGTGGTTGCGCCAACGCAGTGTAATTCACCGCGTGCTAATGCTGGCTTTAACATATTGCCTGCATCCATGGCGCCGTCACTTTTGCCCGCACCCACAATAGTATGTATTTCATCAATAAATAAAATGACCTGGCCTTCTTCTTTAGCCAATTCGTTTAATACTGATTTTAAACGTTCTTCAAATTCGCCACGGTATTTAGCACCCGCAACTAACGCCCCTAAATCAAGCGATAGTACGCGCTTATTTTTTAATCCTTCGGGTACTTCACCATTAATAATACGCTGTGCTAACCCCTCAGCGATTGCTGTTTTACCAACACCTGGTTCACCGATTAATACAGGATTATTTTTAGTACGACGTTGTAGTACCTGAATCGTGCGGCGAATTTCGTCATCGCGACCAATAACGGGGTCAAGCTTACCTTGCTCTGCTCGCTCAGTTAGATCAATCGTGAATTTTTCAAGCGCTTGACGTGTTTCTTCGGCATTTGGGTCATCAACTTTTTGACCGCCGCGAATCGCTTTAATTGCAGTTTCAATTTTAGTCGAGGTAATATTTAACGACCTAAATATATCGCCAAGTGGACCTTTATCATCGCATGCCGCCAGTACAAATAATTCACTTGAAATATATTTGTCTTTGCGTTTTTGCGCGTACTTATCACATAGATTAATAAGTGATGCCATATTGTTTGATAGCTGGACGTCGCCACCTACACCTTCTACTTTAAATAATTTTTCTATTTCTTGTGAAAGCTTGGTGTTGAGTTCGTCAGCGCTGACACCCGTTTGTGCAAATAATGCACGTACACTAGAGCCACTTTGCTTTAGCAATGAATACATTAAATGTACGGGTTCAATAAATTGATGATCGCGACCAAGGGCTAGCGATTGCGCATCAGAAAGCGCAGATTGAAATTTACTTGTAAATCTATCTAAACGCATGGTGTTACCTATTAAATAATCTAATTGCTTAATTAATGGGTATGTTTAGGTGTTTGTTCAAGGTGTAGGGGGGAAATATAATGATTAAAGATGTGAATTACTTGCGCCAGATCAAACTAGCCATGCGTCCAGTTTGTCCATCTCGTCGATAAGAAAAAAATAAGTCACTTTGAGAGACTGTGCAGTAGTCGCCACCCGTAATATTTTTAACGCCTTGCTGGGTAAGTAAAGTACGCGCAATACCATAGATATCAGCAAGATATTTACCATTAGCTTGTGGTGTAAATGCGTGAATAAATAAAGGGGACCTTTTTTGAAATAACTCAAACACTTCAGCCCCAACCTCAAATCGAGTTGGCCCAATTGCAGGCCCTAGCCACGCATTTATATTTTCACACTTTGAGCTAAAACATTCCAAGGTATTTTTAATAATTCCCTGCTCAAGCCCTCGCCAGCCACCATGTATAGCTGCAACTTCTTTTTCATCATCACTGACTAATAAAATAGGTAAACAATCGGCGGTCATTATAGCCAAAGGCTGATTTAATAACTGAGTATAAAGCGCATCAGCATCGTGTAACTCATCAAAATCAAAATGTTCATCAACAATAACAACATTAGAGCTATGAACTTGATTTAGCCACACGGCAGGTTTAGGTAGGAGATTTGTTAATAATGAGCGATTTTTTGATACATGATTTTGATTATCACCAACATGGAATCCCAAATTAAAACTTTTAAATGGGATTTTTGAAACACCACCTCCACAAGTAGTACTTAACGTTCCCACTTTATGAAGGTTTTGCCATGTCGCTGACAATAAGTGCATTATCTATCGATATCAGGATTAGCTTTGGTATCTTCACGTAATGCGAGTGTCATAGCAACCATATCATCTGGGATAGGTGCTTGCCATGTCATCATTTCACCCGTGATTGGGTGCGCAATACTCAATTTTACAGCATGTAGTGCTTGGCGTCTAAAGCTACGAAGTAACTCAAACAACTCAGGTGTTGCGCCTTTAGGTGGACGCGGACGGCCGCCATAAGATTGATCGCCAATTAGCGGGTGATTTAAATGTGCCATATGCACACGAATCTGGTGAGTACGACCTGTTTCTAAGCGCAAACGTAAACGAGTATGAGCACGGAATTTCTCAGCAACACGGTAATGTGTAATTGCCGGTTTACCCAGTTCATGTACTGCCATATGCGTACGCTGAGTCGGATGGCGGCCAATTGCTTTTTCAACCATACCACCTGCGGTCATAGTACCATTACACAGTGCTTCATATTCACGCGTGAAGTTTTCACGCTTTTGTAGCGCTGTTACTAAATGCGTTTGTGCTGGAATCGTTTTAGCTACAACCATTAAACCGGTCGTGTCTTTATCTAAACGATGCACAATACCCGCGCGTGGTACGTTAATTATTTCAGGGTAGTAATGTAGTAATGCGTTTAGCACTGTTCCATTAGGATTACCCGCACCAGGGTGAACCACTAGGCCCATTGGTTTATTAATTACCAAAATATCATCGTCTTCATAAACAATGTTTAATTTGATATCTTGTGCTTCGTATTCGCGTGGTGCTTCAATTGTTGTTTCAACACTTACAACTTCACCACCTAGTAGCTTTTCGCGTGGAGTGTTGAAAATTTCACCGTCTACGGTGATTTTATCATCCAATATCCACGTTTTTATACGAGAACGTGAATAATCAGGGAACAATTGTGCTAATACTTGGTCTAGACGTTTACCACCTAATTCGGTTGGAACGTCGGCTTGAAGAGAAATTTGCTCTGACATTAGTAACTTTACCCAATTTACCAGTGCAAGCTTTGCTCGACTGGGTTAGAATCGCTTTTAATAAAAGCATAATATAATACGCATAGTTTACTCGGTTTTACCGACTTGGCCTAGCCGAAGACATCGAAGGTAACAAATAAAATGATAAATAAAATAGGGAAACGTGCATTTGCCATTGTTTTTTCAGTTTCTGTACTTAGTTTAGGCGCTTGTTCGTCTGCTCCAGACCAAGAAGACATTCAACGTGTACCGAATAAATCTGCACACGCTTTATATGAAGATGCAAAAGAAACACTAGATTCTGGTTTATATGCTCGCGCAATTGAACTTTTGAGTGCAATAGATTCTCGCTACCCGTTTGGCCCATTCTCTAAACAAGTACAAATGGACTTAGTGTATGCACATTACCAATCAGGTAATACTGAACAAGCACTTGCAACCATTGACCGCTTTATCCGCTTAAATCCAAACCATAAAGACCTAGATTACATGTATTACATGCGTGGTTTAGTAAACATTAAAGCAGATAAAAATGCGTTCCAAGAGTACTTTGGTGTAGATAGAGCCGACCGTGATGCTAACCGTACACGTGTTGCATTTACCGATTTATCGACACTAGTAAAACGCTTTCCGAAAAGTGATTACGCGCCTGAAGCTAAGCGTCGTTTAGTATGGCTTTTAAACCGTATGGCACGTTATGAATTAAAAGTAGCCACTTACTATTATGAGCGTGAAGCTTATTTAGCTGCTGCTAATAGAGGTAAGTTTGTTGTTGAACACTACTCACAAAGCAGTTACTTAGATCCCGCGCTTGAAATGATGGAAAAAAGTTACGACCAATTAGGTTTAACTGAGCTTAGTGAGCACGCAAAGCAAACACGAAGACTAAATAAAAGAACTAAATAAACAAAAAGGCGCTTAGTAA
>NZ_PJBK01000016.1:0-89049 GCF_002836155.1 Pseudoalteromonas sp. GutCa3 | reverse complement strand
CCTAGGCCTCTAGACGATGGGGACACATAAATGTGTCACTAGGACAGTTGATAAGTTTAACTCACATCATGAGCTTTAAGGTAATTGCGTTTAATACAAGTAAAGACTCGAGCTTTAATTGTGACGCTATTTTCTCGGTAAAACCGCCTTTAACTAATAAAAGTTAAGTGGCGTCCCCAAGGGGATTCGAACCCCTGTTACCGCCGTGAAAGGGCGGTGTCCTAGGCCTCTAGACGATGGGGACACAGAAAACTGCTACCCTAGGACAAAACACTAATTTTTGGTGGAGCCATGCGGGATCGAACCGCAGACCTCTTCACTGCCAGCGAAGCGCTCTCCCAGCTGAGCTATGGCCCCAACTTAATCAATACCCGTCGTGATAAACACATCGTGTATCGCTTAGTGCGGGGCGCATTCTATGCACCACCCAAAATAAAGTCAACAGTTTTTTACCTAGCTTTATTTAAATGGTTTAATTTTCAACAAACTGGCTATCAAGCGTGCTAAAAAATACAATTTGAATAAGATTCTAGCCCTACTGCTTATAATAACATCACTATATCGCAGCGAATACTTAACAACACCCTACTCCCCTATTTAATGCAACAAAATTGCATCAAAGCAAAGGTATACATTTATATGCAAATTGAACTTATCTAAAAACTACCAATTAAGGCCCCGCCAATCGCCTTAATCTTTTAAAAGTTACAATTGCTTATAATAACCAAAACTTAAATGTGGATTTGAGAGTGCCCACTGCCTTTACTTGCTTAATAACCAGCGTAACTCGTACTAAAAAACTCGATTATTGTTTGAAGAACATTTTTTAAAGAGCATTGTAGCTTCGTAATGCTATGTACAAAACTTCAGGGCGTGTTGATCTTTGGTGGGTGAATTTGCAGCAGTATGTTTGGTTTTTAGGCAAGGCAGAGCCTATGTAGTGTGGTTATTACCCATGAATAGGCGATAACGCCGCATAAAGTCCAAACATGCGCTGCCCTTTGGGTTCAATCCACAAAGGTCAACACACACTAGTTATATGTGATCTATTTAGTCTTAATCCGAAGGCTATTAGTGAAGTATGAGTATTTACGATTTGGCTAGGTTGGCTTATAAAAATAAAGTAAGTACAAAAATAGAGTTTAGAATGCTGAAAATAGCATTTGTTTTGGGAAGTTTAGATTAAATTCATTTTTAAAGGACCGCTCTATTCACTAAATAACTCGCCCTAATATTAATCCATCTTGCTCATAATCATAAAAACGACTCCAGTAAAAAAAAACAATAAGTATCGTGAAGCTAAATTTAAGATTAATAAAATACAATTCCCTACTCACTTTTAGGAGCTTATTAGGTGCTTAATTGAACTGCAATATCAAATTTGATGATAAAATAGACTTCAACCATATCCTATTGTTTATAAAACCTTCATTCAGCACATTTTTATCATTCAAGTGTTGACACATTTCCAACTCTATCTATAATAGCGCCCCACAACAACGCAGCAATGCAATGTTGTTTAGATGTGGGTGATTAGCTCAGTTGGGAGAGCATCGCCCTTACAAGGCGAGGGTCACTGGTTCAAGTCCAGTATCACCCACCACTTTTTAATTAAAGTGTTCACATCTAAATTCTATATGGGTCCTAAGCTCAATTAGAAAATAGAGAGCATTACCGCTACTTACAAGTAACGGCGAAGTTCACTGGTTAAAGTCCAGTACTATTTATTTTAATAGTAGCGTTTTAATTTATATGTGGGTGATTAGCTCAGTTGGGAGAGCATCGCCCTTACAAGGCGAGGGTCACTGGTTCAAGTCCAGTATCACCCACCACATATAAAACCTATTATTTTATAATAGTCGTGTTTTAAAATTGTAATATGGGTCGTTAGCTCAGTTGGGAGAGCATCGCCCTTACAAGGCGAGGGTCACTGGTTCAAGTCCAGTACGACCCACCATTCTTAGAATGGTGCATATTACAAGAAAATCTAAATGGGTCGTTAGCTCAGTTAGAAAAAAGAGAACATTACCGCTATTTACAAGTAACGGCGAGGTTCACTGGTTAAAGTCCAGTACTATTTATTTCAATAGTAGCGTTTTAATTTATATGTGGGTGATTAGCTCAGTTGGGAGAGCATCGCCCTTACAAGGCGAGGGTCACTGGTTCAAGTCCAGTATCACCCACCACATATAAACCTATTATTATATCAATAGTCGCGTTTTAAAATTTAATATGGGTCGTTAGCTCAGTTGGGAGAGCATCGCCCTTACAAGGCGAGGGTCACTGGTTCAAGTCCAGTACGACCCACCATTCCTAGAATGGTGCATATTAAAATGTAATTTGGGTGATTAGCTCAGTTGGGAGAGCATCGCCCTTACAAGGCGAGGGTCACTGGTTCAAGTCCAGTATCACCCACCAAATTACATCAAGCGGTTAATTTGATAATAAAGAATTAAATAACAGGCATACCTATTATATGTGGGTGATTAGCTCAGTTGGGAGAGCATCGCCCTTACAAGGCGAGGGTCACTGGTTCAAGTCCAGTATCACCCACCACATATAAATACCATCAGACAACCTCTCTAGTAATAACTCTTTCTTCGCATATTAAATACATTTAAGAACTTTATAAAAACTCAATATATAAATCGTATGTAATTAACTTAGCCGTAAGAAAAAGAGCATCGCCACCCTTTACAAATAATGGCGAGGGTCACTAGTATCAAGCCAAGTAATCACCCACCACATATAAATACCATCAGACAACTCTTTAAATGACAACTTCTCTAGTAATAACTCTTTTCCCATATTAAATACGTTTAACTCCTCTTTTTACCTTAAATACATTTCATATTTTTATTAAAATCTAAATTTCCATATCAAAGCACTCATCAAATATAGCGTTATCAATTTTACTTATTTAGTTTTTAATTATGTTATTCGGCTCAGTACCTTCGTAGTTAGATAAACGTATTAGGCAAAGTTAAGTACCTAATAAATACAGCTATCATTTAAATTCCCTTGTAAGGAGTTAAACTGTTGATTATAGTCTGTGTTAAATACAATTACGCTTAAGCCAATGCCAACTAAGATCTATTCAAAAGCCAAAATACTTATAGTAGAGGAGCAGCCACTTGCTCAAAGCTATATGAAACAATCGTTAGAAAGGCTTGGCTTTCGGCAGTTGCGCTTTGCTGATCATGCAAATTCTGCAAAAGAGCAGTGTTTAAGTGAAGAATTTGATCTAATCGTTTGCTCATTCAACTTAAATAAACACCAAGATGGCTACCAGCTTTATGAAGAGTTACGTGTAAAGCAACTCATAAAAAGCTCGACTGGCTTTATTTTTATCTCAGCAGAAACAAGTGGCTCACTCGTTCATAGTGTTCTTGAGCTGCAACCTGATGACTTTTTAGTTAAACCTTTTACAGTACAAGAGCTTAAAATACGCATTGAACGAATCCTAAAGCGTAAACACGACTTACAAACAGTGTATTCATTAATTGATGATGGTAACGATTCAAAAGCTATTAAGTTTATTGATACCGCTCTGGATAAAAAAAATAATAATTACAGCCCTATCCTACTTCGCTTAAAAGGTGATGCCTTACTTCGCTTAAAGCGCGCTCAAGATGCGAAAGACTTTTTTAAGTCTGTTCTCGACATTCAAAAATTTGCTTGGGCAAAAGTAGGCTTAGTAGAAGCACTTATAGCGAATAACGAACATATTTTGGCGCAGCGAATGCTCAAAACAATGTTAGAGCGCCAAGAAACTCGTTTAGTAGCCCTTGATTTGTTGGGCAGATTAGAAATAAAGCTAAATCAATTTGAGCTAGCACAAAGCTTTTTAAGCCAAGCTGCAGAAATTGCACCGCGAAATATCACACGCCAAAAATCGCTAAGTAATGTGTCGCTAATTAATCACGACTACGAAAAAAGCTATTTAACTCAAAAAGATATAGCCACCTTTGCAAAACACTCAATACACGACCACCCCGATGTATATTTGAATGCAGCACGTGCAGGTATCGACTTTGCGCTAACGACTGATCAAACCGATCAAATTCAACGAATTTCTAGGCAAACCAATCAGTACATTAATGATTTAAAAAAACAGTTTCCTAATAATACAAATCAAGCTCAAATTGATGTACTTAATGCACGACTCCATTACTTAAAAGACGAGCATCAAAAAGCGAAAAAGCTAATTGAACAACTTGATGATGACGATACTCATATCCGATCGGTTGATGGCGCACTTGATAAAGCAAAAGCATTTCATGAACTGGGGTTTCATCAAAAGGCGCAAACCTTATTCACACAAATAATTAGCCACTGTGAAAGACATCCCGCAGTTAGCGATACAACTTACTTGCGTTATATTCAGCAGCAACAAAGTGAGCGACGCGATATTAAAATGGGTCCAAAAGAGCTTAATAACCATGCCGTTAGTCAATTTAATAAAGGCCAATTAAATACTGCGTTGGAAGCTTTTACACAGGCGTTTAGAGTCATGCCTCGTAATCAAAGTATCGCACTTAATTTATTACAGTGCCTATTTGATTCAACTAAGCAATCTGGCAGCTCATTTAATATGGATCTTGCTAGAAGGTGCTACGCCCTTCTTGATAAAACTAAATTACAAGCAGATCAGACGCAGCGTTTAGATAAGATTTTGCACATAGCAAAAGAAATGAATTTAGATATTCAAAGCGCTAGTAAATAAAACATTAGAGCTTTTTCATTGATGCGGCATTAACGCAATAACGTAAACCCGTTGGTAATGGACCATCTGGAAAAATATGGCCTAAGTGCGAATCGCACACGTTACAAACCACCTCTATGCGCTCCATACCATGACTTGTATCGCTTACATAGCCAATCGCTTCAATTGTCGCAGGTTGCGTAAATGACGGCCAACCAGTACCACTATCAAACTTCTCATCAGCATCAAACAATAGATTATCACAGCAAATACACACATACTTGCCAGGTTCGAGTAATGTACAACTACCCGAACTACCTGGGCGCTCTGTTCCCTTTTTACGTGTTACGTAATATTCATCTTCTGATAGTTGAATCCGCCACTGCTCGTCAGTTTTGACTACTTTTTTACTTGGGGTAGGATTGCCATTGGTGGCAAAGTTAATAACATCATTCCACTTCAACATAATAGCCTCATTGAATAGTTGATTAGCTATACTTTATAAAGTCATAAAAAGTACGGCTAATTATTACGTTATTTAATACACTAAAGATCAGCTAAGGAGTGTTGACCGTTTAAGACTAAAACTCGTTCAATCTTAAAGGTAATTTTCTTAGCTAAAGGTAATATTTTGTTTTTCTGAGTCGGTAAGTATTCGTTTAATAAAACTATCTAGCTCTGCTTTTTTTACAGGTAAACTAACACTCATTTGGCGCTCGTTATTACTGTAAATTATTAGCCCATCATCCTTTGTCGTTATACGTTCAATACTCTCAATAACTAACCAATCTGGACCGTGCTTTTTATCAAAAAATCCCATCAAACTAAAAAGTAATAAGTGTTGGGCGTCTCGCTGAATAAAATCCTCTAACCTGTTTCTTGATTTAAATAAAGGCGTTAACCGATAAACGCTTGAGCAAAAAACAAATACCCATAACCCAAATAACGCTTTAAACCACATAAACTCTAAAAGCTCAGTGCTAATCATTAAAATAATAAGCACAAAGCCTATTATCGATATAGCTATCGCTATTTTTCTATTTACGGCGTCCACAACTAATCCCTTTTAAGTCGCTTTTTTTCTTCTGATGCCTTTTCTGTCGGCTCAGGCCAATCATTAAAGAAAACAGTTAAATAGCGGCTTTTCACCAAATACCATAATACCCATAAAACAATCATCATTTGTACTGCTAAAAATGATGAAAATCGATAATGGCTATGCGCTGCTTGAACACTTAACCATGTTAAATCAACAACTGCACATAAAATAAGAGGCCAGCGCATATGTCGCCATATTCTTGCTAACCTGTTGCTTGCACTGTGTGAATCTCGTGGTCTGCGTAAACAAAATAAAATAGTCGGTATTATTGCAATACTTCCAATCGTTATTGCGATAAAAAAATCATTTTTATTTTTAAAAAATAATGACATTAAATCTAGTTCAGGCCTGCGGCTTAAAGCCGCAATAACCCAAATAAAATAACTGCGTAATAGCACAAGCACACTTAAATGAAATGCAATAGGCGTACGGTAACTTCCGTACTTATCCCAGTATTCTGGCCCATATCGGCTCATTGTCATTTTCCTAACCGTTATGCTTTATAAGCAACTCAATTAATTCATCTTCAGTTAGTATGTCTATGCCTAGGTCTTGTGCCTTTGTTAGTTTTGAACCTGCTTTTTCACCCGCCACTAACGCATCTGTTTTAGCCGATACGCTACCAGACACCTTGGCACCAAGTTGTTGTAATCGTGCTTTTGCATCATTGCGATTAAGTGTATTAAGTGTACCTGTAAGTACATATGTAAGCCCAGCGAGCGGCTGTTCTTCCTCAGAAGGTGCGCTCAACGCTGGCCAGTTTACACCTTGATCTATCAGCGCATTAACAACTGCTAAATTATGTTCTTCATCAAAAAAGCCACGAACATGAGCAGCTACTATTTCGCCTACATCACTTACTTGCGTTAAACTATCAATGCTGGCATTTATTACATTTTCAAGGGTTAGAAAGTGATTAGCTAAATTTTGTGCTGTCGCCTCCCCGGCTTCTCGAATACCTAATGAATATAAAAACTTAGCAAGCGTAGTGCCTTTAGCCTCTTCAAGTGCTGTTACTAAGTTTTTAGCTGACTTAGGTCCCATACGTTCAAGTGACTCAAAATGCCCCTGTTTTAAAATAAACAAATCAGCAGGCGTTTTTATAAGTTCTCTATCGACTAACTGATCAACAATCTTATCGCCAAGACCATCTATATCCAGCGCTTTGCGCGAAGCAAAGTGCTTAATAGCTTGCTTACGCTGTGCAGGACATACAAGTCCACCCGTACAACGGGCTACAGCTTCGCCTTCAACCTTTTCAACATGAGAATCACAGATTGGGCAAGTCGTCGGGAATTCAATATCTCTGGCATCATCAGGTCTGCGTTCAAGTACAACTTGTGTTATTTGTGGGATTACATCACCTGCACGGCGAATAATAACCGTATCCCCCACTTTTACACCTAAACGTGCAACTTCATCACTGTTATGCAGTGTTGCATTTGATACGGTAACGCCACCCACAAAAACAGGCTTCAAACGTGCAACAGGTGTAATGGCGCCAGTACGACCGACTTGAAAATCAACATCAAGTAGTTGGGTTATTTCCTCTTGTGCCGGAAATTTATACGCAATAGCCCAACGAGGTGCGCGAGCTACAAAGCCTAAGCGCTCTTGTAAGGCTTTTTCATTTATTTTAATTACTACGCCATCAATTTCGTATTTAAGTGAGCTACGGCGCGTTAAAATATCGCTGTAGTACTCAAGCGCGGCTTTTGGACCTTCAACTAATTTTGTTTCTGGGCACAGAGGTAAACCCCAATCAGTCAACTTTTCTAATTGCTGATAATGATCCTGGGGAATATTGCCATCGGCAACAAGCCCAGTGCTATATGCGTAAAACATGAGTGGGCGCTTAGCGGTAATTTTAGAGTCGAGTTGTCGTAAGCTACCGGCTGCTGCATTACGTGGGTTAACAAATACTTTATCGCCACGCTTTTCTGCTTCAGTATTTAGTTTGTCAAAACCTGCGCTATCCATAAATACTTCGCCGCGCACTTCAAGCTCTTTCGGATAATCGCCACGTAACTTAAGCGGTACATTACGAATTGTTTTTACATTTTGAGTAATGTTTTCACCGGTAAAACCATCACCTCGAGTCGCTGCTTGTACAAGCACACCATCACGATAAATAATTGATACAGCTAAACCATCAAGTTTTGGCTCACAACAAAAAGTAAGCTCATCAGTACTCATTAAACGCTCTTTTATACGGCGATTAAACGCAGTGAATTCTTCTTCACTAAAGGCGTTATCAAGTGAGAGCATGGGTACTTGGTGCGCTACTTGTTCAAATTTACTAAGTGCTGCACCGCCTACTTTTTGTGTAGGTGAGTCGGCGGTTAAAAATTCAGGATGCTCGGTTTCAAGTGCGCTTAGTTCGCGTAATAACCTATCGTATTCAGAATCAGGAATACTGGGGGTGTCGAGCACATAATAATTATAGTTGTGTTGCTCTAATGTAGTACGAAGATGATTAACTTGCTCACTAATGCTGCTAGACATTTAAACCTCAATAAACATAAAAAAAGCCACTTTGACGATTCACCGTCCAGTGGCTTATAAAAATATAATATATGCGTTATTTACGCTGAAAAAGAACGAACCTGCTCAACATATTGTCTTACGCGATCTACTGTCATTTCATTTCGCTCAGCATCTAAAATTTGCGCACCAAATTCATCCGCTAACTTTTTAGCTGCGCTGTGCAACATATTAAATGCAGCTAGACCATCGCCGTCGCACGGTAACGTCATAAATAAGCTTACCCCTGCGGTACTAAACTGTTCCATATTATCAATATCAAACGTACCTGGGTTGTACATATTTACTAATCTAAATAAAACAGGGCCTTGACCAGCCGGATCTAAATGGCGATTAAAAAAGCCTTCCTCAGAATATTTAAAACCTAAAGTGTTAACTGCTGGCAATAATTTACTGCCCTGCATACTAAGCTCTTCTGGCATTTGAATATGTACAATAACAAAGTCAGACATTTGGGCAGGTGCTTCTTCAGCGCTTTGCTCTTTTGCTTCTAGGTCATCAACTATTTCTAGGTCATCTTCAATCGGCACTTCTGGCACGCTTGTATCTATTTGCGGCTCATTTGCATCAAAGTTAAGCTCGCCAAACTGTGGCTCATCACGTTCGTTTTGCATTGGCTCTTTTGGCTCAGCCTCAGTTCGAAACGGTTTAGATGAAGCTGATGCGCTTTCTTGTAATGGTTCAACCCGCTCGTTATCAGATACTTCTGGGCGGTCTTTTTTTCTCACAGACCACAATCCATGTATTAATAAACCACCAATGACAACTACACTGATAATGATTAAAACCCATCTTAATTGTTCGGCCATCCCCTCACCTTTTATTATTTGATATGCCTAAAACCTGTATATTAATTAAAAATAATACACTTGTTATAAAAATTTATGCATGTGCAAGTTGCACAGCCTGCTCTATATCTACAGCAACCATACGCGATACGCCAGGTTCTGCCATAGTAACACCGGTTAATCTACCAGCCATTTCCATCGCAATTTTATTATGACTAATATAAATAAACTGCACTGATTGTGACATTTCTTCAACCAAACGGCAAAAACGCACAACGTTGGCATCATCCAATGGTGCATCTACTTCGTCCAGCATACAGAAAGGAGCTGGATTGAGCCTGAATATAGAAAACACTAATGATAATGCGGTCAGCGCTTTTTCTCCACCACTTAACAAATGAATTGTTGAATTTTTCTTACCCGGTGGTCGTGCCATTATACTAACACCACTTTCGAGTAAATCGTCACTGGTTAATTCTAAATACGCACTACCACCACCAAAAACTTTAGGAAATAGCTCTGCAAAGTCTTCGTTAACTTGATCGAACGTCGCTTTAAAGCGTGTTTTGGTCTCACTATCAATTTTACGAATTGCACCTTCAAGGGTACTTAACGCTTTTGTTAAATCATCTAATTGATTATCAAGATAATCACTACGAGCTTTAGCTAAATCAAACTCTTCTATTGCCGCTAAGTTTACTGCACCTAATTTATCTAACTGATTAGTAAATCCGGTTAACTGATTTTGCGCTGCACTTAAATTCAATGAATCAGGTAATTCATCAAGTATTGCTTTTAAGCTTTGCTTTAGCTCTTCTAATGGTTCGAGCGCAACTTGCGCTTTTATTAGTAAGCTTTGCTCTTCAATTGTTAGCTTTTGATGCTGCTCTTGCAAGCCCACCAGCTCACCTTGTGAGTTTTTAAGACTTGCTTGCTTGCTATTTAAACTTTCTTTAGCGTGAGCTAATTCTTTTTGTAGCATTACCAGGGCCTGCTCACCTTTTTGATGCTGTACTAAAAACTGCGTTATTTTATCGCTAAGCTCTTGCTCTGGTATAAGCAGTTCTTCTATTTCATTGAGTAATTCTTGTGCACCTTCAGATGCACTAACGTGCTCTTGCTCTGCATGGCTCAATTTGGTTTGGCTTAACTGCCATTCACTGCGTGCCTTTTGCTCTGAGAGCGTTGCCTTATGCGCTTGCGTTTTATATTGCTCAAGCATGCTTAATGCTTCGCTATAACTTTTATCACTTTGTGAGCGCAGGCTATTTGCAGCGTCTAACTCATCCGTTAAGTTGAGTTGCTGCTCATTTAACACTTCAAATTGCTCTGTTTGCTCATCAAGCACGGTATTTAATTGCAAAAGCTGGGTGGTTAATTGCTGTTTTTGTTGCTGTAGCTTTTCTAGTTGCAGCTTAAAGTGCGCTACTTGCTGTTTAAGCATATCGCTGCGTGTACCGGCTACTGCTATATTTTGCGCAAGCTCATGTATGGCTTCTTTTAGCTCGCTTTGCTCGTTAATTAACTTTATTTGATCAGCTGTATGTTCATCACGAGTGTGTGTTACTTGTTTTAGCTCATCCTCGGCATTGGTTAACTGCTGAGCTTTATCCTGCAACTGCTTATGTTTTAAAAGCAATGAGTTTTCGGCATTTCGATCGGCACTTACATGCCAGTTACGACCATATAAAGCACCGTTTTTATCCATAACGGCTGTATAATAAGCATCTTTTAAGAGCGTTAGATCACCGCTCTCGCTATAAGCAATGCGCGTTAAATGATCTGGGTACACGCCGCTTGTTATGAATGCCGCTAAGCTATTTTCAGCAATGTGCTTACCACTAATTGGCCACACACTATTATCAGCTTGCTGCTCACTTACATTTAAGTGCTCTAGCGATTTAAGTGCTTGCTCTATTAAGGGCTCAAAGCCTTCTTTAACACTTAGCTGATTAAACAAACCATTAGTACTTTCACTTTCTTCATCAAGCCCTAATGTACTTTTAAGCCCCGTTATACTGGCTTTTAACTCATTTATTGTTTGAGTAAGCGTCGAATATTGCTTTTGTGAGTTATTAACACGCTCATTTTGCACTTCAAGCTTAGCACTGCACTGCGTGTGCGCTGTTTGTTTAGCGGCAAGTTCTTGGGTTAATGTTTGTGTTTGCTGTGTTTGCTGCGTTAATTGTTGTTCTACATCGCTACTTTGTAAGTCAGTAAGCTGCGCATTTAACTGATCAATTTGCTCGTTAACGTGGCTTATTTGCTGCTGAGTTTGTTTAATGTGACTGCTATGCAGTTGCGCATTATTATTAAGTTGCTGCTGTTGCTCACACAAAGTTTGCCAGTGTGTATTGTGGCGCTGCTTCAGTGCTAATAATTCCTCAAGCTCATGCGTTAACTTCCTTACTTGCTCTTCGCACATTAACGCGTTTTCACTTGCCTCTTGCAGGGTTTCATTTAGTTGCTCGCACACAATTTGCTGCTGCGTTTTAACTTCAGTGCTATGGGTTTGGCGTTGCTGTAATTTAATTAAATTTTGTTTAAGCGTTTGAGTTTGTTGCTTTACATTTATTTGCTGTTGCTCAGCGCGGGTAAGCTCGGTGTGTATTACATGTTGCTGATGTTGTGCATCGCTTAGTTTATCTTGCTGAGCTTGTACTTGCCCTTCTAAGCTTGCAAGTACATCGTCATGCCCTGAGTTAGCAGTTTTAAAAAACGAAATTTGATCGTTCAGTTTTTTAATTAGAGTACTTTTTTCAAGTTGTTGCTGATGTAACTTTTGCCATTTTAAAACCGCAATTTGCCCTTTTAACGTTCGCTCTTGCGCTTTTAACTCGCGGTATTTTTTTGCATCAACCGACTGCACAGCCAATTTATCTAACTGGCTTTGCAGCTCTTTACGCACATCTAACAAACGCTCAAGGTTTTCGCGGGTGCTTTTAATGCGTGTTTGTGTTTCGCGGCGGCGCTCTTTGTATTTAGAAACACCAGCAGCTTCTTCTAAAAATACGCGTAATTCTTGTGGTTTACTTTCTATTAAGCGCGAGATCATCCCTTGCTCAATAATTGCGTAACTACGCGGACCAAGACCTGTACCTAAAAATATATCGGTAATATCACGCTTACGGCATTTACTGCCATTTAAAAAGTACAGCGATAGCCCGTCGCGCGTTACTAAGCGTTTAATGGCAATTTGGTTTCTGTCGGCAAATGTGTTTGAAGGACTACCTTTATCGTTATCAAAAACAAGCTCTACAGAAGCTTGTGATATGGCTTTACGATTAGTTGAGCCATTAAAAATAACGTCGGTCATGGCATCGCCACGCAGGTTTTTAGCAGAGCTTTCACCTAGCACCCATCGTACTGCATCAATAACGTTAGATTTGCCACAGCCATTAGGGCCTACAACACACGTCATTTGATCAGGAAATGGAATTTTAGTGGGCTCTACAAACGATTTAAAGCCCGCTAATTTAATAGTGCTTAAGCGCATCTTATTGTTATTACCAATTTATTATTGTTATTTGTCATAAACAATTTAACCCATAATTTACTAATAGATTAAGCTTGTCGTTTAAAGTTATCTAAAATAATACCGGTTGCCATTGCCACATTTAGCGACTCTGCTCCACCAAAAGCGGGAATAGTGATTTTATTGGTCACTAAATTTGCACATGTCTCGCGTATACCATGCGACTCACTGCCCATTAGTAAAACGCCTGAGCCCGTAAATTGGGTTTTATGTACACTTTGTCCATCTAAAAAAGCACCGTAAACAGGTAAATTTAAAGACTGTAAGTAATCAGGTAAATCTACTTGGCTTACCGATACCCTTACAAATGAGCCCATTGTGGCGCTAATTGTTTTAGGGTTATACGCATCAGCGCTGTCGGTGCTGGTTACTATATGTTTAATACCGTACCAATCAGCCACTCTAATTATTGTGCCTAAATTACCTGGGTCTGACACGCCATCAAGCGCGAGTATTAAGCCATTGCCTTTAGGTAGCTCTGCGTTTGGCATATCAACAATAGCAATGGCTGCATTATTGCTCACTAATGTACTCGCTTTAGTGAGAGTCTCTTCATCTGCTTCAATAAAATTAGCGTGCTGATACTCACCTTGGTACGCATTTATAAATTCGTTTGTAGCAAAAATATTAACCGCATTTAATGGGCTGTTTAATAACTCAAGTACGTTTTTTTCACCCTGTACAAGGTATTGATTATATTGCTTTCGGTACTTTTTTTGGCCAAGTTGGCGAATAAGTTTGAGTTGGTTTTTTGAAATCATAACAGCCCCATAAAATTGTCCATTAAGTATAACAGATTTCGTTATAACATCTGAACTCGAAAAGCAGCGAATAGGGTTAATTTATCTTGCTAGCACTTCTTTCAAAGGTCAGATTAATGCGAATAAACATCCCTTTTATTGCCTCTAATTGGTTTGAATCACCAACAGATTCGGCTAATTCGTTATAAAGATTATCAGACGCTTGTTTAAAGTTTTCATCAAACTTACCTTTGGTAGCCAGCATAAATGCATCAGCCAACGTGCGTTGCCACTCATTTAAGTATTTTAGCTTTGTGTCACCAGCAAGGTTTTCGCAAATTGAGTTTAATCGCACTGAAGCATGCCCTAAGTTTAGACCGGTAAGAGCCATATCGGTAATAGCGCGTGAGTGTGAACCTTGATCGTAATTAGTTAAACGGATTAACCTATCTGCCATGCGGCGGTTGTACCAAATACTCGGAGTTTGATGGGTATTTATTTCGAGTAAATCTTTATAGGTAGCCTTAAAAACACGATGAACAAGTAACTGAACACTTGGCCCTGTAAATAACTGAAAAATCCAAAATAAAATACTCACGCCAGCAAAAATAGCGATTGCAGAGCTGAGTGTATAATCAATTGAAAACGCAAGGCTCATATCTGTGCTGGGTCTAACCAAAATAGTAAATGGAATACAAAACCCTAAGCCGTATGGCAGCGTTTGTTGATCAGCGAGTAACAGCAAACCCAAAAAATACGGACCAGCTAATACAAGCAATAATATTTCTAATTGCCCTCCACTTTGCGACAGTAAATTTAACGCATAAAAAATAGTTACAAAAGTAGCAACAATTATACCTGCCAATAAACGTTTAATTACAACCTGTAAAATAGCCAAGGGTATTCTCGACAGCATTATCGAAAATATGACCGGTAATATCATAATTAATAATGCAGCTGAAGAACCTGTATTAATCCAAATAAATGCGCCGATAGAAAACACCAAAGCAGTTCTAAATCCAACAATAATGCCAGCTAATGGGTCGCGATATGTAAGCATACTGGGTGCATTTAATAATGTTTTATCGCGTTGTTCTAAAGCTCTGTATGCCCGTAGTAAAATTGTTAAGTCGGCTGCCACTTCTAAGCTTACATTGAGCATGTGAGATTCAAATGGCGAATCACACACCGTATTTGCTCTATAGTCGGTTAGCTCTTTACGCAGCGTTTTAACTTGTTCGGCGCAGTAATCAAAATCGTCAGATTCTTTAATTTGCGCGAATACGTGTTTAAGTTTACTTATTAATTTGTCTAATGTGGGAGTAATAAGGTCTGCGTGGTTTCGTTGCAGGCGACCAATTATTTGAATTGAAGCCAGTAAAGAAAGTACTTTTTGCGACAATTGATTTGCAGCACGTGAGCGCCCTGGACCTTTTGGCCCTTCGTACCTTACTGCGCTGGAGTCTTCGTTTATTGATCCTAATGTTGCCATAATGCCATCTATTTGCTGATGGCGATTTTCGTGCGAGCCTTTAGAATCAAGCTCAGTTACTAAATAATCTAACGTTTGGTTTATAACCGACCGCGCTTGTACTTGCAGTAAGTGTTTAACTTTTACAGGCCAAAACAAATGGCTCACAAGGCCTGCACATATTGAGCCTATTACTATTTCACTCACGCGCGCTTGTGCAATATCAAATATGCTTTGGCTGCTCACCATTGCCGGAGTAACCATGACTAAAAGTACAATAATAGCGGCTGTTACACCTGCCATAGCAAACGCATAAACAAAGTTTGCTTGGCGTACCATTGCCGATAACGCAGAGTTTACCCCCAACCATAATGCCAATGCACCGAGCGCTAAATAAGGGTAGAGAATTAACTGAGTTAAAAGCAATATGCCAAATAAACCACCCACTATGGTGCCTATTATTTGGCAAATTGCTTTTTCAATAACCAATCCGCTTTGCGGGCGTAATTGCAAAAATATAGCCGAGACTAACGCCCAATAAGGTCTTTCAAGATTAAGCCACATAGCAATAGTAAGCGCCATTACCATGGCTATAACGCCCTTAGTCGCAAAAATAATTGCCTGTTTTTTAGGAAAAAACAAATTTTGTAATACAACGCCCACTATATTCCCCTTAACGTGTAGCGAGATGTATTGTGGCGGTCATTCCTGCGCTTAACTGTGTATCTTCGGACAATGAATCTAACTTAATATCAACAGGAATACGTTGCGATAAACGTACCCAATTAAATGTTTGTTGTACTTGTGGTAAAAGCTGCCCGTTACTTTGTGTATTCGTATTTGCAATTGCTTTACCTACACTCACTACGTGCCCCGTTAATTGCTTACCACCGCTTAAAAGCGCTATTTTAGCTTTTTGATCAGGATAAATAAGCGGTATTTTACTCTCTTCAAAGTAACCCGTTACGTAAAATGAATCTGACTGCACGATAGCAAACACAGGTGTGCCTTGAGCTACATAGTTACCTTGGCGTAAATTCAGATTAATTATTTGCCCCGATGCAGGCGCAACAATTTTAGTTCTATCAACATTTAATTGCGCAATTGTTTGCTCTGTTTTAGCTAGGTTATAATTTGCCTCAGCAATTTTAGTATTGATACGTGTTGATTCTAGCGTTTCTTCACTTATTGCCTGTTGAGTGTTTAGCTCAACACGTCTTTCGTATTTATGTTTAGCAAGCTCCCATGTATATAGCGTATTTTCTGTATTGGCTTTACTTTTATCAAGCGCTGCTTGGTAACGCTTTTGATCAACATTAAAAAGTACTTCGCCTTTTTGTACGTTTTGACCATCTTTAATGTTTAAAGTAGTAACCCAGCCCGATACGTCTGGTGCAACTGTCACTATGTCTGCTCGAATGCGACCGTCGCGCGTCCAAGGAGTATGCATGTAGTCAGTCCAAACCCAGCGCCCAGCAAATACAGCGGCTATAACAACCAAGATAGTAAAAGTAATACGCAGATATTTAATCATTCAATTTATCTTCCACTTAGTAAATAGACGGCCAGTGCCAAGTAACAAACAAATAGTGACACTTCAAACCAAGCCACTTTCCAAATACGGTCATGCCAATCTAGTCGATGCAAAGCAAAACGAGTCAGCGCTGTTAAAATAAACGCAATTGGGAAATAAACAATCAGCGGGCTAAATTCTAATCCCCCTAACACGACTGCTTGAAACATAATAAATATCCTAATGTTATTTAAAGCGGTGATAAAAGCTGTAAAACCTAAATAAATTTACATCCCCACTACTCTTACAATCTATTATTTTGGCATATAAATCAATTAGCTTAATTGTACGTAGGTGTGCTTAATACATAATTAATGCCATTACATTTAAGCAGCATTAACTATGTATAGTAGCTAAATCGCATATTAAAAAGCTAAAGTTCCCAGTTACCAGCCAAATAAATAAAACCAGCGAGGTTTACTTATAAAAAAGTATTAGAGTATTTAACTCAATACTTAAAACGCCTATTTATAGCTGTTTACAGAAGGGTGAGATAATTATAAACATTGAATTTTGCACTAAAAATGGGTAAATTAACAAAAAAACAACATGGATATAATTTTAATGGAATCAATACACCCTACCCCATCTGAAACAACCCCACCAATAAATGAGCCTGCTGAACCAATTTTTAGCGGAAAAGTGCAGTTTAGTGGTAAAGGCGGTGAGTTTTTTGGAATTTGGATCGTAAATATATTACTTAGCGTTATTACGCTTGGCATATACTCAGCATGGGCTAAAGTACGTACGCATCGCTATTTTTACGGCCACACCCGTATAAATGGTCATAGCTTTGACTACCTAGCAACGCCAATACAAATTTTAAAAGGTCGGATTTTAGCGGTTATTGTATTTTTTATTTATACATTTTCTATTAGCTTTATGCCTATTTTAGGCCTGTTTATTGCTCTTGGTTTTATCTTTTTAATGCCATGGATTATTAACCAAGGTTTACGTTTTAATCTGCGTATGACCCGCCATCGTAATGTTCGCTTTGCTTTTAAAGGCAGCTATGGCGAAGCCTTTGTTAACTTTATACTTTTACCTATTGCCAGCATATTTACGCTTTATTTATTAATGCCTTACGTTATAAAACGTATTGATAGCTATATCCATAGCAATATTAGTTATGGCGACAAACCGCTTACTGTAAATCTAAAAGGCGAAACCTATTACTTAACAGCGCTTATTTGCTTTGTAGTGAGCTCTATCACCATGGTGGTATTTATGGGGATTTTAGGATTATTTGGCCTCAACTTAGTAGATATTGAAAATCAACAAAATTTAGAAAACTCTGCAGCTATGGTTATGCTTCCTATCTTTATGATGATTGCCTATGTGCTAATGATTGCCATTGTTTCTGCTGTATGGCACGCCGCTATTAGAAATCACATTTTTGATAACAGCTATTTTGAAGGCGTTGCTACATTTAAATCAGAGCTAAAACCAATTCCTTTCGCTGTTTTACTATTAACTAATATGTTGGCTATTGTATTTTCTTTAGGCCTTGCATACCCATGGACAAAAGTACGTACATCAAAAATGCTCGCTGATGTAACTAACGTCACTATTTATCCTGGTGCATTAAACCTAATTGATACCGCGCAAGAACAGCAATCATCATTTGCTGAGGAAGCTGCAAACGTATTTGATATTGACCTTTCTCTAACTTAAGAGCTCACTATGCATGTAAAGGGACATTTTTTCCCCATCGCATCGAGTAACTATCAAGTGTGTGTTGCAACTATTAGCGACACACACATTGAAGTTATCAACGATGAACACGTTATAGCTCGCCACGCAATCTCAAGTCTAAAATTAAGTTCGGGGATGGCAGGACTTGCCGACGAACTAAACTTTGAAGATGGCAGTCGTTTTATTCCTCAAGATGTAAGTTACAGATGGCCATTTAAAGAAAATAACCATCACATAATGGAGCGCCTTGAAAAAAGTAAATGGGCAATTTTAGCTGCAGTCATATTTACACCGCTTTTTATGTGGTTAGTACTTTATAAAGCGGTACCGGCCATTGCTGTTTACAGTGTTGATACCTTGCCACGAAATGTTGTGGAACAAATGGGGGAGCAAAGCTTTACACTAATTAAAAAGATTGCGCTTGACCCAAGCGAGCTGCCCGCAGAGCAACAAGCTAAAGTACAAGCGCATTTTACAAGTATGCTTAATGCGTTATCGCTTGATCAATCGATTTATAGATTATCGTTTTATAAATCAGACAGCTTTGGTGCTAACGCGTTTGCACTACCCCATGGTCGTATCGTGGTCACAGATGATTTAGCAAATTTACTTGCCGATAAACCCAATGCACTAAAAGCGGTATTGCTACACGAGATGGGCCATGTAGTCCACCAGCATAGCGTACGTATTACAGCACAATCTGCCGCAAGTACGATTGTGCTAGCGGTTGTATTTGGTGATTTAGAAGGGGTTGCTGAGGTTGCGTTAGGTACGGGTGCATCGTTTGCTCAGCAAGGGTTTTCACGAGATATGGAACGCGAGGCAGATACCTTTGCACTCACTCAATTAGAGTCGCTTGGGTATTCGAGTAATGACTTTGCTGATGCAATAGAAGCCCTACAAGAAAGCCATACCAGCGAAAACGAACACCTCGAAAAAGTAAATGACTTTTTAGAGTACTTATCTAGCCACCCAAGTGCACAAGAGCGTATTGACAATGCTAGGAAATAATCGCGGTTATATTCAACTTGCTCGCTACATAGTGAGTTTAAGTTGGATATATCATGGCTTTTTTCCAAAGCTTTATCATATTGCACCACTTGAAAAATTAATGACTGGCAGTGCTGGTTTTTCAGCAGAAGTGTCTGACTTAATTACACGTTCGGCGGGTGTTGGCGAAATTATATTTGGATTGTGTTTATTTGTGTTTTATAAAAATAAACACCTAGTAATTTTAAATATTTTAGCATTAATTGGCCTTCTACTCGCTGTAGTTGCAATGCAGCCACAATTACTTATTGAAGCATTTAACCCTGTTACTACTAACCTGCCTCTTATTGGGCTAAGCGTTATTTGGTTAAAGGAAATTAAGCTGCAGAATAATCGATACCTCTAACTAAAAAAGGGTATGCCTGCGCATACCCTTTTTTGTAGTATTTAATTTGTAAAATTAATACTTATTTTTATGTGTCCACAAATGCAGTAATTCGCTAGCAATTGTTGCTGCGGCAATAGCGGTAAGCTCACTTTGGTCATACGACGGTGATACTTCTACCACATCCATACCTACCATGTTTATGCCTTTTAGCGCACGCAGTACTTTAAGTACTTTATCTGACGTTAAACCACCGCACACAGGAGTGCCTGTACCAGGCGCAAACGCAGGGTCTAAACAATCTATATCAAATGTTAAGTAAACAGGTAGGTCACCTACTCGTTTAAGTATTTGCGCTGCAATATCATTTGCATGTAAATCGTTAGCTTGCATTGCATCAATCACAGCAAACTCATGTTTGCTTTGATCAAAATCGGTACGAATACCTATTTGTATACTGTGCTCAACATCAATTAGCCCTTCCATTGGCGCATGATAAAACATAGTGCCGTGATCAAATCGCGAGCCGTTGCTATAGGTATCGGTGTGCGCATCAAAGTGCACTAACGCCATTTTGCCATGTATTTTTGCATGAGCACGTAATAGCGGAAGCGTCACAAAGTGATCGCCCCCTAAACCTAATAGCGTTTTACCTTGACGAAGTATTTGCTCAGCAGCCATTTCTAGTTGCGCAGTAAAATACTCAGGATCGCCAACAGGGTAAGTAAAGTCCCCTGCGTCTGCCACTTTTAAGCGCTCAAACAACGGGAACGTCCACGGGTACTTAGTGTCTTCCCATGCTAAATGAACAGACGCACGACGAATCGCATCAGGGCCTAAACGTGCACCAGGGCGACCCGATGTCGCTAAATCAAACGGTAAGCCTAAAACGACTACGTCTGCATCAATTACATTAATGTTTTGCACCATAGGACGACGTAAAAACGTCATCCCATTTGAGTACAATGAGTGATCTGCGTGACCAAACAAAGTCGACATTGCTTATAACTCTTCTAAATAAGTGTAGCCATCAAGGCCGCTTTGCAACTCGTCTAAAACGCTTTGCTGTTCGTGTTTTTCAATTTTTGCGCTTACCAACTGCTCATATGATTTCTGAAAACTTTCAACATCTAAATGTACATATCGCATCATATCAGCAACAGTGTCACCTTGGTTTATCTCGGTAATGCTTGCAACGCCTTGCTCATCCATATTAACAATCGCGCTGTGCGTATCGCCAAACAGGTTATGCATATCACCTAAAATTTCTTGATAAGCACCCACCAAGAAAAAGCCCATTAAATAAGGTTTATCAGCGCTAAACTCTGGTACAGGTAGTGTGCTTTCAATACCTTGTCCGTCTACGTAATGCTCAAGTGCACCGTCTGAATCACAGGTTATATCAAGTAATACAGCACGTTTTTTTGGTGCTTCAGTTAAGCCACTTAATGGCAATACCGGAAACACTTGATCAATGCCCCATGCATCTGGAAGCGATTGAAATAACGAGAAGTTTACAAAAAATTTATCGGCTAAACGTACGTTTAACTCGTCAATAATAGGACGATGAAAACGGTTTTTATTATCCATGTGCTTATTAAGTTCATAACAAATACGAATATTAATTTGTTCAGCCCACGCACGCTGCGATAAGTCTAATAAACCTAATGCAAACTGGTTATGCGCTTCAGCTAAGTCGCCTTGGCTGTCGTGATAAATTTCAATTAATGCACGGTCATCCGTTAAATCAGTTAACTGCACAAACGATGCCCACATATTTTTTAATAAAAGGGGTGCATCTGCCGCTGGCGCTACTAACTCTTCTGGCGTGTAACTTTCAGTACCAATAACATTGGAAATAAGCACAGCATGATGCGCCGTAAGCGCACGACCCGACTCAGAAATAATAGTTGGCATTGGTTGCTCATATTGCTTACATGTATCACCTATGGTGTACACAATGTTATTTGCATATTCAGCTAAGCTGTAATTCATAGAGTTATGCGACTGGCTACGTGTGCCGTCGTAATCAACAGCCAAACCGCCACCTACATCAAGGCAATCAATTTCTGCGCCTAATTTACGTAGCTCACAGTAAAAACGCGCAGCTTCGCTTACACCTAAACGTACGTCACGAATGTTCGCCATTTGTGAGCCTAAGTGAAAATGTACTAGCTGAAGTAAATCAAGCTGGTTTGCGTCTTTTAAACGATTAACTACATGCAAAACTTGCGATGCAGATAAACCAAATTTTGATTTTTCGCCGCCACTCGCTTGCCATTTACCTTTACCTTGCGACGCTAAACGTACACGAATACCAATGCGTGGTTTTACGTTAAGCTCTTTTGCTTGGCTAAGCACCATGTCTAGCTCAGAAAGCTTTTCAAGTACGATATACACTTTATGACCTAGCTTTTCGCCAATAAGTGCTAAACGTACGTATTCTTTATCTTTGTAGCCATTACATACAATAACGGCGCTGGTTTTTTCAGCCAATGCTAATACTGTAAGTAGTTCAGGCTTGCTGCCTGCTTCTAAACCAAGTTGCTTTTTTTCTACTTGTGCTTGGCTTGCTACTATTTCCTCAACCACTTCACGTTGTTGGTTTACTTTTATTGGGTAAACTAATAGGTAGTCTTTAGGGTAACCATAGTTTTCAATCGCAGTATTAAATGCGCCGCATAAGCTGTGTACACGATGGTGTAAAATTTGCGGAAAACGAACTAAAGCAGGTAAGCTTAAACCTTTATCTTGTAGTTGCTTTGCGATATCTGTTAATGCAATGGTTTGCTCTGGGGCATGAGCCTTGGGCGCAACATACACATCACCTTGATCATTAATACCAAAAAAACCTTGGCTCCAATGACGAACATTGTAGCTCGTACGAGCTTGTTCTAGTGATGTTGTTTCTTTCATTTATCTTTCTCTTTTATTTAATTAGTGCCAACTCGGCTAGTGCCGCGCATTAAAAGAAAAATAGAGATCTAAGTCCAACAAGTATTTTTACTCGTAACGAGTGATTTCTAATATTAACAAAACAACCAATCACGCATTGCCCTCCAGCGTATATAAAATAGGACTTTGATGATTGTTAAAGATAAGAAAAGTTGTAAAAAATGGCTGTTTTTAAATGACTCTTTATAAATTTTATTAGCAAAAATGAGTTACCCTATTCAATAAAACTAATCTGGAGTTACTTTGGTAATAGAATCTGCTTTTGAAGAATTAGAACCGAGTGTTCTACACGCTTCATATTACTCATAGTTTAGCCAACGTGTTGTGTTTAAGTAATACCTATGCATTTTTAAAATTGAATATAATCTGCACTTCTAAAACGCTCAGCATAACATCCACCAGCTTCAATAGTTGCTTAGCGCATATGTAGCGTTAGGTATTGCCTGTCGTATTGAAGTTGTTATATTTTATTGGCAGTTTGAAAATAATCGAGATAGGACTTTAAATAGCACTAGGGTGTGTTTATCTTTGGAGGTAGAAATTGCAGCTGTGCATTTGGTTTTTAGCCAAGACAGGGCCTATATGTGTTTTCCCCTATAAATAGGCGCTTTTTATTTATTGAGTATGAGCCAGCTATGCACTTTTTGGTGCGAACATAATTATAGCCATACCTAGCAGTGCAACTAAACCACCAATAATATCCCACATAGTAAGCTTTACGCCATCAACAACCCATAACCATAATAGCGCAACACAAATATATACGCCGCCATAAGCTGCATACACGCGCCCTGCTGCAGTAGGATGTAAAGATAGCAACCATGCAAATAGTGCCAAACTTAAAGCCGCAGGAATTAAAAGTAAAATGCTTTTATCTTGCTTAAGCCAAAGGTAAGGCAAATAACAACCCACTATTTCTGCTAAGGCTGTAATAGTAAAAAGTGCGATTGTTTTTAGTTCAAACATAATGCTCCACGCTAAGATAACAAGCATAACAATCTATATAAATTGTTATGCTTAGTATTCGTTATGAATCTGCGTTGTTATTCGCTAAGCGCCATGGTGGCAAGTTTCATTGTGCTTTCAAACGACTTAGTGCCCGCTATAAATAAGCCATTGTGACAGAACACAGCGTCGTCAATACCGGTTTCATCTATAAACGCTTGATCAGATAAACCTGACCATGCTTTAGGAAGCGGTTTTCTATCTTCAAACGAGCCAGGCTCAACGGGTACTGTTTGTAATATCCATTGCCCAGAATGCGATGGGTAAACCATGTATAGCGCATCGCTTGATAAAATATGCACTGTTTTTTTCCACGGTGTGTATTTTTCAAGCACGATAACTCTAGCATCGTCTGCATTTTCAATTGCTTTAGCAACAATCGCTTTTGCATTTACACTACCGTGAGCTGAGGCGATAAAACGAATGAGCATTCGAGCTGCAAATTCAACAGCTTCATCAAAACAGGTATCAAAGTTACTCTCTTCTTCCCACGTAGGGTTAAACATTGAGATTGTTTGGCTCAAGCTTATTCCCTTTGATACACCTTCAACATGACCACAATCAATGGCATCAATGGTTGAAACTAAGCCTGAATCCACTCTATCAGCCACGGCTTGGTTATCATCACACAGCGCTAAGCCGTATTTTTTCCACACTAAACCAAATGATGAAAAAGGGATGCCATTTTCTCGCTCGCCTGCACCACCGCGTTGATGATGATCAAAGCGATTAGCTTCAGGATCGTATTCGCCACCTACATCAATTACAAAGTCGGCACTCTCTATAAGCGCTTTATCGCGAGTACGTACCAGTTTAAACGTTGGCAAAACATGTTTAAGTACCGCAATACTAAAAACGTCATCTGCATGAAAATTACCATTGTGGGTTACTACTGTTATTTCGCTCATTTGTTTATTGCTACTTTTAGAAAAGATAAAAATTCTCGCTTTGTAAGTTAGTCACTAATTATCGAGGCAGATTTTATACGAAGACAGGTGTTAAAAACAGTGAAGTATTTTTTGCATCACTATAAAAGCTGCTTTTATAGTTAATAGTTTGAGTATGACTTTTATTACAAGGTAATAATGAGGCCAGATATTTACGACACATTAAGCTTTAACATGTCGTAGCGTTAATAAGCTTATTGGCTAAGCCCTAACTCCATAAATACACTTTGTGGATTATCTACATATGAGCCAAAACTGCTACAGCGTTTAAAGCCTAAGTTTTCATATAAATTGATTGATTTTATTTGCTTTGGACCTGTTTCTAAACGTATTAACGGGATTTTCTTTTCGCCAGCTTGATGTAATAAAATCTGCATAATACGTCTTGATAGCCCTTTACCACGATGACTTGGTTTTACATATAAACGTCTTATTTCGCCATAAGGCTGAGTATCAAATTTCTCTACAATCGCACCACAAGCGATAATACCTTCTTCAGTTTTTAAACCAATAGCATACACATTAGGTAAGGTTAATTCGTTTAACTCCAAAGACTGCGCTGTAGCAACAGGGTATAAAGAATTTATAAGTCGGTCTATATCGTCAAATACATTTACTACATCGGGATCATTAGGGTTCAAATCGACTAACTGCATAAAGCTTCCATTCATTGTTATAAGTTTATTAAGCTTTAAATAATATATTCAAGCGGGCATAGCTTAGCATTGTTTAACCAAAAAATCTTTAGTCCTTATTTAGCATATAGTTTGGGGAATTTTAGCAGCTAGAAAAAGTAAAAGTGACCTAGCATATGGGAAGTCTCTGTTAGGTTATTCCCAATTATTAAACATTGGCCTTTAAGTAATTAAGCTCTGAGAGCATTTCCGTACCAAATTTGCTTAATTAAGTGATCTATTTTGAGATAAGAAAATCGTGTCGATAACAAGGCAGAATTTTTTAACACAGTTACCGCCAGATTTAATCCCTCTAATTGATTAAGTATTATTGCGGATTGCTATTAGCACTATGCCATTTTAAATAACGTTCTTTATCCATCGGCTTTGCAACTAAGTAGCCTTGCATAGTGTCAATATTCATTTTTTTAAGTAAGTCATACTGCTCTGTTGTTTCTACGCCTTCTGCAACGACCACTAAGTTTAAGCTTTTTCCTAAACTGATAATTGTTTGCGCGATATTAAAGCCAATCTCATTATCTAAAATTTTATCAATAAAGCTTTTATCTATTTTTAATTCTTTAACAGGAAACGCACTTAAGTAAGCTAAGCAAGAGTATCCAGTTCCAAAATCGTCAATCGAAAATAAAAAGCCAGCCGCAATGAGCTCTTTCATTTGCCTAATTGTATAATCTATATCACTAGAGAGCATTGACTCGGTTATTTCTAACTTAATTTGTGATGCTCGAATATCAAATTCATTGATAGTGTTGAACAGCTCACCTTTTAAATTTGATGAATTGAACTGACTTTGACTAATATTAATTGAAACACTAAACGAGTCGTCAATGATAGCGCTTGCTTTAAGCTCGTTAATTAAAATACATATATCATGCAAAACAATATTTTGTAGTTTTTGAATAAGTCCGTATTGCTCTGCAATAGGTATAAATTCGTTTGCTGTTATCAGCCCTCTTTGAGGGTGGTTCCATCTAATAAGTGCTTCAGCACCAACAACATCACCCTGCGTATTAACTTGTGGCTGAAAGTAAGCACAAAACTCATTAGATGCAATTGCTCTCACTATGTCGGTTTCTAGCTCTGTTTGCTTTTCAAGTAGTGTTTGCAAGGCTGGATCGTAAAAGCTGCTGCTATTACCCCCTTTATTTTTAGAACGATACATAGCAGTATCTGCAAATTTTAATATATTGTCAGCCTGTGCATTTACGCTATCAATTAGGCAAATACCTATGCTACAACTTACTTGAAATGCAAGGTTGCCCACTTCAAACTTATCATGAAAAGCTCTTTGAATTTCTTTAGCAACGGCTTTACATTCTAGGATTGCTTGCTTTGTATCTTGCCCTATGTGTTTGAGTAAAATAATAAATTCATCACCACCCGCTCTGGCCAGTGTATCTGAGCCTTTTATTATTGCGCTTAACCTTTTTGATAACTCTACAAGTACTTCATCACCCGCACTGTGCCCTAACGAGTCATTAATACGCTTAAAGTTATCTAGGTCTAAAAATAATAATGCCCCTATATTTTTATTACGCTTAACACTCTCTACACATCGACTTAATTTGTCGCTAAGCATTCTTCTATTTGGAAGATTAGTTAATGGATCGTAAAAGGCGAGTTTATGAACTTCTTGCTCAGCCTTTTTCTTTATTGAAATATCTCTGGCCATCCATACTACATGTCTTTTTGTAGGACTATTGGGGTTGTAATGATCTAAAGCGGCAGCTCGTCCCTCAAAAACTACACTTCCTTTTGGCACATCTAATTCATATTCAAAAATTTGCATCTCGTTAGTCGAGAGTGTTGTTTCAATGACGTCCATTATCATCTGCGCATCTTTTTGAGGAAGCAGGTCTTTAACATTTTCACCAATAAGATCCGTGGTCGAATCAAGCAGTAACTCATTAGAGGTACCATAAACATCGGTATATGTGCCATCTTCACTTAAAATGAGGATGAGATCGGGCATTACTTTGGTGAAGGCTTTAAATTTTTCATTACTATGCTGTAAATTAACGACAAGCTGTTTTGCCTTCTCAAATTCGTTACTTTTCTCAAGAGCGATACTTGAAAAGTGCACAAAAAAATCTATTAATTCTAAATCTTGCTCTGATGGGGTTTTAGGTGTGCTGTGATAGATAGCAAAGGTGCCTAACAAATCAGCTTGAGTTGAAAAAATAGGTGTTGACCAACATGACCTAAGATCAAACTTTAGCGCTAAATCTTTAAAGTCCTCCCATAGCGGTGAGATTTCAATATTTTCTACAATCGTGCGCGATTTCGAAAATGCAGCAGTACCACAAGAGCCCACTTTTGGCCCTATGTGAACCCCATTAAGCAAACTACAGTACTCTGGGTGAATATTAGGGGCTGCGCAATGAAAAAGCTGCTGGCCTTTAACTGATAAAATGGAACACCTAGCAGATTCATCATCAATAATCTGCTCTATTGATAAACAAATTTCAGTAAGCACCTCATTTAAAGGTACCCCTAATGCAATTTTAGATAAGATGCCTTGCTGGTGAGATAATAACTTTTTTAACCTATCCGTACCCATTTTCACTTGCTCGCATTATTTATACATATTGATACAACAAAAAGCCTCAAACAGATGCTTTTTTTCTACGTAGTAAAGTTCAGTATAGTCATGATTAGTAAGTTCATTCTTTTATTAATAAAAAACTAACCGGGTCTACATTGATTAATCATAATTGCATATTACTAAACACCTGTAGTTACTATATAACCAAAACCGCAACATTAAAGCTAACACTTTGTTACTTAAAATTACTGTTCAAAATTATTAAGCTATTTATACTATAACTAATGGTAAATATTTTTTGAGGTTACAGTGCAGATCACACAAGGTATGGAATATTTTTTTTCGGGATTTAAATTAATTAGCCAAAAAGGGTTAAAGCGCTTTGTACTTATCCCGCTTTTAATTAATGTTCTGCTATTTGGTAGTTCGTTGTTTTTCTTATTTGGATGGCTAAGTGATAGCTTTAGCTACATCAGTAACATGCTACCAGAATGGTTAAGCTGGCTTGAATGGCTAATGTGGCCAATTGCTGTATTAGTCGTATTATTTAGCTACAGTATGCTATTTACTATAATCACTAATTTTATTGCAGCCCCATTCAATGCTTTATTAAGCGAAAAAGTTGAGCTTTATTTAACGGGTCAAAAAATTAACGATGATGGTTTTTCCGAATTAGTTAAAGATGTACCTAGAATGCTTGCCCGTGAGTGGACGAAGTTGTGCTATTACCTTCCTCGCGCTATTGGTTTTTTCATACTACTTTGGGTTTTACCTGTCATTGGACAAATACTATGGGTTTTGTTTACCTGTTGGATGTACGCGGTGCAGTATGAAGACTATGCGTTTGATAACCATAAAATTGGCTTTAAACAGATGAAAGACGATTTAAAATCTAAGCAAGGTTTATCATACGGGTTTGGTTTTGCTGTTATGTTATTAACGGCTATACCCTTTGTAAACTTAATAGTTATGCCTGTAGCTGTGTGTGGTGCAACACGTTTGTGGGTCGATAATTATCGACCAAAATACCGTAGTTAATTAAGAGGTTGCTGACTTTTTAATATCCGAAGGACACCGCACCCGAGATAAAAAAGCACCTAAGGTGCTTTTTTTAATCTATTTTTAAAACAATAAACTCAAGCGATGCACGCCTTGGTAATGCGACGCTTTGTTTATCTACTTCTTCAAATTTTTTAATCAAAATACTAAAGCGCTGATTGTTAAAATTAACGGCTGTAACTTCACCAATTTTTATACTGTAGTTTTGCTGCTGATCAAACAGCTTTAGTGTTCGCCCTTTTATACGCTCTACGAATAAGTAAGGTGTTTGGTCTGGCATCTTTAAACGAATAACATTGATTTTACTTAACTCATGTACCGCCACCCAATTTTGACTCTGCATTAACGTATTATAACTACTAATGCCTTCAGGCTGATAAACAACATCTTGCCTTATAACGCATGTCTTACAGCCCTTTACTGATTCAACTCGCCAGTCAATAGCTGTATTTTTGTAATATAAATTGTCGTTTTTTAGTAACCATTCACGTGCATTGTTAGTATCGCTACACGCTATTAGTAAGCTTAAAAAACTACTACAAACAATAAACTTAATACTTAACCCTAGTTTCATATTAATGCTCTTTAATTGCTTTTAACTCAGCAATAATTGCACTACTTGGCTGCGCTTCTTTTATATAACTGGGCAGCGTTTCAATATTAGTAGGTGAGCTTTGTAAATTATACACCTTACTATTATTAGTATTTGGCACGCCAAATCGATTACCTGCACTTTGCATATAAAACTGCAAATTAAGCATGCTCCACTCATCTACATCACTAAGTATTGATATTGTATTATCTTGGTTAGTATCAAAGCTGGTTAGGCTTTCGGTGTTAATTGCATTACAGTTAAAATCAACAGGTAGTGAGCCATTTCGATTTAGCCCCTGTGCTTCAAGTATTGTGCTCTCATTTAAATCTGCTGAACTACCACTTGAATAATCAATAATAAAATCATCTGTAGAGCCTAAATGACTATTAGTATTTGGTGTAATATCGCAGCTAGCATTGCCGGGATAAAAACGCTCATAATAACGATCGCCTTCGTTATTACCTATTGTTGATAAACCCGCTAATTGATATAAATAATTCATAGAGCTTAAATGATTAGGCTTAAAGTTAACCTCTTCATTGCCACCATGGTATAAGCCTAAGTTATGGCCTAGCTCATGAAAGATAGTTGATGCTTGATAATTATAAGTTACATTGGTTGCTATTTGCGTATCGAGCGTTAAGCCCCAGCCGCCCATAGTTACCATTAAATCATTACCGCTGATCTCAGCAATACCCGACCCACTAATACTGCCATCTTCATTTCCACTACTTGCCATTAATAAGTAATGAAAGATGGGTCTGCGGGTTATATCGGTATATTCCATTTTATAAGCAAACAAATTAGGGCTACTTAAATCGTACTCAAACGGAGTATAACTATTAAAAGGGACAACATTTCCGCCACCTAAATCAAAGTTTTGCGGCGCAATATCGCTATTTTGATCAAATAAGTCACCTACATCAAAATGAACGGTATAGCCTTTACTTGCAAATACACTAACAATTTTTTCAAGTGCAGTTCGATGAGGCGTTATTCCAACATCACTACTATCCATATAATCTATTTCAATAAATATATCTTTTTGTGAAGTACGCGCCCCCCATTCATACAAAGGCAGCCCACCAAATGTTGCTCCCTCTACCTCTGCACAATCTGGAATACCGTCTTCATCATCATCTATTGAGCAAGTTATATCGTTAGGCCCTGCCGGAGTATTGAATACTGAGTAGTTCCAGTCTGTATTTTGGTTGGTATCGGTTGCGCCGAGCGTACGCTTTAAGCTGGCGCCCTGCTCTGGCAGTATTTGTGCAGCATTTTCGCCTTGCCACTGCGAGGCTGTTACAGGCTCTTGGGTTGAATTTCCAAACTTAACAAAGTCGATAGTTTGTGTACCCGCACTATTAAGTAATTCTGCAAAACCATTTATGTACCAATAAGGCCTAATTTGATCATTCGCGCTACCAACAAGTACAAGCTTAGTGTTATTTAATGACGCACTTGCTAAAAAATCATCGCCAAAGCGGCTTTGTAAAATAATATAGGCGCCATTTAAAAGCTCTTTATTAGGCAGCGCAAATACTTGCTCATCACTCAACGTACTATCAGACATATTAATACTGCGAGCTTTAAGAGAGTAGTCTTGTAAATTTACTGTCGCACCGGTGCCGTTATAAAGTTCAATCCAAGGTAAGTCATTACTAAATTGCACAGATGAAAGCTCTGTTATTTTTATATCTTGGCTAGAAGTTGTAAACGAGGTGGCAGTTTGCGCCAAAATAGTTGTGCTATCAAAATTAGCTAAATCAGCTGTAACACGAACAATATATTGAGTGTCTTCATCAAAGCTTGCGCTTAAATTTACAGTATGAAAATAAGTACTTGTGTCGCTGGTAGTACCCGACAAACTTTCAATAGTTAAGGCCAAGCAAGTAGTAAAATTATCTGCTGACACTTGTACGCTTCCAGTACAAGTACCACTACTAGAGTTAACGGCTAAAGTACTCACGAGCATAATATCTGAAAATGTAATGCTAACAGGGCTATCTACAAAGACTGGGTCATTACTATTTTGGGGCGTTACATTACTAATTGTAGCGGGCGTTGAATCAACAACGGTAACACTCAGTACAAATTCGGTTGTGTCTTTTGTATCAGTCGCCGTTAACGTATAGCTTTGTGGAGTGATACTGTTTGCAGGAGGTGTGTAACTAAAACGTAAGGCTTGGGCATCAATAACACTGATTTGCGCACCATTTAAATCATCACCAAAGTCAATCTGTACGCTATCGTTATCAGCGTCGCTAACCACTAAGCTAAATTCTGTGGCTTGGTTATATTGCACATTTATATTTACATCATCGGCAGCCGGTGGGTTATTTGGGGCTAATATTACAACTATTTTCTGGGCGTTATTTGTAGCGTTATCGTCATCGGTAACAGTTACTACAAACGTTACATTGGTATTTTGCGCAACAGTGGGCGCATTAAAGCTAATACTTGTTTCTGTTTGGGTAAGTTCAACTACAGGGCCACTTGTTTGCTGCCAGGTTATGCTATTAATACTGCCATCGCTGTCTTGTGCATCTGCAACTAGGGTTACACTGTCATCTTTTTCAGCTTCTTCAGGGCCTGTAACAATGACTGTTGGCGCGCTATTTACTTGATTAATTAAAACCGTTTTACTCGCTTGAGCGCTTTTACCGGCATTGTCAGTTACGGTTACGCTAAAGCCTAGCGTTGTATTTTCAGATACATTGGGGGCAGTAAAACTAAGTACACCATCTGATTGGCTAAAATCAACATTATCTCCCGCAGACTGAATCCAACTAATAGTGCTTATGGTTCCATCTGTATCTTGAGCGTTAGCAACTAAGCTTACTTGTGTGTTAGCAAGTGCACTACTTGGGCCTGTAATATTAACTGTAGGTGCATTATTTTGAGAAGTGATAGTGCCTGAAAATACTTGTTGTGCAGTAGCACCTGAATTATCAGTAACAGTAACTGAAAAACTAAAGGTCGTGTCAGTGGTTACACTCGGTGCAGTAGCTGTAAGCGTATTGCCATTAACAATAAATGTAAATTCAGGACCACTAAGTTGTTGCCATTGATAATTGGCTATTTGCCCGTCACTATCACTTGCAAGCGCAGTAATAGTAAACGATTGGTTAGAGACAATAACGTTACTACTAACAGAGAGCGTAACACTGGGCGCAGCGTTACCAGAGGGCGTAGTTGAATCACTACCTTCTCCGCCGCCGCCACAACCTGTGATTAAAAGTGATAAAAAAAGTAAACTTAGCCATTTATTAATATTGTTTTTTACCACTTTTAGCCTCTACATATTAACTATACAAATTTTGTGGCACCTTAGTAACGTTTAAATGAACGGTTATTTCCTCACGATCATGATAGAGATGTTTAGCTTGTAACTCGTAATTAATGCTATGTTTCTCAAGCTCTTTTCTTATCATCGAAAGACATTCATAAACACTATCAAAGCGTTTTTTCATAGGTAGTTTTAAGTTAAATATAAACTCTTTTGCGTATGCATTTACTGCCCAGTCAATCATTAGCGTAGTCACTTTGGTTGGTTTTTCCACCATATCGCACACTAACCAAGTAATATTTCTTTTTTCTGGGCGATATTTAAAACCATCTGCTCTAAAATGTTTAACTTGCCCCGTTTGCATTAAATCGTCATTCATTGGGCCGTTATCAATCGCACTTACAAACATACCACGGCGTACAAGCTGATAAGTCCAACCACCCGGGCATGCACCTAAATCAACACTGCGCATACCTGCTGCCACGCGTGATTCACGTTGTTGCTCAGGAATAAATACATTAAACGCTTCGTCGAGTTTTAACGTTGAACGACTCGGTGCATCGCTTGGCATACGAAGGCGTAAAATACCCATGAAAAATGGAGAATTATTAAAGCTATACGAGTAACCAACATAAGCCGTATTGTTTGTTAAAAACATGACATGCATTACTGGGCGGTTTGCTTTTGGCTCACGCAGTACTGTATTTTGTTTTTCGAGGGCTTTTTTAAGCGGCGTTGATATTTTTTTACAGAACGTTAAAAGCTCTTTGCCTTCATTTGTATCTGGCGTTTCTACGCGCAGTTCTGAGCACAATGTAAAATCTTTAGCAGCTTCAACTACTGCACTTACACGGTCCTCTACTGGCATGTTTTCAAGTAATGTACCGGCAAACCATTGGCGTGCAAACACCATATTTTTAAAATCGACTTTTTTGATTATTTCGTCGCTGTGATGCGCTTCAAAACATTCGTAAACAACATAACCTGTATTTGGCTTTGCTTTTACATACCCTGCAAAACCCTGCTCTGCAGCATGAAACGTTATTTCAGCAGCGGCATCGCTTTCAAAACCACTACGACAATAAATCACAACACTAGACATATTAACCCTTAAACTCTTTAAAACTTAAATCGTGCGACTTGCACTAAAATAACAATCCAACCAATAATAAAGCACAATCCACCAAGCGGTGTTATCGGCCCTAGCCACTTCATATCTGTTAGAGCGAGTAAATATAAACTGCCACTAAAAAGTAGTGTGCCCGTTATAAAAAAACCACCAGCCCAACTCAGGTTTATGCCCCATTTAATTAAAATAGCCACCGCAATAAGTGCAAGGCCATGCACCATTTGATACTCAGCAGCTGTTTTAAAAACCCCTAATGAATACTCCGATAAACGGCTTTTTAAACCATGGGCAGCAAATGCACCTAACATAACCGAGAGCATACAAAAAATACTGCCGGCCATTAAAAATAATTTAATCATCTAATCCCCTAATCGAGTCTTAACACATCTCTACTTGTTGCTTAATAAATTCAACGGCACTTAACGCTGCTGTTTCTCTATTTTGCAGTTCAGTTACGCCACTTTTTTTACGTGGTTTTAATGAATGATCGCCATCAGTCAGCCATGTGAGTAAAGGCTGTTTTGGCATTTCCATAGTAAGCAGTTCTTCACGTGTACCAAATGTATCTCGCTCGCCCTGTAATACTAAAAAAGGGCAAACAATATCAGCAAAATGATCGGTGCGTAACTTTTCTGGCTTACCCGGCGGATGAAATGGATAACCAAATGCAATAACACCCGAAAGTCTTTGCTCTGTGCTGCACGCAAGCATTGATGCCATGCGTCCGCCCATCGATTTACCGCCTATAAATAACGGTAAATCTGGCTGCGCCTGCCCAAGCACTTGCTCATAATGAGTAAGTAGCTTTGGCGCTCGCTCAGGAGGCCTACGTTTATTAGTTTGTTTAGCAATTTGCATATATTCAAAATCAAATAAACCAACATCAACACCTTGCTCGCTTATTAATTTTGCCATATGTTGCATAAAGTCAGAATCGCTACCAGCACCTGCACCATGCGCAAATATAAACTGTGCAATTGCAGGTTGTGCGGTGTTTTTAAACCATTCAATCATTGTTAATACTCATGTTCTTGCTCATGCTCTACTAAGCTCAGCATCCACTCTTTAAACGAAACTATTTTACCAAGCTCTGTTTGCGATTCGCGAAGCACTAAGTAATATGCATTTTTACTTTCTAGACTGTGATTAAACGGAATAACCAAACGCCCTGCATCTATGTCGGGTTTAGCTAATACACTATTACCAATTGCCACACCTTGCCCATGTACTGCAGCTTGTAATACCATTGATGAGTGACTAAATATAGGTCCTTGATTTACCTGAATGTTACGCACGCCTGCAGTTTTCATCCACGTTTTCCAGTTTTTACGTGTGGTGTCATGCAATAAGGTGTGATGCGCTAAATCACTAGGTTGATCAAGCGGCTTTAACCCGCTTAATAACATAGGGCTACAAAGTGGTACTAAATACTCGGTATGAAGTTTGTACGCTTGTACGCCATTCCAATGGCCTCTTCCATAGTAAATAGCAATATCTACGTCATCAGTCAGTGAGTTTTCATCTTGATCTTGTGCTTTTATTCGCACGTCTATCTCTGGGTGTAACTCATTAAACAAACTCAAACGAGGCACTAACCACTGAATAGCAAAACTTGGTGTTAGACTAACTGTTAATGAGCCCTTAGCACCACGGGCTAATAGCTTTTCAGTTGCATCAATAAGCTGAGTAAAAATCTCTTTTATATCTAAAAAATAGCCTTGGCCTTCTTCAGTTAATAATAATGAGCGGTTTTTACGTAAAAACAACTTTAAACCTAAATGCTCTTCAAGTGTTTTTATTTGATGACTTACTGCCGCCTGCGTTACATAGAGCTCTTCTGCAGCCTTAGTAAAACTTAAATGACGCGCAGCCGCTTCAAAGGCTTTTAATGCGTTTAATGGAGGTACCCGTCTTGACATAATAACCAAGCTTAGAATTAGTTTTTCTTATGCGTGAGATTATATACATCATATAAGTTTGTGTATATTAAAGGCATAAAAAAAGCGACCTGAGTCGCTTTTTAATAAACATCATGCTTAATTATAAATCGCTTGCACTTGTATCAAGTGGGGCAAAGCTTTTAATTAAATCATCAACCGCTTTCATTTGCGTTAAGTACCCTTCTAACTTACTAAGCGCTAGCGCACATGGGCCATCACATTTAGCTTCGTTAGGGTTTGGATGCGCCTCAATAAATAAACCTGCAATACCTAGCGCCATACCACTTCGAGCAAGCTCTGCAGCTTGTGCACGACGACCATCAGCAGAGTCAGCTCGTCCACCAGGGCGTTGTAGCGCATGTGTTGCATCAAAAATAACAGGCGCCATTGCTTTCATGTCATCCATACCCAGCATATCAACCACTAGGTTGTTGTAACCAAAGCTAGAACCACGCTCACAAAGTGCGATGTTATTATTACCCGCTTCATTAAATTTAGTAATGATATGGCGCATTTCATGCGGCGCTAAAAACTGTGGTTTTTTCACGTTAATAATTGCACCTGTTTTAGCCATCGCCACAACTAAATCTGTTTGACGTGCTAAAAAGGCTGGTAACTGAATTACATCAACAACTTCAGCAACAGGTGCTGCTTGATGCGGTTCGTGTACATCAGTAATAAGCGGTATGTTGAAGGTCTTTTTAATCTCTTCAAATATTTTTAAACCTTCTTCCATACCAGGACCACGGTACGAATTGATTGAAGAACGGTTAGCCTTATCAAATGACGCTTTAAATACATAAGGAATATTGAGTTTCGTCGTAACTTCTACGTAATGCTCTGCAACACGCATTGCTAAATCACGAGATTCTAATACGTTAATACCACCAAACAATACAAACGGTTTGTTGTTTGCTAGTTCAATTTCATTAATTTTAATAATTTGGTCTTTCATTTAAATTCCTTACGGTGCAACTGCTTGCATCATTAATCCACAAATATAAGCCATATAAGTACCCACACCATAGCCCAGTACAGCTAACAGGACACCAACAGGTGCTAATGAGGGATGAAACGCTGATGCTACAACAGGTGCAGACGCTGCACCGCCCACATTAGCCTGCGAGCCCACAGCCATATAAAATAACGGTGCTTTAATTAGTTTAGCTACTACTAACATTATGCTTGCATGCACTAACATCCAAATGGCACCAACTAAAAATAACCCTGGGTTATTAAAAATAGCGGTTACATTCATATGCAAACCAATCGATGCAACTAAAATATACAAAAAGCTAGAGGCTACCTTTGAAGCGCCAAACGCTTCTATTTGTCTCACTTTAGTAAACGATAAGCCTATGCCAATCGTTGTTGATATAACAATTAGCCAAAAGAATTTACTGTTTAAGCTGTACTCTTTTGCCCACTCGTAAGTAGTGCCAAAGTACGGACCTAAAAAGTCAGCACAAAAGTGCGCTAAACCGGTTATACCAAATGCAATTGCAAGCAGCGTCATGTAATCGTTAAGAGTAGGAATACGTGCGTGTTCAGCATGATAGGCTTCAACACGTTTTTTTAAATCTTCAATTGCGCTTGTATCAGCACCCGTAGCAGCATCAATTTTTTTATGATTTGCTGCCATTAACAATAAAACAGCCATCCAAATATTCGCGACTATTACATCTACTGTAATCATTACAGAAAATATATCACCACCAACTTCAAACATCTCTTTCATTGATGCCTGGTTAGCACCACCGCCAATCCAGCTCCCCGCAACGGTTGTCATACCGCGCCATACTGCATCGGGCCCATGACCACCAACAATACTTGGATCAAATGCACTCACTACTAAAATAGCTAATGGCCCACCAATAACAATACCTAATGTACCCACTAAAAACATAATGAGCGCTTTAGGGCCTAAGTTAATAATAGCTTTTAAATCAATACTAATGGTAAGTAGTATTAAACAAGCAGGCAGTAAGTAGCGCGAAGCCACATAATAAACATTAGATTTATTACCATCTACAATACCAAAGGTATTTAATAACGAAGGTAAAAAGTAACACAGTAGTAAAGCAGGTACGTATTTATAAAATCGTTTTAAAGCTGGACGCTCACTGTTTGAGGTTTTAAAAATAACCCCTAAAATAACAGCAAGCAAACCAAGCACAACGGCATCATTTGTAATTAATGCGCTTTGAGTTTCAACCATAATTATTCCTATTCTTAATGGTGCGTTTTATTATTATCTTCTAGTTCTTCTATTTGGTGTTGAATAATCTCTATTGCAGGATCGTCCGGACACTCATCGACAAAAAACTGTAAATCATCACGTGCCATTTTAGGGCAACCGAGCTGATTTAATAAGTAACCTCTGTCGCGTCTCTCATACGGGTCGTCGCCTATTAGCTCCATTAGCATCTCTACACAGGTCAAAGCATGACCAAATTTGTTTTCGCTAATGAAAGACCATTTTTGCTGAGCTAAAAATAGCTTATATACTTCGTCATCAAAAATTAACTCTAAAGGTTCTTGTTCTTGCCCATCATCTTCATCTGCGTTTTCAGGGATGATATACCAGCTTTGTTGCCCGCTGCTTGGCTCAATTATGTAGCCCTCTTCATCACTTATCGCCACATGAACACCAACATCACCCAGCGTAAGACTAAGATTTGCATCAAAGTTAGCTTGTTGTAAAAAGTGACAAAGTATAATTGCAAGCGTTGTTGGTGAGCCACTACGCATAGAAAGCGTATAGCTTAATGTATTTAATTTGTATTCTGGCACTTTTAAGCCTGAGGCACTAAATAGCCAATCGCTGTAAAACATATCTAATAATTTTTCGAAGCGATCGTGCTCATCACTCACTTTTAAACACAGCGCTGAAATTTGCTGTTCAAAGTCAGTTAAAGTTTCATAACATGGTGTTAAATCTATCTGAGGGTCCCATTTTGACTCTGCTTTAATACAGCGGTAAATCGCTGGAGGTGTAAATTCATCGTAAGCATCATCAAGATGAGATTCATCGTGTTCGTCAAACCCGAGGGTAGTCATTAATACTGCAACATTTTAGAAAACGAAGGCGTAGTTTACCTAACTTTAAAGCTATATACCAATATAGAGATGTTTTTGAATATTTTCTGAGAGGGAGTCGTATTTGAGCTTTATAAAACAACTATAAAGCTCAAATAGTCAGGTATTACTTAAAGCAAAAAAGCTGATTTAGACGTCGCTAAATAACCTATCGCTAAAATAACAGCAGTGTTAACTAAAACGTAAGCAACTTTAGCCGTCATTTTAGTTTGTCTGGCGCTTTTAGCCCCAATACCAATATATATAACCACTAAAACTATTTTTTCTAATAGCCAATATTGTTCAAACGGGTTAATTTTAGCCATAAATATAAGCGTAAGTGCAGACACTAATAGCAAAGTATCTATACTATGACTACCAATCATTACCGCTTTATTTTTTGCTAATTTACCACTGCCCATTCGCGAAAATGCGCGAACATAAAATAAAATCACACTCAACATCGCAATTGCCATGTGTGAATGCTTTACTGCTAAATAATCCATATGCCCCTGTACTTCTGTTTTATAAAAATTTAATCAGGAAAACGGTTAAGAACCGCTTCTAACTCATCAAGCTTCTCGTTAAATACTTCAACCAATTTTGGTTCAAAGTGTGTGCCTTTTTGAGCGTTAATTTCATCAACTACGTTTTGCAGTGTCCAGGGTTCTTTATAGCATCGTTTATGGCGAAGTGCATCGTATACATCAGCAAGTGCAACTATACGACCAAATACATTAATTGCGTTTCCGCTTAAACCTTGTGGGTAACCAGAGCCATCCCATTTTTCATGATGCTCTTTTGCAATAATTGCGCCGGCACTAACAATCTCATGCGACGAGTCTTTTAAAATAGTATAGCCTTTATCAGTATGAGTTTTCATCACTTCCCATTCTTGGGCGTCTAACTTTGCTGGTTTATTTAATACCGCATCAGGAATGCCCACTTTGCCTACATCATGAAGAGGCGACGCCAACCTTACTAAATTAGCATCATGCTTAGATAAGCCATACCCTTGTGCCAATATATGACAAATATGTGCTACACGCTTAACATGATTACCCGTTTCTGTTGAGCGTTGCTCTACCGCTTCACTTAACCTGTAAACAAGCTCTTGTTGCGTTGCTTCTATTTCAGACTGAAGTTGTACATTTTCAAACGCAAGTTGCACGTTTTGAGAGAAAATCTTAATTAAATGGCGCTGAGTATCCGTTAAATCCTTTGGAATACCTGATATAAATAGCATCGAATTATGATTGTACTCACTGCTACAATACGCGAATAAGTAGTTATCTTTATAAATAATGCTTTTTTCATTAAGCGCCTGATGACATGCACTTAACTGTTCAGCTTGTAATACCTCATCGAGCTCTTTACCTTCACTTTTTTCAAAGTCACCGGTACCCGAGCAAACAATTAATTTTTTATTATTTTGTGCTTCAGGATTTTGTGCAACTAAAGTAGTTGCATACATAGCTTGATCAGCAATACCAAGTAAAGAAGTTAACTGCTGCATAACGCCTTCAATAAAGTGCTCTATTGAATGCGCAGAAAAAATATCACGGGACGCTATAATTATTTTCTCAAGCCCTTCGCGTGACTGCTCAATCGAAATAATATCCCGATACGAGCGCAGGCTCGACATAATAACAGTAAATAACTTTTGAGCCGTTAGCTCTGTTTTAGATTTGTAATCGTTAATATCATAATTAATAATTACTTGTCGTTCAGGTGCTTGACCAGGTTGACCCGTTCTTAAAATAATTCGAATATGATTATTTTTAGCTTCTTCACGAATAAACTTAGCAACTTGCAAACCGGCATCATCGGTCTCCATTACTACATCAAGTAGTACAATGGCTGCATCTGGATGCTCTTTCACAAGCTCTTTTGCTTCAGCACCTGAGTACGCACTAATGAATTCTAAGCGTTTATTTTGAAACTCAAAATCACTCAACGCTAGTTTTGTAACAGCATGAACTTCAGGTTCATCATCAACGATTAATACTTTCCAGGTACCGAGTTCAATCTCATTGATTGCTTCTTCTGGCTCATCTGAAAATAAAAAATCACCCATCATAGTCGAAATTCCTTCATGGCATTATACAACACACTAGCAGGCAATTATTATTCTTTAGGGCCACTGTGCAAACGTTACACGGTCGTTATCACCAAAGTCTTTCACTGTTTTAATATTCACAAATGCCATTTTTTGGAAAAAATGACGAACAGCTTCACCTTGCTCAAAACCGTGTTCTATTAAAAGATAGCCACTAGATAACAAATAGTCACGTGATTGCGTAATTATTTGTTTAATATCAGACATTCCACAATCATCCGCCACTAATGCCGACAAAGGCTCAAAGCGCACATCGCCCTGATTTAAATGTATATCACTGCTTTCAATATAAGGTGGGTTAGTGACAATTAGGTTGAATTTCTCACCATGTAACTCGCTAAACCAGTTGCTTTGCTTAACGTGTACATTATTAATTGCCAATCGCTGCTGGTTACGTGTAGCCAGTGCAACTGCATCGCTTACTCTATCTACTGCAATAATTTGCCAATTAGGCATTTCACTACCCAATGCCAGTGCTATTGCACCAGTACCCGTGCCTAAATCAAGCACTTTAGCTGTAGCAGGTACAGCCACTTCAAGTGCTTGTTCTACTAACGTTTCAGTATCTGGTCGGGGTATTAAAGTTGTTGCGTTAACTTCAAGCGATAAGCTCCAAAATTCACGTTGCCCCGTAATATGTGCAACAGGTTCACCGTTTAAACGTCTTTGGCAAAATGTATTAAATTGCTGTTGTTGTTCGGCATTAAGCGCATGCTCTGGCCAAGTAAAAAGGTAACTGTGAGGTTTTTGAAGAATATGTAGAAGTAAAACTTGTGCGTCTAATTTAGCACTTTCGCTGCTAGGTGCTAATAAATTAGCACCTGCAGCAATAGCTTGTTCAAGAGTTTGGCTCACGATTACTCGTCGCCCATAGCCGCTAATAGGTCAGCTTGATGTTCTTGCATTAATGGGTCAATAACGCAGCTTAAATCACCCGCTACCACTTCATTCAAACGATAAAGTGTCAAGTTAATACGGTGATCGGTAATACGACCTTGTGGGTAGTTATAAGTACGGATACGTTCAGAACGATCGCCACTACCTACTAAGTCACGACGTTCAGATGCTTCTGCCGCATGGCGCTTTTCATCTTCAGCCTGTTGCAAACGTGCTGCAAGTACTGACATCGCTTTAGCACGGTTTTTATGCTGTGAACGCTGATCCTGACACTCAACCACAACACCGGTAGGTATATGTGTAAGTCGAATAGCAGAATCTGTTTTATTAACGTGCTGACCACCTGCGCCTGATGCACGAAATGTATCAACTTTTAAATCTGCGGTATTAATTTGTATCGCTTCGGCCTCTGGTACTTCCGCCATTACCGCAACAGTACACGCAGAGGTATGAACTCGCCCTTGTGACTCAGTTTCTGGCACACGTTGTACGCGGTGTACACCTGATTCAAACTTTAATTGACCGTAAACGCCTTCGCCACTAATATTTGCAATAACTTCTTTGTAACCACCGTGCTCACCTTCATTGGTGCTCACAACTTCTACTTTCCATTTTTTAGTTTCTGCATAACGACTGTACATACGGAATAAATCGCCAGCAAAAATAGCCGCTTCATCCCCGCCTGTTCCAGCACGTACTTCAACAAATACGTTGTTATTATCTCGTGGATCTTTTGGCAACATTAATACTTGAATTTGATCTTCAATTACCAAAATTTGCGCTTTAGCTTCTTTATATTCTTCTTGCGCCATTTCACGCATTTCAGGGTCAGAATCTTTAAGCATTTCTTCTGCACTGGCTAAATCATCTTGCGTTTCTTTGTAAGTTAAAAACGTTTTTACAATCTCTTCAAGCTCAGAATATTCTTTTGAAAGCCCACGAAAACGATTTTGATCACTAATGACCGACGGGTCGCTTAGCAGCGCTTGTACTTCTTCGTAACGCTCTACTAAGGTTTCTAATTTATTATAAACAGACTCTTTCATTTAACGGTTATTCCTGATCAATACCTAACATTTTTTTCAACTGGTTTAGCTGCGCCACTTCACCTTTTTTCGCTGCGTCTTGTATTGCACGGGTAGGCGCGTGCATTAAGCGATTGGTTAATTTATTGGCGAGCTCTAATATAATTTTTTCTGCATCTTTACCTGTATTAAGCTGACTAACAGCACGCTCTACAAGTTCTGACTTAATTGTTTGTACATCATTTCGATAATGGCGGATTAAATCTACCGAATCGAGTGAGCGCATCCACATTGCAAATTCTTTGGTGCGTTCAGTAATAATTATTTGCGCTTGCTGTGCAGCTTGCTCACGCGCTGCCATATTCTCGCTTACAATGGTTTGTAAGTCATCAACGGAATATAAATAGGCAGCATCTAGCTCACCTACTTGGCTTTCTATGTCGCGCGGAACCGCAATATCTATAAATAGCATAGGCTTGTGTCGGCGCTGCTTAAGCGCTTGCTCAACCACCCCTTTACCAATAATAGGTAAAGTACTGGCGGTAGAACTAATGACTATATCGGCTTCATGTAAACGTTCTGGCAACTGTGCAAGTGCGATAACATCTGCCGACACTTCATCAGCAAGGCTGCGAGCACGTTCAATTGTTCTATTAGCTACCGTTATTTTTTTAGGCTCATTTTGATATAAATGTTTAGCAACCAGTTCAATGGTTTCACCAGCACCAATCAATAGCACATTGGTTTGATCAAGCTTGCCATAAATATGTTTTGCTAAGTTAACAGCCGCAAATGCAACCGACACGGCACTTGCGCCTATATTTGTTTCAGTACGAACTTGTTTTGCTACCGAAAAGGTTTTTTGAAACAACCTATCAAAAGTAACCCCTATTGCATCGTGGGTTTTAGCACTAAAAAACGATTGCTTTATTTGCCCTAAAATTTGCGGCTCCCCTAATACTAAGGAGTCTAAACCGCAAGCTACACGCATTAAGTGGTTAATGGCGTCATTACCTTCATGGCAGTATATATTGCTGCTCAGTTCATGTTCATCCAAACCATGGAAACTGGCAAGCCACGTTAACAGTGTTTGGGAATTTTGCTGAGCGAGGCTACAATAGATCTCGGTTCGATTACAGGTAGACACAATAACCGCTTCATTAAAGTCGGCATGGCCACTTAATTGTTGCAACGCCTCTGAAATTTGCTCAGGCGAAAAAGCCACTTTTTCACGTAATTCTACGGATGCGGTTTTGTGATTTATACCTAGTGCTATTATGGTCATATTTGCCAAATATTGCTGAGCCCTACTTCAAAGGCGGTAATTTTACCAAAAATCAGCGGAATATGGAAAGTAAGGAACAACATTTGATTCGACAATATTTGATTTTATTCATGTTTTTTTTATTATTAGGTGGCTGTGCCCATCAAATTGATACAAAAACAACACTTTATGATGATTGGAAGCCACGTTTAGCTGCTCAAAAAACTTGGCAGGTCGAGGGTAAACTCGCGTTTATAAGCCCAGAAGAGCGTCAATCTGCAAACTTAAATTGGCAGCAAACAACAAATTCCAATAATTTAATACTGACTACTTTTATTGGTACTCGTATTTTGTCGCTTAAACAAACAGCAAATGGTGCTGAATTAGAGTTTGACGGCGATGAGTACTTTGATACTAATGCTGCAGAGCTTTTAAAGCGTTTAACGGGTTTTACACTCCCTGTTGATAACGCCGATAACTGGCTTAAGGGCACCATTGACGATCAAAGTTTAGTCGTTGATGAACTAGGCCGTGCTAAGCAAGTATTATGGTTTGATAATGCAGGCAAGAAATGGCAAATAGATTACGGCACTTACGTACAAAACGCAGGTTACTGGTTACCTACTAAACTGACGTTAAAGCACCAACAAATAAAAATAAAAATTCAACTCTACGATTGGCAGTTTAAATAAGTATGAATAACAAAACCTCTTTTTCACTTATTGCTCCGGCAAAACTCAATTTATTTTTACATATTAATGCTCGCCGAGAAGATGGCTATCATGAACTAGAAACCTTATTTACTTTTTTAAATTTTGGTGATGAGTTGCATTTTGAGCTAACAACAGACGGTGGTATTTCTGTCGGGGGTGATACTAAAGACATACCCCTAAATGATAATCTCATCTATAAAGCGGCTTTATTATTACAAACACACTGTAAAACCTCTTTAGGTGTAAAAATAAATTTAATTAAACGCTTACCGATGGGCGGAGGTGTTGGAGGTGGTTCATCCGACGCCGCAAGTACTTTATTAGCGCTAAATAAATTATGGAAATTAGAACTAAATTTAGAAATTCTAGCCCAATTAGGACTTAAATTAGGGGCTGATGTTCCGGTGTTCATACAAGGGCAAAGCGCCATAGCGCATGGTATTGGTGAGAAATTACACCAGGTAAAACTTGAACAAAAATGGTACTGCGTTGTACACCCAAACCAACATGTAAGTACCGCAAAAATATTTACACATCCAGATTTAAAACGCGACACACCAAAAATAATAGGCGATTGGAAACACCATACTTTAACCAACGATTGTGAGCCTTTAGTTAAAAAGCTTTGCCCCGAGGTTGAAAAAACCCTCCAGTGGTTGCTAAAATACGCACCGTCGAAGATGACCGGAACAGGTTCATGTTGTTTTGTCGAATTTGCTAGTCAAGTTCAAGCACAAGATGTACTTGAAAATCTCCCCCATACTTGGCAGGGTTTTGTGGCTTCAAGCGCAAATGTCTCACCTGCTCATACGGAGTTAACCGCCATATTCGATCAATGAAGTAACGTACAAGTAATCATAAGTTAACTCGCAGTGATATTTATCACTGCTCGTTAGTCCAAATATTCAGTGCCTGAGGAACCCTACCGTGCCTGACATGAAGCTCTTCGCTGGTAACGCAACACCTGAGTTAGCTCAAAAAGTTGCAAAACGTTTATATATTGAATTAGGCGATGCTGTTGTTGGCCGTTTTAGCGACGGTGAGATCAGTGTTCAAATAAATGAAAATGTTCGTGGCTCGGACGTTTTTATCTTGCAATCAACCTGTGCCCCTACAAACGATAACCTAATGGAACTTATCGTTATGGTTGATGCTCTACGTCGTGCATCTGCAGGTCGTATTACTGCCGTCATTCCTTATTTTGGTTATGCGCGCCAAGACCGTCGTGTACGTTCTGCCCGTGTTCCAATTACCGCTAAAGTTGTTGCCGATTTCTTATCAAGTGTGGGTGTTGACCGTGTTCTTACGGTTGATTTACACGCTGAACAAATCCAAGGCTTCTTTGATGTACCAGTAGACAACGTATTTGGCAGCCCTGTATTACTTGAAGATATGAAAGAACGCGACTTTGAAGACGTCGTTGTTGTATCTCCAGATATTGGTGGTGTTGTACGCGCACGTGCAATTGCAAAACTACTAAACGATACCGATTTAGCAATCATTGATAAACGTCGCCCTCAAGCAAACGTTTCTCAAGTAATGCACATTATTGGTGACGTTGAAGGTCGTGATTGTATTATCGTAGATGATATGATTGATACCGGTGGTACGTTATGTAAAGCCGCAGAAGCACTTAAAGAACATGGCGCTAAACGCGTATTTGCATACGCAACGCACCCTATTCTTTCAGGTAAAGCAGCAGAAAACTTACGTGACTCGATGATTGACGAAGTAATTGTAACTGACTCAATTCCGCTATCTGACGAGCTTAAAGCCCTTGATAAAATTAAGGTACTTACGCTTGCTGACATGTTAGCAGAGACTATTCGTCGTATTAGTAACGAAGAATCTATCTCAGCGATGTTTGAACACTAAAATTAAACATTCCTGAGTATAAAAGCGCCTTTTGGCGCTTTTTTTGTAAGCGATGTTTATTTTGTCTGGGCGTGGTGGTATGATAGCGCGCCTTTTGGCTAGGGACCTTGGTCGCAAAGGCCCTACACATTTTAATAACTGGAGACATCATGTCTAACAAAACTTATACATATAACGCTGAACTTCGCGTAGAAACTGGTACTGGTGCGAGCCGCCGCCTACGTCGCGAAGACAAAGTTCCTGCAATCCTTTACGGAGCTGACAAAGAAGCTTTATCTCTTACTTTTGCTCATAAAGATATGATCAAAGCACAAGAAGACGAAGGTTTTTACACGCATATCCTTACGCTTAACGTAGATGGCGAAGCTGTTGAAGTAATCTTAAAAGATATCCAACGTCACCCATTCAAGCCTAAGCTTACTCACCTTGATTTCCAACGTGTAGATGCTACTCATAAATTTCAAACTAAAGTTCCTCTTCACTTCATCGGTGAAGATATTGTAACTAAAGCTGGCGCAACTGTTGTTCACCAGTTAACTGAAGTTGAAATTACGTGTCTTCCAAAAGCACTTCCAGAATTCATTGAAGTAGATGTTTCTAAGTTTGTTGTTGGCGATTCTGTTCATATTTCTGACCTTACTTTCCCTAAAGGCGTTAGCTCTGTAGATTTAGGTAAAGGCGAAGGCCATGATCAGTCTATCCTGACTATCAAAGCAAACAAAGCAGCTCCAGTTGAAGACGACGCTGCAGCAGCAGAATAATTTTTAAGGTCTCGCAACCTTGAATTCTATTCAAATGCTTGTGGGCCTGGCTAATCCAGGCCCCGAATACGCAAACACACGCCACAATGCAGGTGCTTGGTTCATCGAGCAAATCGCTGCACGCTACAACTGCACCCTAAAATACGATCCTAAATATCACGGCCTTACAGGCAAAGTGATCATTCAAGGCCAAGAATTCAAATTATTGATCCCCACTACTTACATGAATTTAAGTGGTAAAGCGGTCGGTAGTTTAGCTAATTTTTTCAAAATCCCTGTCGAGGACATTTTAGTTGCCCATGACGAATTGGATTTAGACCCAGGCGTTGCCAAGTTAAAAAAAGGCGGCGGGCATGGCGGTCATAATGGTTTAAAAGACATTATTGCAAAAATGGCAAATCAAAAAGACTTTATGCGCTTGCGCATTGGTGTAGGTCATCCGGGGCATCGTGAAATGGTTACTGGTTGGGTGCTTGGAAAAGCGGCCAAAGCAGACCAAGAAAAAATGGATGCTGCTGTTGATGAAGCAGTTCGTTGCATGGAAATACTTGCAAAAGATGGTGTGTTAAAAGCACAAAACAGACTACATTCGTTTAAACCCTAGTAACTTGGGTCCAAGTACACCGTTTAAACGAATTCTAAACAAGGTATCTTACTATGGGTTTTAAATGTGGCATCGTTGGCTTGCCTAACGTTGGTAAATCAACGCTTTTCAATGCACTAACTAAAGCGGGTATTGAAGCCGCTAACTTTCCTTTTTGTACCATTGAGCCTAATACAGGTGTGGTACCTGTGCCAGATCCTCGTCTAGACGAACTTGCTAAAATAGTTAATCCTCAACGAGTTCTTACCACCAGTATGGAATTTGTAGACATTGCTGGCTTAGTAAAAGGCGCATCTAAAGGTGAAGGCCTTGGTAACCAGTTTTTAGCTAACATTCGTGAAACCGATGCAATTGGCCACGTAGTTCGCTGTTTTGAAGATGAAAACATCATCCACGTAGCAGGCACTATTGACCCTGCTGACGATATTGACGTAATCAACACTGAGTTAGTACTTGCTGATATGGATAGCGCTGAAAAAGCCCTTTTCCGTAATTCAAAAAAAGCAAAAGGTGGCGATAAAGACGCTAAAGAGCAAAATGCTGTACTTGAAAAAGTAAAAGTGCATCTTGACGAAGGCTTAACTTTACGTGGTCTAGCACTAACTAAAGAAGAAAAAGCAGCAATCAGCTCTATTAACTTCTTAACGATTAAACCAACAATGTATATTGCAAACGTTGCTGAAGATGGTTTTGAAAATAACCCATACCTTGACCGCGTACGCGCTATTGCCGCAGCTGAAGATGCGATTGTTGTTCCTGTATGTGCCGCTATCGAGTCTGAGCTTTCAGAACTAGATGACGAAGACAAGCTAGAGTTTATGGCTGATCTTGGTCTAGAAGAGCCAGGTCTTAACCTTGTTATTCGCGGTGGTTATGAATTACTACAATTACAAACTTATTTCACAGCTGGCGTAAAAGAAGTACGCGCATGGACAATCCCTGTAGGTGCAACAGCACCACAAGCAGCGGGTAAAATCCATACCGACTTCGAGCGTGGCTTTATCCGTGCGCAAACTATTGCTTTTGACGACTTTGTTGCCTTTAAAGGTGAGAGTGGCGCAAAAGAAGCAGGTAAGATGCGTCAAGAAGGTAAAGAGTACATTGTTAAAGATGGCGATGTAATGAACTTCTTGTTCAACGTATAAGTACAAATTAAACCAATTTCACTTGGTAATAATTTTTAAAGGCTCGTTTTTACGAGCCTTTTTTGTATTTAAGCATTATAAAAATAATAATTAGCCTCAACTAGTCTATCTTTGTAAGATCGCTTAATTAAAGAAGTACAGGGTTAATTAAGATTCCGCGCCTTAAAGGCAGCTAAAAAAACAGCATTTTTATTAAATTTTAGCCTGTTAGCTTAATTTTCCTGCAAACAAACACAGTTAAGTGTTTTTTTGCAAAAAAGGTGTTGACGAATTTGGGTCATATCAGCATAATACGCCCCGCACTCAGCGATGAAGTGCTAACAAAAAAAGATGGCTAAGTAGCTCAGCTGGTTAGAGCACATCACTCATAATGATGGGGTCACAGGTTCAAATCCCGTCTTAGCCACCATTATTTTTTTGTTGCTCAATGAAGAGTTTAAAATAACTACCTTGTGTGCGGGAGTGGCGGAATTGGTAGACGCGCTGGATTTAGGTTCCAGTATCTTAGGATGTGAGAGTTCAAGTCTCTCCTTCCGCACCATAATTCTTGATAAGAATTAAAACTATCAATTGTTATTGTTGGGATATCGCCAAGCGGTAAGGCACCAGGTTTTGATCCTGGCATTCCCAGGTTCAAATCCTGGTATCCCAGCCAACAATGGCTAAGTAGCTCAGCTGGTTAGAGCACATCACTCATAATGATGGGGTCACAGGTTCAAATCCCGTCTTAGCCACCATTTCTTCTTTTAGAAATGGCTCTGCAAGAGTTAAATTGCAGCTCAATGAAGAGTTTAAAATAACTACCTGTACTTTATTGTACAAACGATGCGGGAGTGGCGGAATTGGTAGACGCGCTGGATTTAGGTTCCAGTAACTTCGGTTGTGAGAGTTCAAGTCTCTCTTTCCGCACCATTTCTTGATAAGAAATAAAATTATCATTAATTCTTTGTTGGGATATCGCCAAGCGGTAAGGCACCAGGTTTTGATCCTGGCATTCCCAGGTTCAAATCCTGGTATCCCAGCCAACTTCTTCTACCAAGGAAAGTTGGATAAAAGAATTGCTCTAGCTTAGAGTTTAAATTGGCAAATTGTTGATGCGGGAGTGGCGGAATTGGTAGACGCGCTGGATTTAGGTTCCAGTAACTTCGGTTGTGAGAGTTCAAGTCTCTCTTTCCGCACCATGTTCTTATAAGAACTAAAATTATAAAGAATTCTTTGTTGGGATATCGCCAAGCGGTAAGGCACCAGGTTTTGATCCTGGCATTCCCAGGTTCAAATCCTGGTATCCCAGCCAACTTCTTCTATCAAGGAAAGTTGGATAAAAGAGTTGCTCTAGCTTAGAGTTTAAATTAGCAACTTAGTGATGCGGGAGTGGCGGAATTGGTAGACGCGCTGGATTTAGGTTCCAGTAACTTAGGTTGTGAGAGTTCAAGTCTCTCCTTCCGCACCATGTTCTTATTAAGAACTAAAACTAATTCAAATTTATAGTTGGGATATCGCCAAGCGGTAAGGCACCAGGTTTTGATCCTGGCATTCCCAGGTTCAAATCCTGGTATCCCAGCCAATTTGACTCCCCTATCTAAAACTTCTCAATACTCATTAAATTCAACTTACTTTTTCTGCACTTAAATAAACATTTATAAATTCATCTATATTTATTGGTTTGCTATATAAATACCCTTGTAAATAATCACAGTTAAGACTCAACAACGCCTGTTCTACCTCTTTAGTTTCTATTCCCTCAGCAACTACATCGCAATTTAATCGACTCGCTAAAAACAATGTAGATTCTACAATGGCGTAATCAGGTGAGTTAGTAAGCATATCTTTGACAAACGACTGATCAATTTTTATTTGATTAATCGGCAGCTCTCTTAATAACGACAGTGACGAAAAGCCAGTACCAAAGTCATCAACACTAAATTTAAACCCGCGCATACTCAACTGTTGCATCATTTTTCTAGCAGCCGGTATATTTGTCATCATTGCACCTTCTGTAATTTCAAAAATTAACGAGTCGCTTAATGTAGGGTCGGTTGCGAGTAAACTAATTATAAAATCGTAAAACTCGCTGCTTTCAATATCTTTCGTTGATAAATTGACATGTATAGTACCGGTGAAACCAAATAGCTTGAGCTTTCTAATATGATTAACGGCTTCTTGTACAACCCATTTCGATAAAGGAAAAATAAGCCCTGTACGCTCAGCTACGGTTATAAACTTTTCTGGACTAATAAAGCTACCATCATCTTGCGGCCATCGGATAAGCGCTTCTAGGCCATGTAATTGCAGATCTTTAGAGTCCATTATGGGTTGTAAATAAAGCTCAAACTCATCTTTATGTAATGCCACTTTAATTTTGGCTGATAAATCAAAAAAGTCCTCAGCTCGTTTACCTATTGCAGATGAGTAATTTACCAAAGGTTGAAATGTTTTTTTAGCTTCATGCAGTGCCAAGTCAGCTTTTTTTAATAGCTGATCGGGCAATCGGCTATCATCAGGAAAACGGCTTACGCCTATACTTAATTGTATTTTAACCATTTGCTCATTCGTACAAAACGGACTTTTGACGGCTGAGTTTATAATGTTTACACAATAATTCATGCTTTCATCTGTATCGGTATGCAATAAAAAAGCAAACTCATCGCCACCTATTCGATATAACTTAGCAATACCGCATAATTCTTTATTTAATTTATTGGCAAATGCAGCCAAAAGTTGGTCACCACACTGATGCCCAAACGCATCATTAATTTGTTTAAAGTTATTTAAGTCGATATAAAATAGTGAAAATGGGGAAGGATATTCAACTTGTTTACTTAAAGATTTAAAAAATTTATCGCGGTTAGGTAGAGTTGTTAAGTTATCGTGCTCAGTTTGATATTTTTGATACTGCGTTGCTTGCTCTATTTTAAGAATACTTTTTAAGCTCAGTTTAATAACTAAAAAAACAAACCCACCACCGCCAAGTAACAACATAGCCACCATATTCATAACGACGGGTGCAATGTCGTGATTTGAAAAATAATAAAGTATCCACCAATACCCTATAATAAAAAAAATAATAGCGCATAGCAGGACACTCCATGCTATTTGCGATGTTTTTTTGCAAACTTTAACGGTTGTTTTTAAGCTAGCAACAAGCAGTAGCGCACCTAAAATAATTATTACTGTAAAAAAATTATCCACACACAGGCTCTTTAAAGTTATTAAATTGCGATTTAGTGATGTAACACCAGTTAAATTAAAACCGTGTTCAATATAGCCGAGTCACTATTTGCTGACTTAAAAACAGACATAAAAAAAGGCTCATAAATGAGCCTTTTAAATACCTACTTTAAATTTAGCCTAAATCACCGCTAATTGCGTATTTTAAAACCCAGTTTTTTATTGGCCCCGTATTATTGGCCATTTTTAAAAACTGGCTACGTGCCCATTTAAGTGGCGTAATTTGATTAGAAAACCCAAAGTAACACGCGTCCATCATGCTCATCATTAATAAATTAGCCCTGCGGCGAGCTCGCTCGTATTCTTTAAGTTTTAGTGGGCAACCTATATCTCCTGCTTCGTTTAAAACCTCAGCAAGTGCCACTACGTCCTGAAAGCCTAAATTAACGCCCTGCCCTGCAAGTGGGTTAATTGTATGTGCAGCGTCGCCCACTAAAACCAAGCGCCCTTGCGAATAATTATTAGCGTGTTGGCGAGTAAGCGGAAACACTGCATGGGTTTGTACTTCAAAGTCTCCAGCAAGTTCTGGGAATTTATTCAGTATGTGCGTTTTTAACTGAGTTGGGCTTAGCCCTTTAAATGCTTGCAATGTGTTTGCATCGTCGTACCAAATTAAATTAGCGTACGGTGCCTGCATTGGTAAAAATGCTAACGGCCCACTAGGTGTAAACTGTTGCCATGTTTTAATTTGTTGCGGTGCATCGAGTTTAATTAATACCCCCATGCAATGCTGTTGGTACTGCCAACCCGTAATACCAATATTAGCTTTAGCACGCAGCTGCGATTGTCCACCATCGGCGGCAATTACTAAATCAGCTGTATAGGTTTGATCTCCATACACAAGCGTAATTAAATCATCCGTTTGCTCTATTTTAGTTACCGGCAATGATTGCTCAATAACCTCAATCTTATAATGCCCAAATTGCTGCCACAAACTTGCTTGAATTAAACTATTTTCAATCAAGTGGCCTAAATGTGTCGTGTTTATGTCGGCGCAATCAAATAATAAATTGTCACCACCGCGCTCAAAAGCCTCTAATTGTTGATAAGGCGCTATACGGTTTTGCCTTAAAAGAGGCATTGCCCCTAATTCATCAAGTAAATTTTCTGAAAAACGATTAATAGCAGACACTCTAATATCCACCTTATCGCTACTAAGAATGTGCGATGGGTCTATTAGGTGTTTTTCAATTATGCGCACGCCAAAGCCTTGCTGAGCCAGCTTTATCGCCATAGCCGCGCCAACCATGCCCCCGCCAACCACTATCACATTATTTTTGGTCATGTTTTTCATCATTTTATTATTACTTGAGTCTGTTTTGATTGTATCAAAATTAATTTGTTTTATACCAGAGGATATCCCTAACAGCACATTAAACTCGCCCCGTATTGATTTGAGATCACAAACATGAAAACTATACTTGGATCTGGGCGGGTATCCAGCTAAAATACGCCTCCTTTAAGTGAGCATGCTTGCTCCTTAATCCTGTTTCTAGCACATTTTTGTGCCACTATCGAATTGAACACGAGGCAATATTTCAATGAGCAAAAAGCTGCATATTAAAACCTGGGGTTGTCAGATGAACGAATACGACTCTCAGAAAATGGCTGAACTTTTAGATGCCACCAACGGCTACCAGCTAACTGATGATGCAACAGATGCCGACGTAATCTTACTTAACACCTGTTCAATTCGTGAAAAAGCACAAGAGAAAGTATTTCACCAGTTAGGTCGCTGGAAGTTGTTAAAAGACGACAAGCCAGACTTAATAATTGGTGTAGGTGGTTGTGTTGCCTCACAAGAAGGTGACTCTATTCGCCAACGTGCACCATTTGTGGATGTTATTTTTGGCCCGCAAACATTGCACCGTTTACCAGAAATGATTAAACAAGTGCAAGGCAACAAAGGCTCATCGGTTGTTGATATTTCATTCCCAGAGATTGAAAAGTTTGACCGCCTGCCAGAGCCAAAAGCGGATGGCCCATCTGCGTTTGTATCAATTATGGAAGGCTGTTCTAAATACTGTACTTTTTGTGTTGTACCGTATACTCGCGGCGAAGAAGTTAGCCGCCCAGTAGATGACGTACTACTTGAAATTGCACAGCTTGCTGAGCAAAACGTACGTGAAGTAAACCTACTAGGCCAAAACGTAAACGCATACCGCGGCGACACGCACGATGGCGAAATATGTTACTTCTCAGATTTAATTCGTCTTATTGCTGCTATTGATGGTATTGACCGTATTCGTTACACCACATCGCACCCGGTAGAATTTACGCCTGATATAATCGACGTTTACGCTGATGTACCAGAGCTTGTAGATCACTTACACCTACCAGTACAAAGTGGTTCAGACCGTATATTAAACCTAATGAAACGTGGCCATACGGCAATTGAATACAAATCGACAATTCGTAAGTTACGCAAAATTCGTCCTAACTTAAGCATGTCGTCAGATTTCATTATTGGTTTCCCAGGCGAAAGTAAAGAAGACTTTGAAGCGACCATGAAGCTTATTAGCGACATTGGTTTTGATATGAGCTTTAGCTTTATTTACAGTGCACGCCCAGGTACGCCAGCGGCAGATTTGCCAGATGACGTAACAGAGCAAGAGAAAAAAGAACGCTTATACTTACTACAAAACCGTATTACACAAATGGCGCAGCAAATTAGCCGTCAAATGTTCGATACAGAGCAACGTATACTTGTTGAAGGTCCTTCTAAAAAGAACCCAATGGAATTACGTGGCCGTACCGAAAATAACCGTGTAGTAAATTTTGTTGGCCCGCACACAGTGATCGGACAGTTTGTTGACGTACGTATTACCGAAGCACTACCTAACTCTTTACGTGGTGACTTAATTCGTACAGAATCAGAAATGAACTTACGACGTGAAATCGCGCCTTCAGCTATTTTAACTAAAGCTGCAGCTGCAGAGCCAAAACCAGACACTGTTAACGAAATTGGCGTAGCTTCTTTCGTTCCTTAGTCATACTATTAGCGCCAGTTAACGCTGGCGCAGTACTATAGGAAGCAATTTTGAGTAATCAGTTAAAAACATTAGAGATTTATTTAGAACCTGCCGATAACAAACGCCTTTCTTCTTTATGTGGCCCGTTTGACGAAAACATCAAACAAATTGAACGCCACCTGGCTGTTGAAATAATTCACCGTGACAACTTTTTTAAAGTAACCGGTAAACTACACAACTGCGCCGGCGCTGTAGAAATCTTAAAAAACCTTTATGTTGATACTCAGCCAGTTCGTGGTGTTTTAGGCGAAATAGAACCCGAAGCCGTTCATTTAGCTATTACCGAATCAAAAGCCCTAGAGCAAGACGCATCAAGCAGCGCTTACGGCAAAGAAATGGTGATTAAAACGCGCCGTGGTGTTATTAAACCACGTAACGATAACCAAGGTGTTTATGTGGCTAATATTTTAAACCACGACATTACCTTTGGTATTGGCCCTGCTGGTACTGGTAAAACCTACCTTGCAGTTGCTGCCGCCGTTGACGCCCTTGAGCGCCAAGAAATACGCCGCATATTATTAACGCGCCCTGCTGTAGAAGCGGGCGAAAAGCTTGGCTTTTTACCAGGCGATTTAAGTCAAAAAATAGACCCATACCTGCGCCCTCTTTACGATGCTCTTTTTGAAATGCTAGGTTTTGAAAAAGTAGAAAAGCTCATCGAAAAAAATATCATTGAAGTCGCTCCGCTTGCTTACATGCGCGGACGTACTTTAAACGATGCCTTTATTATTTTAGATGAAAGCCAAAATACCACCGCTGAGCAAATGAAAATGTTTTTAACCCGTATAGGGTTTAACTCAAAAGCGGTTATTACAGGCGATATAACACAGGTCGATTTACCTCGTGGAACACGCTCAGGCCTTCGCCATGCAATGGAAGTACTTGATGGCGTAAACGAAATTAGCTTTAACTACTTTAAAGCCCAAGACGTAGTACGCCACCCTGTTGTAGCACGCATAGTTGAAGCCTACGAGCGAAACGACGAAAGCGAGCGACTAAAGCGCATTGAAAAGCAAAATGCAAAAGACGCACTCGCTGCTCTTCAACAGCCTACTACTAAAGAGTAATACTTTGACAACCGAACTTGATTTACAAATAGCCTGTGAGTTTGACAACCTCCCAAGCGAAGAGCAATTTGCACTGTGGGCTGACAAAGCCCTTAGCCAATACCGTGACGAGTCAGAACTCAGTATCGTTATTAGCGACGAAGCGCAATCGCAACAACTTAATAACGACTATCGCGGTAAAAATAAACCGACCAACGTACTGTCGTTCGAATTTGAAGCACCACCAGGAATAGATATTCCTTTGGTTGGTGATTTAATTATTTGCCCAGCCATTGTATTAGCTGAAGCAATTGAGCAAGAGAAGTCATTTCATGACCACTTTGCTCACATGGTTATTCACGGATGCTTGCATTTGCTTGGATTTGACCATATAAAGAGTGACGATGCTTTAGAGATGGAAAGCATCGAAAAGCAATTACTTGCAGAGCTAAACATAGCAGACCCATACCGGGACGATATTTAAATTAACGGAGCAATTAGACGCAATGAGCGACGGTAACTCGCAATCTAGCCAGGGTTCTTCTGGCAAAACGTGGTTGGGCAGAATAGCCCAAATGTTGCAAGGGGAACCCCAGAATAGAGAAGAGCTGGTCGAAGTTATTGCCGATGCGCAAGAACGAGACGTAATCGATCCAGAAACAAAAGAGATGATAGAAGGTGTGCTTGGCGTGTCTGAGCTTAAAGTGCGAGACATAATGGTTCCGCGCTCACAAATGATCACTCTTGAGATCGACAGCCCGCTTGAAGAGCTAATTCCAATGATGGTTGACTCAACTCACTCACGTTTTCCTGTGGTGATTGAAGACAAAGACCATGTAGAAGGTTTTTTACTCGCTAAAGATTTATTGCCACTGATCTTAAATAAAGACGAGCATTTACCATCAATACGCGATTATTTACGCCCAGCAATGGTAGTACCTGAGAGCAAACGTGTTGATACATTGCTAAACGAATTCCGTCAGCAACGCTACCATATGGCTGTTGTTATTGACGAATACGGCGGCGTATCGGGCTTGGTAACGATTGAAGATATTCTTGAAATAATTGTTGGCGAAATCGAAGATGAGCACGACGAAGAAGAAGAACATCAAGATATTCGTCGACTTGCTAAACATGTTCACGTAGTGCAAGCACTCACACCTGTAGATGACTTTAACGAGCATTTTAAAACAGGCTACAGCACAGACGAAGCCGATACTATTGGCGGAACTGTACTGCACGCATTTGGCCATATGCCAAGCCGTGGTGAAACGATTGACATAGAAGGTTACCAATTTAAAGTAACCAACGCCGACAATCGTCGTATTTTGCAACTGCAAGTCACCGTTCCTAAGGCTGATGATAACGACAGTGAAGAAACTGCTAACTAGACTTACCCTATTAGCAAAAGATAAAAAAGCATGGCTCGCACTCGTTGCGGGCCTTGTTTTAACTTTTGGCTACGCCCCCTTTGAAATTTGGCCCATCGTATTTATTAGCCTTGGTGCCATAATTTTTTGCGTTAATCCCAATAATACCGGTAAAGCACACGCAAAAACCGCCGCTAAATATGGCTTTATATTTGGCCTAGGCTGGTTTGGTGCAGGTATAAGCTGGGTACATGTTTCTATTGCCACCTTTGGCGGTATGCCGCTTATTGCGTCACTCTCGTTAATGGCATTTTTGTGCGCCTACTTAGCATTATTTCCCGCACTTGCCTTTTGGGCAACTACACGCTTTGCCAGCGGCCCTAAAAGCTTTGGCGCATTACTTATTGCCTGCTTTGCAATTAGTGAGTATTTACGTGGCACCGTACTTACCGGTTTCCCGTGGTTAAGTTTTGGCTACACACAAACCGACGGACCTTTAAGGTTGCTTGCCCCTTATATTGGCGAGTTTGGCTTAACACTTACCTGTGTCGCTATTGGCTTTGCACTGTATAGACTTACCCAAAAAGATTTTAAAACCCCGGCGGTTACTGCTACAGCTGTTGCGCTTATTTTTATAGGCGCAAGCACCACCGGCAGTATTCATTACACAGATAAAAACATGTCAGTGTTGCTCGTGCAAGGGAACATACAGCAACACCTGCGCTTTGAGCCAAGTGAGTTTTGGACCACAATGAGCAAATACCAAGACATGACACGCCCACATTGGGATGCCGACTTAATAGTATGGCCAGAAGCCGCCGTGCCTGAAATAGAAATGCTTGCTGATTCCTACCTAGCCAATTTAGACAGTGCAGCCTCGTTTAATAAAACCGCCCTTGTAACCGGTATTGTTGACTATCAGCGAGACACCAAAAATATATTCAACACGCTTATTGTGGTCGGTAATAAAGAACGCGGCGACGAGCACGGGCATTACCATTACCTTGATAAAAACCGCTATCAAAAACACCAGCTATTACCCATTGGCGAATTTGTACCGTTTCAAGACTTTTTGCGTCCTATTGCCCCATTATTCGATTTACCTATGTCATCGTTTACCCGTGGCGACAAAGTGCAAAACAACTTACGCGCCAATGGCTATAACTTACTCCCCGCTATTTGCTACGAAATTGTTTTTGCCGACTTAGTACGCGGTAATTACAAAAGCGACTCCGATCTACTCTTTACTGTAAGTAACGATGCCTGGTTTGGAGACTCCATTGGGCCTTTGCAACATATGCAAATAGCCCGCATGCGCGCTTTAGAACTTCAACGCCCTCTAGTGCGCGTTACCAACAATGGTGTAAGCGCTGTATACGACCCCATAAGCCACACACAACAAACCATGCCACAGTTTGAAGCTACCACATTGAAAGCCAACATTAAGCTTATAAAAGGCGACAGCGTGTACAGCCAATACGGCAATGTGTTTGTATGGGGATTTGTGTTTTTGATGGGTGTTGTTGGGTTTGGGGTTAGGTTTAGAAAGTAAAAGTTAATACTGATAGCTGTTGAAGTTCAGCTCTCAGTATTAAACTAGAAGTCAAAGCTCAAAATTTATGATACTAACCTCACCCATACACTACTGTATACTGCTATGAATCCGATAAACATTGGGCTATATAACTCTAAAAAGTCCCGTTGACGAAATTGTTCCAGAAACCAGTGAGAAAACATAATACCGAGTGCAAATAAATACTGAAATTTATCTTTCGAGCCTATTAAATAAAACCTATATAGATATGGGTTGCTCTGCTCGTCATATTCAGTAAGGTCGATATAAGCATTAAAAAATAACCTTACTTTAAGGTCATAGTCTAAATAGCTATGATTGCTGTGTTTGTATTTATCATCATTAATATATATTTTGGGTTTAAGCAAATCAGGGATAAATCCATCAACTACATCATTGTGACTGTCATACCGTCTAAAAAACTTATTATCCAAAACTCTGGTAGCGAATTGTTTTTTATAATTATCTGTATAGAAGTGAGATATAGAATTATATCGGAGTAATAAATATCCAATCGATAACAGTAAAAGAGTATTAATACCTGTAGGGTTAGTAAATGTAATTTTAAAAATAAAAGTATTTGCCTCTGTAACCTTCGCGCCTGAGAAAGTAAGCGCTAATAGCACTGATGAAATAATTATTAGCGTTTTTTTACAACTTGCTAAAGCAGGATCGATAGGCGGAGCTAAATTTAAATCTGCATTAATTGCTTTGTTTAGCTCTTTCACTGGTTCAATCACTTAACTACGCTCCATCTTTTTTGTTTAATAATAAGGGTGGCTTTAGTTTAAATAAATTAAAGATTATTAACACTTCATAGCTGTAATAATTTTCTCAACCCATAATACCAACTAAGCGCTGCCACCGTGCCATGAGTTTCTTCTTCAAAGTAACGTTGATTTATATATAAACTATTACTCGGGTGCGCTTTTAGTTTTTTAGCAAGCTCTAAGCCCCATTTATAATTAGCCTCTCCAATTTCACCAAAAGCTGCATTATTAGCAAAAGTAAAATATACATTGCCTTTAAGCTGCTTATTTATAAGTTGTTGTTCGTCAAAATAACGATTGAGATAATTATTATCCCAAAGGTAGGTTGCATCAATAATTAAGTAATCAGTAAATAAAGAGTGATTTGTAAGTAAAACATAACTTGCGAACAAGCCGCCGAAAGATTCCCCAATTAATACCCGCTTATTTGATGTACGGTAATTTTTATTAATGAAGGGAATAAGTTCTTTTTCAAAAAAAGCGGTGTAGTTTGCGGCATTGCCAATGTTTTCAAATTTTTCGAGTAGCTTGCCGTTAAAAGTCCAATCGACATTGGTAGGGGTAAAGTCGCGCTCTCTTATCGCATTTTTACTGTTAGGAACAGCGACAATAATTGCTTGTTGAATTTTTTTTCTAGCCGCTCAGTACTGAGTGCTTCAACAAGCCCCGCTAAGGCTTTTAAATGGGTTGGGTCGCCATCAAGCAAGTAAATAACAGGATATACTCGTTCGAGGTTTTGCTTGTAGCTTGGTGGTAAATAAACACTATAACTGCGCTGCTCACCTAAAATAATAGACTTAAGCTGATGTTTTTTTGCTAACACAATATTTTCTGACGCATACGAAGCTGTAATAAAATACAGATAACTAAACGCCATTAATAAAGCTTTCATAACCATCCTTGTAATTAATAAGAGCAAACTTAACTTTTTACAGTCTCTTCTACAGTTTCAACATTTACAACTTGATTCAAGTTACCTTTAATAACCACAGTCGCTGATATTTTATCTTGAATGGCTTGTCTGTTTGGATCCCAATATATCTGTAAAAAGCCCAATAAGCCTGTGGCAAAGCCTGCACCGTAGCCGCCGTAACGACCAAAACAATCTAATAAACCTAATGGCTCACCGCTTAGGGCGACAACACGAATATTACATACTTTTTTACCCGGTGTTTGGCCGCGCCAAAGTAACGAGAACAACGTAAAGTAAACAGCAGCCCAGCCAAAACCCAAGCCTAAATCTTGAATAATGCCTTTGCTCCACTGCAAAATACTGTTTGAGGTTGTTTGTGCAGGTTTTTCTTCTATTAACTGTGCAGGCTTTATTTCGTTATTTTCACTGAGCACTAATAGCTGTAAAAGGACAGTAGCAAGTTGTGGGTTTTGTAGGTCGTCCATTTCTGCTAATTTGGGAACTTGCCCTATTAAATTATCAAGCGCATTTTGTTGGCAAGGTTGCTCACAGCTGTCATCGGCTGTTTGCGCTAAATAAGTATTTACCTGTTGTTTTTCTGTGGCGGTAAGCTGAATTTCATCTTGTATTTTTACGCCCTGAACCGCCAAACCTTGATCATCGATATCGTCTTCTAGGTAATCTATGCCAATTGAAAGCACAGTAAGTGCGCTTACAAATAAAATACTTGCTGCCGTTATTTTTAAAATTCTTCGCCACACACTCGACATTTTTGGAAGGTATTGCTGCGCCGTACCTTTATAAAAAGCCATTGCAGCGACAAATGCTATTAAAGCCGCGCTAAGTTTGGCTGCTAAAAATATCAGTGCTACATCAATAATAATCGCTAGTGCACGCCGAATTGGCGTAGCTAAAGGCAAGCCCAGCAAAGCACTGTCAATTTTGAAGGCGTAGGGGGTAACAACTTCTCGGGTTTCAGAATTTGATAATTCTAATTGTTCTATCTCTTTGGCTTTCATTTATTTTCTTGTTATTAAAATAGGTAACCCGGTTAACTTACGCGTTTTTTATTTTTTGCTCAAGATTAACTCTGCTTTATTTTGAAGAAAACCGACCTCACAAATGCTAAAAGTTACAACCGTTTACAAATATAAAGTTAACATAATTTACAAAAGTAACTATTGAACATATATTGATGCTGAAACTGCTTTCACACTAAAAATTAAATATATGGAGTATATTTTGAAGTTATTAACTAACATGTTTTTCTTGTTTTCGGTCCTTATTTTGAGTGGCTGTGCCCACCAGATAAGTTTAAATCCAGACACTGAAAAACTTCAGGTTACAGAAAATAAATCAGCATCAGTTGTAGGTTATTATATTTCTGAAGATGATATAAAAACACAAGTAAAAACACCTGGCGGTGGTGGCGATAATGTTAGTTACAAACCTTATAAAGACACAGAAGCAGCGCTGTATACTGTGCTTTCTAATAAATTTGAAAACGTCTATAAGCTTGAATCATTAACTGATAGTACATTTTTAAAAGATAAAAAAATTGAGTATGTATTCATACCGACAATAACAACGCAATCTAGCTCAGATAGCTTATTCACATGGCCTCCTACTGAATTTACTTTCACACTAAACTGTAAAACTTTAAATAACAATGGCGATATAGCATGGAATAGTGAAGTTAAAGGTTTTGGCAAAGCTGAATTTGATGAGTTTAAAAATGATTTTTCTTTATCTGCAAAACGTGCAACAGAAGAAGCATTTAACAAACTAGTTGTAGAACTTGATCAATCAAATTTATAAATAAGGACAGAAATAAAATGAAGTATAAAAGTTCACTAGGTTTAATCGCGGCTTTATTTTTAAGTGCATGTACCATTCAAGTTCCACCTTATAGTGCAGATATCAGTAACGTTTCTAAACTAAAAGAAGAGTCTAATACACCAGTCTCAGTCGGAAAAATTGAATCTGAAAAAAAATTAAATAAGATATCACTTCGAGGCTCTCCTCTTGTTTCATCTGTAGGCAACAGCTATGGCGAATATATTGAGAGCGCATTAATACAAGAATTAAAACTGGCTAAACTTTGGTCTGGTGTTGCTAAAAAGCAAGTGACTGGCAAGGTTATTGACCAAGATATTGATGTAACAGGGTTCTCAGAGGGGAATTCATTTATAAAAGTAAATTTTGTTGTTTCAGAGGACGATGCAATTTTATTTGAAAAAGTAATTTCAGCTGAACATGATTTCGACTCTTCATTTATTGGCGCAATTGCAATCCCAAATGGTCAACGAAGCTATGTAGAGCTTGTTCAAAAATTACTTAAGAACTTGTATTCTGACGAGGAGTTTATTACTGCAATTAAGTAAGTACTCTCAGTGTAATTAAAACAAATAAGGAGCTGTATGCTACAGCTCCTTATTTATATATAAATTTAATTTGTAACTGGATAATCGGTATAGCCTTGCTCTGCGCCACCAAACAAAGTGTCGGGGTTATGGCTGTTAAGAGGCTTGCCTTGCTTTAAGCGTGCTGGTAAGTCTGGGTTTGATACAAATGGGCGACCAAAGCCAATCATATCGGCCCAGCCTTCGCTAAGTGCTTTGTCTGCGCGCTCTTTTGTGTACTTGCCTGCGTAAATTAATACACCGCTGTAGGCTTTGCGAATAGCGTATTTAAACTCAACACTCATCAAAGGTGCGTCATCCCAATCGGCTTCGGCTATATGCATGTAACCTACACCGGCTTTATTTAATGCCTCAGAAACCGCTAAATAAGTTTCCTCAGGGTTTTCGTCTACTGTGCCATTAAGAGTTGTTAACGGGGCTAGTCTTACGCCTACTTTGCTGCTACCAATTTCGTCGCTAACAGCATTTACCACTTCAATTAAAAAGCGTATACGATTTTGCACGCTGCCACCATATTCATCGGTGCGAGCATTTGATTCTGAGTCTAAAAATTGGTTAATAAGGTAACCATTAGCAGCATGAAGCTCTATGCCATCAAATCCTGCATTAACTGCATTTTTAGCAGCTTGGCGAAATTCGCCTATGACATGCGTAATATCTTGTTTGCTCATTTCGCGTGGGAGTTGGGTGTCTACAAACCCCGGTGCGCCGTTTGTATCTACAAATACTTTTACGTCTTTTGCAGCAATCGCCGAGGCTGAAATAGGCTGCACGCCACCGGTGTTGTCACTATGAGTTACACGGCCAACATGCCAAAGCTGAGCAAACATAACGCCACCAGCGCTATGCACTGCGTTGGTTACTTTACTCCAACCTACAACTTGCTCATTTGAATAAATACCCGGAGTCCAAGCGTAGCCTTTGCCAAGTTCACTAATCTGTGTGCCTTCGCTTACAATTAGCCCGGCACTTGCGCGCTGTGCGTAATATGTTGCCATTAAGTCGTTAGCTATATCGCCAGGCTGTGTTGAACGCGAGCGAGTCATTGGGGGCATAACAATACGGTTTTTTAATGTTTTACCTGCAAGTTCTATTGGTTCAAAAAGTAATGTCATAATGCCTCCTAAGTTTGATTGCGCTCATAATAACGTAACCAAGCACATGCAAAAACCACAAAAACTGCAAAATAGTTTTGTTGTATCTGCAATAAAGCTACAAAGTAAAACACATTAACTTTAGGTGAACTAAATGTATTTTATTGACTCTTAACAGCACTATTAAGTTGAGGGTTTGATGTGAATAAAGGGAATGCGTGGCCGTGGGTTATCTCGTTATGTATACATGGCGTGTTGCTATACTTATTACTTTCACATAAATTACTTTCGCAAAAAATAAAAGTTGAAGTACCTCAAACAAAAAAAGACACCGTAATAAACGCTTATGTAATGGTTAACTTATCAACGCAACCTAAGTTAAGCACCGTTAACACCACCACTAACGCACCGATTGCTGAGCCTGCAAAGTTAGAGGTAAAAAAAGTACCTGAATCTATAAGCACTAATAAAACACCTACAACTCAAACACAAGTTACTAAAGCACCCAAACAACGTGACGAAAAACCAAAAACAACAACAGTAACAAAGCTCACTATTACAAATAAACCTCAACCCCCTGCCCACACCATTAATACCAACACGCAAACGTTTAAAAAACTTAACCCGTATGCGCCTATTTATGGCGCACCTATAAATAACTTAACGCATAAAAAAATGGTCACGTTTGGCGAAGCAGATAACTCAGATAGTACTGATGATGCAATAGCTGCCACCCCCACAATTAAATCACCGGTTAAATCACAAAAATCAGAAGTTATTAGCCAAAATACAATAGGCACACGACGATTAGAAAAATTTAACGGTAAATGCTATTTAATTGATACTTCAACCGTATTTGGTAGTAATGGCATGCCTCAAGGTAGCGCGCAGACCTGCCCTGGTGAGCAAACTGATGATGAAATATTATTTAATAAAATTATGGATAAGTGGGCTCGTAAAAATAATTAGTTTTAAATTAGTGAACAAATACGTTATTAAAACGTATTTGTTATAAGTACTCCACTTACTTAATGCCAATTAGGAAACACGTATGACAACAAAGCAACTATCATCACTTTTTGTATTTAATTTATTAGTTGTAAGTGCACAAGCGAGTGCAAACCAGCGCTGGTACGTTGTTAACGACTCAGTAATGGGCGGTGTATCTAATAGCCAAGTAACACAAACTCAAGAAAGTTTGCTTTTTACAGGCAATGTTTCGCTTGATAATAACGGCGGTTTTGCATCAATACGTACAGAGCTAAATACACAAAGCCAAAATACTAAAGCTATAGCACTGCGCGTTAAAGGCGATGGACAAACCTATCAGCTTAGGCTCAGAACTACCAATTACCTTGATGGCGCAGCGTACACCCACTCATTTAAAACAGTAAAAAATGAATGGGTAGATATAAACTTTGCTCCGAGTGATTTTACTTTAACGTATCGCGGCCGCGTGCTTGAGCAACAACCGATTATTGATTTTGATGATATAAAACAGCTAGGCTTTATGATTGCAGGTAAGCAAGAAGGTAGGTTTAAACTTGAAGTGGGTAAAATTGAGTTTAAAAGCTAACCCACCAGCATGTTGGTGGCGCTAAATAGTATAGTCGTCGCCCCGCCTCTTCATTTCACTAATAACCAGCTCAACCATTTGTTGTTTTATTGCTGCTTGCTCTGACTTTAACTCCCCTAATTGCAGCTCTAACATATCTATTTGTTCTTGCTGTTGCGTATTTTTATATTTTTTAGAGCCTAAGTGCTCTGCATCTAGAGTTAAACTCGCATCACTTTTATTTAGCTCACTTGCAGAAGTATTTATAGTTAAACTACGTTGTACGGGGCTTTGTTTAAGTTTGTTAATTTGTTCTTGCAGCGCAATAACTCGCCCAGTGAAGTGCTTGTATACTTTTTCTAGGTTTTTATATTGATTGCCAAACGTTGCGTTATCTTCACTATATTCTTGCGCTTTGGTATCTAGAAACTTTGATAACACATATTTTGGCTCTTCCTCATTTTCTTCCTCGCTCTTTTCTTCACTCGCTTTTTCAACAGGTAGTTTATCTGATTGCGCTAAAGTTTGAGTATTTGAGCTGTATACTTGGTATGGAATGGGAGTCGGTGAAATCTTCATTATTTTATCCCTAAAATAGCTTTGTAACTATTATAGGTATCGACCTCGTATTAAAATCCTTGAATAAATTTTAATGTTAGCTAAAAGCAAAAAGCCCCACTTTATTAAAGTAGGGCTTATACCAATTTATTAAACTAACTCGTTGCTTACTTAGTACTTTGGTTATCTTGTGAGAGCGCAATAAGTGCAAGCGCCGCATTTAGGCGAGTATTTAAATTATTATAAATAGTCATTCCAAACACACCGATAATACAAACTATTAAACCCATTTGTAGGTTAACGCTCATCTCTAGTAAAAAAACAGCTGCAACTAGTAAGCATAGCGCTAATGCATAAATAATAGATTGAAAGGTAAAGTTAATATCACCCTTGGCTATTTTAAGTAATTCGTCTTTATTCATAATTTACTTCCTTGTTATTTGATCACTAAGACTCAATTGCCAGTAACTCTACTTCAAATATAAGTACTGAGGCAGGAGGAATACTCCCTACACGTTTTTCGCCGTACGCTAATTGGTGCGGTACATATAGCGTGTATTTATCGCCGGGGCTCATAAGTTGTAAACCCTCAGTCCAGCCTTTAATAACTTGGTGTAAACCAAAGCTAATAGGTGTTTTACGCTCTACTGAACTGTCAAACACAGTGCCGTCGATTAGTGTGCCGTGGTAATGCACGTTAACCATACTTTTTGGGGTTGGTGTGTTTTCGTTTTCGCTTTTATGGATTACTTTATACTGCAAGCCAGAAGTCGTTTCTACTACGCCTTCTACCTTTGAGTTAGCGGCTAAATAATCTGCACCTATTTGTGCATTTATGCCTGCTTGTTGTTTTGCTTTTTTACTATTTTGAAATATTAAAAAACAAAAAATGGCGATAACTACCGCCAAAATTATATTAATCATCATTAACCTTTTTCGTTGTCTAGCTCTTCGTCTTTTTCGTCATCATCGCCGTTTACTATGTCGGCAATCTCTTTAAGGCGAGCAAGTGCAATACCGTTTACTGAGTTTTCTGGATACTGGTCATCAATAATATCGCCAGCTTCTATATCCATTAACAAGTTAAGCGCTTGGTCTACGGTTTCAACTGCGTAAATATTAAATTTACCCGCTTCAACTGCATTAAGTATTTCGTCATCAAGCACTAAGTTAACTTGGTTTGATTTAGGAATGATAACGCCTTGCGAACCTGTTAAACCACGCATTTTACACAGTTTAAAAAAGCCTTCTATTTTTTCGTTTACTCCACCAATGGCTTGTACATCGCCGTGTTGATTAATAGAGCCTGTAAGCGCAATTGATTGGCTAATAGGTAGGCTTGTAATAGACGAAATAAGCGCACACAACTCTGCTAAAGATGCGCTATCGCCATCTATGTAACCATAGCTTTGCTCAATGGCAATATTAGCGCTAAGCGTTAAGCTAAAGTGCTGCGCATATTTATTACCTAAATAACCGGTAAGCAACATTACACCTTTTGAGTGAATTGCTTTACCAAGCTCAGCTTCGCGTTCAACATCTATTACGCCATCGGCGCCAGCATAAACAGTTGCCGTAATACGCGCAGGGGTACCAAATGAGGTATCGCCAATGTGTAATACGGTTAAGCCATTTACTTTACCAATGGCTTGGCCGTCGGTTGCAATAAGTGTGTGACCTTCTTTTATATCACTGAGCATATTTTCGCTAATTTGGCCGGTACGGTATTGCTTGCCTTCAATGGCTTCGTCAATATGGTGCGCGTCAATAACGGCTAATTTGTCTTGCTTTGCGTAGTAACTAGCTTCTGCAATAAGTTCAAGTACATCAGCAAAACGCGCTGATAATTTATTTTGATGCTCAGCTTGGCGGTAACTAAATTTAAGTAAACGCACCATAGCAGCCTGCGTTGCAGTGCACTTTAATGTTTGCTCGCAATATTCATTCACTTTAGTAATAAACTGGTATTGCAATTTATCGCTACTTGGCAAGTAGTAATCAAAGTCGGCTAATACTCTAAATAGCTCTGCAAATTCTTCGTCGTATTCACCTATGGTGTAGTACAACTCGCGCGAACCTAATAAAATAATTTTAACATCAAGCGGTATAAGCTGCGGGCGAAGTGTAAAGCTAGTCCCTACTGTGCTGTCTTGATACGGTAAGTCGTTTTTAATTTGATGTGTTTTTAACGCGAGTTTTAAACCATCCCACACTTGTGGATTTGCCATGATTTTTTCAGCGTCCATAATTAAATAACCGCCATTAGCACGATGCAATGCACCAGCCTGAATTGAGCGATAACAGGTAATTAAAGAGCCTTGCGATGTTGAGTACTCAATTTTGCCAAATATATTGCCAAACGTTGGATTAGGCTCGTACACAACCGGTGCTGCGTCGTCCTCTTTAAACTCAACTAAAATGTTAGGTGCAAAAAAGTCGGTAAGCATGCCTTTGCGATCAAAGTCTTCTTTGCTTTCTTCACTTTCATCTTCGTCATCTAGCCATTCAAGTACCGCGTCTATAATTTCAACGCGTATATCTTTTAAATAGCGCAGTACACCAATATGCGTGGCATATTTATGTTCTAAGTCTTTTAAAAGTGGTTTAGTGGCTTGCTCAGCAGTCGATTTTTTAAGGTTGCGTTGTTTTTCTTTTGATTCGCGTTTCCAACGTGGCAGCTCTATTAACGCTTCTATTAATGCATCTTCTAGCTTTTCAATTTTTTCAAAAAACTCTTCACGTAACGTTTCTTCAAGTTCGCCAAATTCGCTGTCGCTTAATTGTTTACCATCTACAAGTGGTGCAAACCCTACTGAATTTTTTTCTTCAACTAATGCAACGCTTTGCTCAAACGCCGCAATTTCTACTGCGGTAATAGCACTGTCGTAGGCATCGTTAAATTCACGATCGATTGATTTTTTCTTACGCTGATACGCTGGGTTATCAAATGCCGCAGGAAAGGTGTCGAGTACTTCATCTAAAAATGAATCTATATCGTCACTAAGTTGCTTGCTTTGGCCTGGTTGCATAAACAGCGCAATAGGTTCTCTGTGGTCATCGTAATTGTTTACGTATAACCATTCGTTTGGCGTTGAGCGGTCTTTTGCGTGTTGTTTAAGTTTATCTTTAACAAGCGTAAAGCGCCCGTGAGCGGCCTCGCCCATTACATAAACGTTGTAACCCGGCAGTTCCATCCCTAATGAAAAATCTAAAGCACTTTGGGCGCGTTGTTGGCCTATAAACGTAAGTTGCTCTGGGTATGGATTGTTCATACACGTGTTTATGTGATTAGTAGAAATACTCGGTGCGAGTTTTGAAACAGATAGTGGCAGCAATTTTTTCGTCATTCTAACTTCTTTTTTTACCAGCATATTCGCTGGCCTTTGGGCGTATTAAGTGGCCCGCAGCCACTTAATACTTATATTTAAGGGTGCAGTGCCTTACGACTAAAATAGATTCCATCACATTCAATACACGGTGTAATTTGTGTAGCGTGATAAACATCGTAACTATGGGTGCAATTCTTACATACTAATGTGCCCATGGCTATCCATTCGCCTGCGTGATACACACCATTGTGCTTAAAATCTTGGCTAAGAGATTGCCACTCAAGTTGAGTTTTATCTTCTATGTGCGACAGTTCAAACCAAAGAGACTCTTTAAGCTCTTGCCATGCAAGCGAATTATAGTGTGATTCGTTCTCTACTATATGTTCAATATCATTCTTTAAATAACTTTTGTAGAGCTCATATCTTTCTTGACTTAAATCTTTAAGCGCCTGCTCAGATTCAACAAACCCAGAAACCACATCTTTTAAACCATGCTCTTTCACATCTTTTATCCAATGGGTAAAACTGCTAAGCCATGTTTTGTAATCAGTCATTTTTTACTCCTTCAAAATTGCTGTTAAATCAGTCTGTAACTTATGCCTTTAGCTAACCACACTATAAAAAGGCAGGTTAACCTGCACTGAAAGTTACAATTTAATAAAAGCATGTTTTTGACGCTGTGAATAGTGTTTTATTTGGGGTATCCTAACGGCAATTTTTTATTAGTTTGCAAGAAGTCTGGAACCATAGATGCAAGAGCAATATAACCCGCAAGATATAGAGTCAAAAGTACAAAGCTACTGGGAAGAAAACCAGGTATTTAAAGTCACTGAAGATGAGAGCAAAGAAAAGTATTACTGCCTTTCTATGTTCCCTTATCCGAGTGGTCGACTGCATATGGGTCATGTGCGTAACTACACCATTGGTGATGTTGTTTCTCGTTTCCAGCGCCTGCAAGGCAAAAACGTAATGCAACCTATGGGTTGGGATGCGTTTGGTTTACCTGCAGAAAACGCTGCTATTAAAAACAAAACAGCACCAGCTAAGTGGACATACGAAAATATTGATTACATGCGTACTCAACTTAAGCAATTAGGTTTTGGTTATGACTGGGATCGCGAAATTGCGACATGTCATCCAGAATACTACAAGTGGGAGCAGTGGTTTTTCACTAAGCTTTACGAAAAAGGCCTAGTGTATAAAAAAATGTCGACAGTTAACTGGGATCCAGTAGATCAAACAGTACTCGCTAACGAGCAAGTTATTGACGGTCGCGGTTGGCGTTCAGGCGCTGTGGTTGAGCAAAAAGAAATTCCACAGTGGTTTATTAAAATTACCGACTACGCACAAGAGCTACTTGACGATTTAGACAAGTTAGAAGATTGGCCAGAGCAAGTTAAAACAATGCAGCGCAACTGGATTGGCCGCTCTGAAGGGTGTGATATTGAATTTAAACGCACCGATAACGACGAAACTTTCAGCGTATACACAACACGTCCAGATACCTTTATGGGTGTTACGTATGTTGCTGTTGCTGGTGGTCACCCTATTGCACAAGAAGCCGCTAAAAATAGCGATGCTATTGCAATGTTTGTTGAAGAATGCAAAAACACCAAAGTTGCCGAAGCAGACATGGCAACAATGGAGAAAAAAGGCATAGCAACAGGCTTTTACGCCACTCACCCATTAACGGGCGAGCAAGTACCAATTTGGGTTGCTAACTTTGTATTAATGCATTATGGCTCAGGCGCTGTAATGGCAGTACCTGCACACGATCAACGCGACTTTGAGTTTGCAACAGCGTACGGCCTAGATATAAAACAAGTCATTGCGCCTGCTGAAGGTTCAGATCTTGAAGTAAACCTAAAAGAATCAGCATTTACCGATAAAGGCGTACTTGTAAATTCGGGTGAATTTAACGGCCTTGATTTTGAAGCTGGTTTTAAAGCGATTGCCGATAAATTAGAAGCACTCGGTGTTGGTGAGCGTAAAGTAAACTTCCGCCTGCGTGACTGGGGTGTGAGCCGTCAGCGCTATTGGGGTTCTCCAATTCCAATGCTTAGCGATGAAGATGGTAAAGAACTTGCTGCAACAGAAGATATGCTACCAGTTCGCTTACCAGAAGATGTGGTAATGAACGGTGTAACTTCACCACTTAAAGCAGACCCAGAGTGGGCTAAAACAACAGTAAATGGCGCACCTGCGTTTCACGAAACTGATACGTTTGACACCTTTATGGAATCGTCTTGGTACTACGCACGCTACTGTAGCCCACGCTACGACGAAGGCATGCTAGATCCAGCGGCTGCTAACTACTGGTTACCAGTAAACCAATACATTGGTGGTATTGAGCATGCAATTTTACATTTATTGTACTCACGCTTTTTCCATAAATTATTACGTGACTTTGGTTTAGTTAATTCAGACGAGCCGTTTGACCGCTTACTTTGTCAAGGTATGGTACTTGCTGAAACATTTTATCGTAAAGATGAAAAAGGCGGCGATATTTGGATTTCGCCAACTGATGTAAACACCGAAACCGACGAAAAAGGCCGCGTTACTAAAGCATGGCACAAGGAAGACGGTGAGCCGGTATTCTCATCAGGCATGAGCAAAATGTCTAAGTCTAAAAACAATGGTATAGACCCACAACATGTAATTGCCCAGTATGGTGCAGATACAGTGCGTTTATTCATGATGTTTACAGCACCACCAGAGCAAACGCTTGAATGGTCAGACTCAGGCGTTGAAGGCGCGCATCGTTTCTTAAAACGTGTATGGAAATACGCGGTAGACGTTAAAACAGTAGGTTACCAAGCACTTGATAAATCAGCGCTAACTAACCCGCAAAAAGTACTACGTCGCGACTTACACAAAGCAATTGCTAAAGTGACTGATGATGTTGAACGTCGTCAAACCTTTAACACCGCTATTGCAGCCATTATGGAGCTTTCTAATAAGTTATTAAAAGCACCACTGAGCGACAAACAAGATGTAGCGATTGCTAACGAAGCACTTGAAGCATTAGTTATTATGCTTGCACCTATTACTCCGCATTTATCGCATGAGCTTTGGAAAGAGCTTGGTAAAAAAGGCGAGATTTTAGATGCTGCATGGCCAAAAGTTGACGAGTCTGCACTTGTTGAAGATGAAAAACTAATCATCGTACAAGTAAACGGCAAGCTTCGCGCTAAGTTAACAGTGGCAGCTGGTGCAACTCAAGAGCAAGTAGAAGCCCTTGCGTTTGCAGAATCTAACGTAACTAAATTTACTGATGGCTCAACCATTCGTAAAATCATTTACGTACCAGGCAAACTACTTAACGTGGTAGCTAACTAATATGGCTGCATTTAACGCCATTAAAAATGGACTAGCCTTAGTGCTAGTCTGTTTTTTGTTATCAAGCTGTGGCTTTCATTTAAAAAAAGCCTCTAGCCTGCCTGATAACTTAAAACAGCTAACACTTGTAGGCGATGACGAAAAATCGACTTTATTCACTGAGCTTAAAAAAGAGCTTCAAGCGAGTAACGTAGAGTTAGTATCGTCAGCTAAAGATAAAGCCCAATTGTATTTACGCAAAGAAAGCATTGAACGCCAAACACTCTCGCTGTTCCAAAACGGCCAAGTTGCTGAATATGAGCTCGCTTATGGCGTATCGTATGTAGTTAAACGCCCAGGTGAAAAAGCGATAGAAAAACGTTTTGAGCTTTACCGTAATTACCAAGACGATCCGGATCATGCATTAGCAAAAGCAAAAGAGCTTGAGCTACTTATTAGCGAAATTCGTGAGCAAGCCAGTCGTCGTATTGTTAGAGAGCTGTCGCAACTATAATGCGCTGCTATGCTAATCAACTACCGAGTGAATTAAATAAAGGGCTAAAGCCCTTTTATTTAGTATTTGGAGAAGAGCCTTTTCAAGAAGCGCAGTGCGTACAACAAATTCGCGACAGTGCTAAGCAACAAGGTTTTGATGAAGTAATTAAGTTTACTTTAATGCAAGGATTCGATTGGCAAGAAATTATAGCCCAGTACCAAAGTATGTCGCTGTTTAGCGCCCGCACTATTATTGAGCTTGATTTAAACCAACAAAAGCCAGGCGTTATTGGCAGCAACACCTTTAAAAAAGTAGTTGAACTGGTTAATCCCGATACTATTTTAATTGTTAAAGGCGCTAAAGCCAGCCAAGAAGTACAACGTGGAGCATGGTTTAAAGCTCTTGATAAGCAAGGTGTATTTGTACCTTGCTACCCGCTTACGGGCTCTCATGTAAAACGATGGCTTGATGAGCAATGCCAACGTTTATCACTTAATATGCAAAGCGACGCCAAAGTAAGCTTAATAAATGCCACCGAAGGCAACTTGTTAGCCTGTTTTCAGGAACTTGAGAAGCTCTCGCTACTGCACGGCAATGCATTAATTACTCAGCAATTAGTAATGCAAGGTCTGTTAAACCAAGCCAAGTTTGATATTTTTGATTTAAGCGATGCGCTATTAAATGGTCACGCCAAACAAGCTATAAAAGTATTAAACAAACTTGCCAGCGATAACACCGAAGTGGTGAGTATTTTGTGGGCTATAACCAAAGAGCTTAATACACTTATAAGTGTGCAAGTTGGTTTATTAAATGGCGAACCTATCGCTAATTTATTTAAACAAAAAGCAATTTGGAAAAACCAACAAGGTCCAGTTCAAAATGCTATTAACCGTTTAAACATGCACACACTAGAACAAATAAACAGTGATGTTGCGTTGTTTGATGCCAGTTACAAGCAAGGTAATTTAATTGCACCTTACCAAGCGCTTGCTCATATTTGTATTAAATTTTGCCAGCCGCTCAACATTCCTATGCCGTGCCACGCGGTTAATTAATAAATAGCTAATGGGTGTTAAATGATCGCAATTTTTGGTGGCACTTTCGACCCAGTCCATTTAGGCCATCTAAATATGGCGCAGCAATGCGTAAATGCGTTTAATTTAGATACGCTTTATTTTATGCCCTGTGCATTACCTGCACATAAAGCAGCTCCGGGTATTAGTGCAGAGCACCGAATTAATATGCTCAACGCAGCTATTGCTCCTTATCCTCATTTTGAACTCGATTTAAGAGAACTTAATCGAACCGGTCCATCGTATTCGTTGCTGAGCTTACAAGAACTTCGTAAAGAACACCCCACTACACCTATTTTATTTTTAATTGGTATGGACTCATTTAACAACCTAGATAAGTGGTTTGAGTGGAAGGCAATAACGCAGCTTTGCCATATTGTGGTGTACCAGCGCCCTGCTCAACATTGCACTATAACAGGTGAGCTCAAAAGCTATATGCAACGCGCAAATGCCGACGAAGTAGCGGCACTTAAACACTCACTTGCAGGTAAACTTTATTTTTTACCGGGCGAAATGCTCGATGCGGCCTCAAGCACCATTCGCGAACAACTGAAAAAAAGTAATAAAAAGAATGAACTATTGCCCGATGCAGTGAGTCATTACATAGAAGTGCATCAGCTCTATCAAATTGATGCTTAAAAACTCCTAGCGTGTTAAAATGCGCGCCATTAAATTTTTAAATTGAGACAAAACCTTGGATTCAAAACAACTACTCGCCTTTGCTATGGACAAAATTGACGATATGAAAGCGCGTGACATCGTTCATATTGACGTTACTGGAACATCAGATATCACAGATTACATGGTAATTTGTTCTGGTACTTCTAAACGCCACGTACAGTCAATTGCCGATCACTTAGCAAAAGAAGCGCGTCATGCAGATTCAGAGCCATTAGGTTATGAAGGTGAAGGCGACGGCGAATGGGCACTGGTTGATTTAGGTGATGTGGTTGTACACGTGATGCAAAACGAAGCACGTAGCTATTACGATCTAGAAAAACTGTGGGGCTAAACGCTCACTCATTTTAGACAATGCTTGGAAGTAATACGTGAAAATACAAATGATTGCTGTTGGTACTAAAATGCCAGCATGGGTAGAAACGGGATTTGCAGAATATCAGCGACGTTTCCCTAAAGATATGGCCCTAGAGTTAATTGAAATTCAAGCCGGAAAACGTGGTAAAAATGCAGATATAAAACGTATTTTACACATTGAAGGTGAAAAAACATTAGCGGCTATTCCAAAAGGCAATCGTATTGTAACGTTAGAGGTAACAGGGAAAGCGCTGGATACTCACCAACTTGCTAAAAATATGGAAAAATGGCAACTCGATGGCCGCGATGTAAGTTTACTTATTGGCGGACCTGAAGGACTTGCTCCAGAGTGCATTGCAGCTTCTGAGCAAAAATGGTCGTTATCTAATTTAACATTGCCGCACCCTTTGGTGCGTATAATTGTTGCAGAGAGCCTTTACCGAGGCTGGAGCTTAAATAACAACCATCCTTATCATCGCGAGTAACCCCTTGCCATGCTAAAACATAGACCCACTATTCGTGACCACTCCGCAGAAGCAAACTTATTTGCTAGGCGAGCATTCGTGGGTTTTGTTTTTGTATTAGGATTAGTCGCTGTATTACTTTCTAATCTTTATACTATTCAGGTAGAAGATCACCAAGACTACCAAACCCGCTCCAACGATAACCGCATTAAAGTTATTCCTATTGCACCCAACCGTGGTTTAATTTACGACCGTAACGGTGTGCTACTTGCTGAAAACAAACCTGTTTACAACCTTGAAGTCATCCCCGAAGAGGTAGATGACCTTGACGAATCGCTTGATCAAATAAGTAAAATAATTGCGATTACAGAGCAAGATAAACAAGACTTTTTAAAAGATATAAAACACACCCGTCGTTTTAAATCACAAGTATTAAAAGCCCGCTTAGACGAAACAGAAGTGGCGAAATTTTCGGTTAATCAACATAAATTCCCTGGTTTTAGTATTGAGGCACGTCTGGCTCGCTACTACCCATTTGGTGACACGCTAACGCATGCGCTTGGATATGTTGCCAAGCTTAATAGAAAAGAGCTAAACCAATTAGAACAAGAAGATCGTGCAACCAATTACCGTGCTACATATGATATTGGCAAGCTCGGATTAGAAAAATACTATGAAGAAACATTGCACGGTAAAGTGGGCTCACAACGGGTAGAAGTTAATAACCGTGGCCGTGTAATTCGCACTCTAAGCATGACCCAGCCACAACCTGGTAGCGATTTAGTACTTACCTTAGATATTGGCTTGCAACAAATTGCACAGCATGGGCTTAAAGATATGCGTGGCGCTGTTGTAGTTATGGATGCAAAAGATGGTGGCGTGCTGGCACTTTATTCAAACCCAAGTTACGACCCAAATTTATTTGTACACGGCATTAGCAGCAAAAATTATAAAGCGTTACTTAACCAAGACCGTCCGCTAATAAACCGTACTACGCAAGGTCGTTATGCGCCTGCCTCTACGGTAAAGCCCTTAATGGCTGTATTAGCGCTTGAAGAAAATATAGTAAATGAATCAACATCAATGTGGGATCCTGGTTTTTTTCAAATTCCAAATGTTGAACACAAATGGCGAGATTGGAAACGTTGGGGCCATGGTCATGTGGATGTATACAAGGCGATTGAAGAGTCGTGCGATACCTATTTTTACGATGCGGCTTATCGATTAGGCATTACTAAAATCAGTGATTTTATGGCCCGTTTTGGCTACGGCGATTTGTCAGGTATTGATATTCATGAAGAAACTACTGCTATTCTACCTTCAAAAGAATGGAAAGAAGGACGCTTTAAAGAGTCTTGGTGGCGTGGTGATACTATTTCGGTAGGTATTGGTCAAGGTTACTGGACTGCTACACCAATTCAAATTGCAAATGCGACTAACATATTAGTTAATCGTGGTATTAATCATCCACCTCATTTGGTGCAAGTAATAAAAAAAGATAGCGACATAACGCAAATTAACAACGAAGAAAAACCTCCTGTTATTTTAAAAGATCCACGCCATTGGCAGGTATCGTTAGATGCAATGCATAATACAGTTCAAAAAATATCAGGCACAGCGCACAAAGCATTTAAAGGCACTAACTACGACTCGGCTGGTAAAACGGGTACTGCACAGGTAGTTAGTATTGCCCAAGGTGAACGCTACGATGCAGAATCGCTTAAAGAGCGCCAGCGTGACAACACAATTTACGTAGGGTTTGCACCTTACAACGATCCTAAAATTGTGGTTTCTGTTGTATTAGAAAACAACCACGGTGGTATTCAAATTGCTCGCCAACTTATGGATTACTACTTTGCAGCCAATCCAGTTAATCTTGCAAGGAACGATACACCATGACCGCTTTGCACGATAAACGCTCTATTTGGATGCGTATGCATCTAGACCTACCACTGCTTATTGCATTACTCATAATGATGGCTGGTAGCATAATGGTTGTTTACAGCGCAAGCGGCCAAGACTCTTCAATGATGATTAGGCACATGACTCGTATGGGCGGTGCGGTTGTTGCTATGGTTGTTTTGGCCCAATTTTCGCCTGCCACATTAAAGCGTTTAGTGATCCCACTTTATTGCGTTGGTTTATTAATGCTAGTGGGTGTACTTTTATTTGGCGTAAGCTCAAAAGGCGCGCAGCGCTGGCTTGATTTAGGTGTTACACGGTTTCAACCTGCAGAATTAATGAAGTTGGCAGTCCCGATGATGGTAGCTTGGTATATAGGGCGTAACCACTTACCTCCTCGGCCAATGCACTTAATTATTGGCTTTATGATTGTAATGCTCCCTACATTATTAATTAAAGAACAACCCGATTTAGGTACCGCTATACTTATTGCAAGTTCAGGTATATTTGTTTTGTTTTTGTCTGGATTAAGTTGGCGTTTAATCGGCTTTTTAAGCTCTATTGTAGCGCTTGCCGCATGGCCATTTTGGCACTACGGTATGCACGATTATCAAAAGCAGCGTGTACTCACCTTTTTAGACCCTGAGAGCGATCCGCTCGGTTCGGGTTATCATATTATTCAATCTAAAATTGCTATTGGCTCAGGCGGTATAGAAGGTAAAGGCTGGCTGCTTGGTACGCAATCGCAACTAGAATTTTTGCCAGAGCGCCACACCGACTTTATATTTTCGGTTTTAAGCGAAGAATTTGGTTTATTTGGCGTATGTGTTTTACTTAGTCTCTATTTATTTATTATTGGCCGTGGTTTATACATTGCTGTTAATGCACAAGATGCATTTGGTAAATTGCTCGCAGGCGCACTCACCCTCACCTTTTTTGTGTACGTATTTGTAAACATAGGCATGGTATCGGGTTTATTACCTGTTGTAGGCGTACCTTTACCACTGATTAGTTATGGTGGTACATCGATGGTGACGTTAATGGCAGGATTTGGCATTATTATGTCAATCGCAACAGATAAAAGGATGCTTTTAAAATAATGCGACACACTAATCAGCTTATATTTACCACGTTATTAATTTTGCTTTTAAATGCATGTAGTAGCGGCTCTAGTAGCCGCTATAGCATGCGCCATGATGCAGCACCACTTAGAGCCCCGACTACACTTGAGATGCAAGACGCTATAGTTACCGAAGTAACTAAAAGCGCCAGCGCTAGTCGCCCATATACAGTGCTTGGTAAAAGTTATTCACCCATGCTTGATGAAACAGGCTTTAGTGAAGAAGGCATTGCCTCTTGGTATGGTCGTAAATTTCATGGTTATCACACTTCAAATGGTGAAACGTATGATATGTTTGCCATGACCGCAGCGCATAAAACGCTGCCACTACCTAGCTTTGTTAAAGTAACCAATACAGCAAATGGTAAATCGGTAATCGTTCGCGTGAACGATCGGGGCCCGTTTCATGACGATAGAATAATTGACCTTTCGTACGCAGCCGCTTACAAGCTTGGCTATTACACCCATGGTACAGCAAAGGTTAAGCTAGAAGCCGTTACGCTTGCGGGCGCAACTGCGCGTCAAACCTATATTCAGGTAGCTGCAGGTAGTACACTTGCTAATATTGAAGCGCTTGCCAGCACATTGCGAGAGCAATACAAATTACCAACAAATATCGTTCAAAAAGACGACATTTACAGACTGCATTTAGGGCCAATAAAAGACACCCCTCATGCAGACGAAGTATTAAAAAAATTAAAACAAAATCAATTTCAAAACGCGTTCTTGCTTTACACTCAGTAAGACTAATACCCAAACTACCCCAGGATGCTCGCATCTTGGGCTGGTTTGGGTATAAAATGGCGTAACGCGAATCTTTAACTTTAACCATTAATGAGTATGATGAAATCTATTAAACATAAAATCCTCAAAGGTGTATGCGGCCTAGTTTGTACAGCCGCCGTATTTTCAGCCAGCGCCCAAATTATTCCGGCACCACCTCAAGTTAATGCAAAAGGTTATTTTTTGGTCGACTTTACAACAGGTAAAGTTATTGCTGAAGGTGAAGCCGATACACAGCTAGCACCTGCAAGTTTAACTAAAATGATGACCAGTTATGTAATTGGTACTGAAATTAAAGCAGGTAATATTGCCACTACCGATATGGTAACGGTAAGCGAAAAAGCATGGGCTAAAAACTTCCCAGAATCTTCAAAGATGTTTATTGAAGTAGGTAAGCAAATTAGTGTTGATCAGCTTAACCACGGTATTATTATCCAATCAGGTAATGATGCATGTGTTGCAATGGCTGAGCATATTGCTGGAAGCGAAAGCGCATTTGCTGATTTAATGAATGCCCATGCTGCTAAATTAGGTATGAGCAACAGCCACTTTATCAACAGCCACGGCCTTGATACTGACGAGCACTTCACAACGCCTCGCGATATGGCGACACTTGGTGCTGCACTTATTCGTGATGTGCCAGATGAATATGCACTTTATAAGCAAAAATCGTTTACTTATAACGGCATTAAGCAATATAACCGTAACTCATTATTGTGGGACGAAAGCTTAGATGTTGACGGTATTAAAACTGGTCATACATCAGAAGCTGGCTACAGCCTAGTTACCTCAGCAACTAAAAACGATATGCGTTTAATTGCTGTTGTTATGGGTACTACCAGCGAACGAGCTCGTAAAGTAGAAAGTAAAAAACTACTTAACTATGGTTTTCGTTTTTATGAAACAATTACTCCGTACAAAGCAGGCGATAGCTTTGCAGAACAACGTATTTGGATGGGTAACAAAGAAAATGTATCTTTAGGTATTTTAGAAGATACACCGATTACTATCCCACGTGGTCAGCATAAAAACCTTAAAGCTAACTTTGAGCTAGATAACACACTTGAAGCACCACTTGCTAAAGGTACTAAAGTAGGTACGTTATTCTTACAACTAGAGGGCGAAGATATTGCTCAATACCCACTGGTAACACTTGAAGAAGTGGAAGAAGGCAGCTTCTTTAGCAAAATTTATGATTACTTACGTTTACAGATCATGCAGTAATTTATAGCTCCCCTATTAACTAGGGTAACTAATTTAAACGTCTCCACTGTGAGGCGTTTTTTTTTACTTGAAAAATGTTAGAATGCGCCCCATATAAGCAAGACTGCTAATTGCCTATCTGTATTAAGCTTCGAGCTTGCATAGAGTCCACACTTTTGTATGAGGAGTCACCGTCGTGGTTCAACCTGTTAAAGATACTAAATTTGATGAGTACCTAGAGTACCCTTGCCCATTTACATTCAGAATAATGGGTTTAGCTAATGTAAACTTAACTGATCAAATTTTAGCTAAGTTACAACCAATAGCACCTGGCGATTACGCCCCTAAAGTAAAACCAAGCAGCAAAGGTAATTACGAGTCAGTAAGCCTTGTAGCAACGGTTACCAGTGGCAAACACATTGAAGAAATTTACAACGTGATCAGCAATATTGATGACGTACGCCACATGCTTTAAGCCATAGTTGAGATTTGTTGTGAACGAAAACACTTTGATCGTACGCCAACTGGGTCGTCAGCGTTATATGCCAATTTGGCAAAAAATGCAGGACTTTACCGACACCCGTGATGAAAATACGCCAGATGAAATTTGGCTTGTAGAGCACGAGAGTGTATTCACCCAAGGTCAGGCTGGTAAGGACGAACACTTACTAGCTCCTGGCGACATTGAGGTGATTAAAGTTGACCGTGGTGGACAAGTAACTTATCACGGCCCTGGCCAGCAAATGATGTATGTATTATTTAATCTACGTCGTTTAAAGATTGGTGTACGTGAATTGGTTACATGGCTTGAAGAGTGCATTATTGAATCACTCGCCGAGTATGGTATTGAAGCTTATGCTAAAGCTGATGCACCCGGTGTTTACGTTAACGACAGCAAAATTGCATCCCTTGGATTACGAGTTCGTCGTGGTTGCTCGTTTCATGGCTTAGCATTAAATGTTAACATGGACCTAAGTCCATTTTTACGCATTAACCCATGTGGTTATGCGGGCATGAATATGGTGCAAACTAAAGAATTAGATGGTCCTCAAAACCTAGAAAGTGCAGGTGAAGGATTGGTGAAACACATGATCAAGAAGCTTAATGCAACACAGGTTAAGCATACTGAAGGGTTTGAAAACGAATGAATAAACCAGTCAAAATGGAACCAGGTGTAAAACTACGCGACGCAGAAAAAATGGCGTTGATCCCAGTAAAAGTTTTACCTACAGAAAAAACTGAAATGTTGCGTAAGCCAGAATGGTTAAAAATTCGCTTACCTAAATCAACCGATCGCATTGACGGCATTAAAAAAGCGCTACGTAAGCATGGCTTACACTCGGTATGTGAAGAGGCTTCGTGCCCTAACCTATCTGAATGCTTTAACCACGGTACAGCTACCTTTATGATTTTAGGTGCTATTTGTACTCGTCGTTGCCCATTTTGTGATGTTGCCCATGGTCGCCCATTAAAACCTGATGCCACTGAACCTGAAAAGCTAGCACTTACTATAAAAGATATGAAGCTAAGCTACGTTGTAATCACTTCAGTTGACCGTGATGATTTACGAGATGGCGGTGCTCAGCATTTTGCCGATTGTATTCGCGAGATTCGTAAACATAATCCAACTATCACTATCGAAATTTTAGTACCTGATTTTCGTGGTCGTATGGACCGCGCATTAGAAATATTAATCGAGACGCCACCAGATGTGTTTAACCACAATCTTGAAACTGCGCCACGTTTATACAAACTAGCTCGCCCAGGTGCTGACTACAAATGGTCATTAGAATTACTTCGTCGCTTTAAAGAAGCTCACCCAGAAGTTAAAACTAAATCAGGCTTAATGGTAGGTTTAGGTGAAGAAATTAGCGAAATTGAAGAAGTACTTCGCGATTTACGTGCACACAACGTTGACATGCTAACTGTAGGCCAATATCTACAACCTTCTAAGCATCACTTACCGGTTAAACGCTACGTGCCACCAGTAGAGTTTGACGGCTTAAAAGCGTATGCAGACGAAATTGGCTTTACTCACGCGGCTTCAGGTCCGTTTGTACGCTCAAGCTACCATGCTGATCAACAAGCAGCGGGCAAAGAAGTAAAATAACCACTTTTATCAAAGAATAAAAAAAGCCGTTAATAATGCATAATTATTAACGGCTTTTTCATGCTAATTGATAAAATAGCTTACTGCGCTAACTTACCTCTTGTGATAGAAAAATCAGCAAACCTAACACGTTCTTCATCAACTCGAAGGCTGTCGGTTTCAACAATTGAGCGGTATATTCCCCACTTAGGACGAGCAAAATCATCATCATTAAAGCCACGCCACATATCTATGTTTTGCTCGCTTATATTAAATATCTCTGCGTTGTCGCTTAAGCGCGTTAATGTCATATCAAGCTTACCACTTTCACTAAATGTAGCTTGTACAAATACCTCGACCCATTCATCTGTAATTAAAGACCAGTCGGTTTCAATTAAGTTTTTATCAAGACCCGTGCTGTTACCGTTTTCGTCAAAGCCTGCGCTATACCGCACTTGCAGTTGATTGCCTGTACTATTTTTTTGCGCTCCTGAGAGAGTGATAATAGGCTGATCGTCATTACCATTGGTGTTGTCGTTACTCTCGTTACGGGCTTTTATTTGAAAAAAATGGCTAAACTTACTCGTAAGCTCAAGCTCGCTACTTACTTTAAATTTCCAGCTGTATTGAAATGTCTCACCCTCAAACGCCAGTGTTTCTTGCGGTGATTTATCGTAGGTTTTTATTTCGTTGCGTTGCCTGTCACTTGCACCTTTGTCTTTATCTTGGTCATCATCTCGGTGGGCTAAAAATACAAAATGGTTACCAATTATCGTATCGGTATCTTCGATAATATGGACAACACTTTCATGATTGCTAGCGTATAAGTCTGGAGATTCAATTGACCCTTCGCCGAATGCATTTTCAATAAGTGTGTATGCGTCAAGTCCCGAATCTACGCCATCTGATTGCAATAACACGTGCGAGATGCTCTCAAAGCCATCAGCTTGAGTTATTGGTGCACCAACAATTGTTATGATAATTTGTGCGCCAGTACCATCTAAAGAGTTTACTGTTATTGTGTCTTGCAGTGTTTCGTCTTCACTTAAAGATGTTATTGAAGCGTTTAAATCATCAAGTGTATATGACCAATTTCCACCAGCATTTAAGCTAAAAAAACCATAGCTTGTAGCGCTATTTTCTTGTGCTATAAAAGCAGCCTCACCGGATTGTTGATCAGTAATGGTTAATGAGCCTGTTATTGCATCATTACTATCACTAATAACTTCGCCTCGGCTATTACCACCAATTATTGCTGGAGTTTTTAAAGTAATCGCTTCATTATTTTGCACCGTAGAATCAGAGCCAGAGCTGCCACAACCAACAACTAAACAAGATAGAAGTGCGGTTGTAATTACATTACGCAGTTTAAGATTATATTTAGGCATTGTTAGCTTTATAGTTAATAGTAAGTTAATAAAACATAAACTTACCAATTAACTATGCAAATAACCACAACTCAATTACCAATTAACATGACCAATTTAATGGCAATCCATTTAAAATTATAAAAGCTATGTTTTTTCAGTGTGATACAAACAATTATTCCTATAGAACGTTTATTTATATATGTTTTAAAATAAAATTAGGTTAAAGCTGAGTTACTTGAGATAATTAGTACTGACATAATTATTTAGGTTCATTATGAAACTATTAGTTCGTAACTTGTCTCGTGCTACCACTGAGCATGAGCTTCGTACTTTATTTGCAGAGCACGGTAAAGTGACTACCTGCAACTTGGTACTTGATAAAGAAACTGGCCAATCTAAAGGCTTTGCCTTTTTAGAAATGCCAAACGACATAGAAAGTAAAAGCGCCATTAAAGCACTTAACCAATCTACTGTTGATAAAAGTAAGATCCGCGTAAAGCTTGCAGACGCATAAAGCTAACTGCAACTTATACTAAAAAACCAGCTAATGCTGGTTTTTTGCTTTTAGTGCCAAGTATTGTATTTAAGCTTTATATTTAGCTAAAAAAACTAAGCGGTTATTAAGCCGCTTTTTTTATACTTATAGTGCCCAATATTATAAAAGAAGCAGACAGCACAAAAAATGTCTCCTGCTCAGCTAATATTGCAGCAGCAAAAAATGCAATGCCACTAGCTATAAATAAATACCCACTTTTTTTACATTGGTTCATTATGTGCTCCTTTAGGTTGTTCGTTATTTATACACCTTATAAAATCAATCTGCAATTGAATGAAAAGTTCTCTATAAAAATTCGACATCGCTGCGGTGCTTCCTTTATATTGAAAGCCTATTTAAATAACAATATGAAGACTATGGCATCTACTCTTTTAAAAAGCGCTAGCCTAAGCCTGCTAGTTGCACTCTTTGGCTGCTCAGAGCCTGCAAGCGAACAAACCCCATTAGAAAATACAGCCGGTGTAAGCCTTAGCAATATTAAACAGCATATTAAAACGCTAGCCTCTGATGACTTTCAAGGCCGAGGCCCGCTTACTCATGGCGAAGTGAAAACAGTAGGCTACTTAAGCGAGCAATATAAAGCGCTGGGTTTAACCGGTGCTTATAAAGGTAAATACTTACAGCCTGTAAAAATGGCAATGGTGACAGCTAATCAGGACATGCAGTTAAAGGTAGGTGATTTGAGCTTTGAATCAGGCAAAGACTTTACCGCACGTACCGAGCAACTTCAGCCATTAATTGATGTAAGAAGCTCTGACATTGTATTTGCGGGCTACGGTATTAATGCGCCAGAATATAGCTGGAATGACTATAAAAATATTGATGTAACTGGTAAAACAGTGGTTGTGCTAGTTAACGATCCAGGCTTTGCTACTCAAAACAATGCCCTTTTTACTGGTAATGCAATGACCTACTACGGTCGCTGGACTTATAAATATGAAGAAGCCGCTCGCCAAGGTGCAAAGGCTGTATTTATTGTTCATGAAACCGCACCTGCAGCATACCCTTGGGGCGTAGTTGAAAGTTCAAACACCGGCACCAAATACACGTTAATGGATAACAATTTAAACGCGTCTAAATTACCGGTTATGGGCTGGCTAACACTTGATGCGACTGAGAGAATGTTTAACGCCGCAGAGCTAAACTATCAAGATTTAAAACAAGCAGCATTAAATGATGACTTTAAAGCGACGCCACTTAACTTAAAAGCAAACCTTGCCTTTAAAAACGAAGTATCTCATGCAAAATCACATAACGTAGTTGCACAAATTACAGGTAGCGAATCACCAAACGAATACGTTGTTATTAGCGCGCATTGGGACCACTTTGGTACTAAACAAACTGATACTGGCCCTAAGATTTATAACGGCGCAGTAGATAACGCTTCAGGCACTGCAGCCACGCTTGAAATAGCACGCATCATGAGCAAAATGAACAAGCAAAAACCATTTAAACGCTCAATTATTTTTGCTAACTTTACAGCAGAAGAAACGGGGTTAATTGGTTCTGAAGAATTTGCATCGGGTGCGGTTGTACCTACAAAACAAATGGTCGGTCTTTTAAATATTGATGGCATGAACGTGCTTGATGGCACTGACTACATTTTACAATACGGTAAAGATTTATCGACAATGGAAAACTATTTAGCAAAGGCTGCAAAATCACAAGGCCGTGTTGTTAAAATGGACCCTCGCCCGCAAAATGGCTTGTTTTTTAGATCAGATCATTTCTCGCTTTCTAAGCAAGGCGTGCCTAGTTTATTATTTATGAGCCTGGGCGATACCGATCCTGAGTACATTGCGCATAAGTACCATAAAGAAGCAGACGACTACTCAGCTGATTGGTCGTTAGGTGGTGTTAAGCAAGATATAGATCTTATTGTTGATATAGCCACACAGCTTGCAAACAATGGCGATTGGCCAAAGTGGACGAGCGAGTCTGACTTTAAAGCCAAACGCACGCAAGATAAGCAATAAATAACTATTAATAGTTATGTAATATAAAAATCCTCCTACTTGGAGGATTTTTGTTTTAAACGAGCCCGCATTAATAACGTTTCGGCCTTTGCCCCTAAATAAACATAAATAGCCAAGGCAATTAAAAGCCCTACCACTGCAAGCATCATCGCTATTGCAGGCATTAAATACTCCGATTGCCCCAGCGCCGCTTTAAACATAGTTAACAGCGCCTCAATTGATATAGCAATCAACACGGTAGATATAAACCGTGTAATAGTGCGACGCGTAGATGAGTGCCTAAAAATATCCTTATGCATAAGGATTTCTTCTTCGAGTATTGTTTTACCTAAATCGAATACTGCTAATGCTAGGGTGATGTAAATAATGATACTAAAGGGTTCAAGTGGGTCTGATGAGATATCTACATGGGTTAATAGCGCGTATATATCATTAAAAACGATATTCAGTAAAAATAATACTAAGCAAAATAAGCACGCAACAATAATACCGTAACCCGCTTTGAAGTAAGGCGACATATTAGCGCGCGCAGTATCACCCATTACAAACTCAATAAGCTGCGTTAAGCTCACATCAACGACCAAGTAATGTTGATTATTAATTGGTTTTTTTAGTTCTTTAATCGCCGATATACATAAATGGTTAGTCGCTATAGAAATGTAGGGATCAGTAAAGCACACCCTATCACTTGTTTTAGCGTTCAAAAAATAGGGGCGCTCGCTTAAATCTTGTTGATTACCACTTTCACCTAGTTTTTTGCTATATGCCCGTTTAAAGCAGACATTATTACCCTGCTGCAAACCTTCTGCATTTAAACAATATTGTAATTCTAAAAATGGGTACTGCTTAATCAGGTAGCGGGTATCACGCTCCTTAGTTAACCCATCCTCAATACTCATCAAAATAGATTCAAGTAAACTGTGTATCACATGCTCATATTCATGGTAGCGCTCAACACTACTGATATAACTCATTCGCGCCATTTTAAATACTCATTAACCTAAGTTATAAATAGATTTGCAAGTTTAAAACCAATAATAAAATAACCTAACAATCAGCAACTTAATGATATTCAAACTCGTGTTTTGCACTACTTTGGTGACTAAAAAGTAATATATTAAATTAAATGCACAAAAAAGCAGCTAAGTATTAATTACTTAGCTGCTTTGTGAGTATGACTGGTAAGGCTTTACGACTAACTTAAATATAGAGCCTGTTACTGAACCTTCGAAAACTCTTCTTTAGATAATTCGCCATTTCCATCTGCATCTAATTGATCAAAAAGCTGTACTAGTTGCGAGTTTACTTGGGCTTCTGTTTTACTAATTACGCCGTCGCCATCAGTATCAAAAGAATCAAAATCTACCGCAGCAAACGCCGCTGAAGAAGAAGCAAGGGCTACAAGTGGTAGGGCGTGTTGATCTTTGGTGGGTGAATTTGCAGCAGTATGTTTGGTTTTTAGGCAAGGCAGAGCCTATGTAGTGTGGTTATTCCCCATAAATAGGCGATAACGCAGCATAAATACCAAACATGCGCTGCCCTTTGGGTTCTTTCTAGGGACGATTAACTCTTTGTTGCTCGGTTTTTACTTAGCCCACTAGGTTACAA
>NZ_PJBK01000015.1:0-53209 GCF_002836155.1 Pseudoalteromonas sp. GutCa3 | reverse complement strand
GGATTCATTAAAGCAGCTAATAAATTGCCGAGCACACTTAAAAATGATACTAAGAATAAAAATAAAAGGACAAAACCAATAATTTTTTCAATCATTTAATTACCATGTATAGATCCTTGGTTGTTTAATAGCTGCTTCAATAATTAAAATAGACTGTCACGTTATTTGGACTAACAAAACTGTGCTACTAAATTTACTTTTTAAACTTAGAGTTCATCTTTTTCCTTTCCATTTTCCCCTAAGAAATAAGGGGAGGTGTCAGTGTTATTTAGCATTTGAAAATAGCAGCAATTGCATTGGCAGAAAATAAAAAACTAATAAATACTCTAAATAACATTTTATTTAATATCCTTATTAAAAATAAACCTCAGCACCTAAAAACAAAAAGACCTGACTCTATTTATTTACTTTTTCTTGAAGCTGTAAATAAAATAAAAGTTATCACTTTTCTTATGTAAGCATAGGCCCTCTTTAGAAATAGGGTTACAAGTGTTTGTGAAGGTATTTTTATCTATATTATCCTTACTCTTGCTTGCTATAGCATAGGTAAACTTAAAGTCTTTAGTATCTTTTCTAATAACCTCTAAACCATAAATCCCATATGAGTTTCTTTTTCCAGATAAAACCCCAATTTCGCTTGCTATCTTAGTGATCTCATATAGCTCCACATCGATTTTTTTAAATCACTACTGACTAAAGGAAAGTTACTTCCTGCTATATATTCATTTGGGTTTTCTTTTAAATATTTCAATATTGCAATTAATTCTTTATGATTATTAGAAACTATTTTAGAAGCTATATTTTCACTTTCTAAAATTAAACTCTCTCTTATAGGTTCGTAATTTTCATCCGCTCCACACGACACTAATAGAAAAAAACTGAATAATATGTAAAGTCTAAAAATCAACATGACTTACCCCTCCCATTTTTTCATATTCTGCCCATATTGGAATAAATTAAGATGACACCCATCCTAATTCTTAGTTCGTCAAAGTGTAAATTTAGGATAGGTGATGAAATGGACGCTTGCTAAGACGCGTCAATTGCCAAACTGCTTAAGTAAATTAAGTACGATAAAGCACTTTAATTACATGCCAGCCAAATTTTGTTTTAACTAGGTGGGGCTCTAAAATTGCGCCTTTAAATGCAATTTTGTCAAACTGTGGGACCATTTGTCCGCGTCTAAATTCACCTAAGTCACCGCCTTTTTTACCCGATGGGCATGACGAATACTTTTTAGCTAAGGTCTGAAACTTTGCACCTTTACCTAATTGCTTAATAATATCTTCTGCAATTTCTTTGTGCTTTACCAAAATGTGAAGTGCATGTGCTGTGTTTGCCATGAAAAAAGCCTTTTATACCGTTAGCTAAAATTAAACGCGGCGATTTTAACACAACCTCATAAGCCTATCATCTACTTATGCTGCAGTGTATTAACCACTAATTTATAAATAATGTTTGGCATCATCTGGGTTGGGAAATCTGCAATACTGATATTTACCAAATAAGGTATAGCGGTTTAAAGCAACCCTATCGTATAACCAATCATTAAACCTATTTGGCAAAATACTAAATACGTTTGCTAGCTTGTATGGGTAACCTAGCTGCTTAACAACATTAAAAAAAGCATGACTTTGTGTATACGCTTTACTGTTTTCTAGGTAAACCATTGAGGCATATTCAATTGTTGAAAAACCAAAGTGTGTTAACAACAGTCCTCCTTTTGGAGATTGCACGCTGCATAATTTAAAAATGGTATTAGTGTCGTGAGCAATAATAAAGTTACACCACGCGCTGCAAAGCTTACATTGCGCATCAAATAATATAATTTTTTGATTTTGCATTAATATAGCTACATCATCGCTCATAACACTTTCCTCAAATTAAGTACTAAACTACTGCTGCACCGGCTTTTTTTGTAACTTGCGCTGCAAAGTACGTCTATGCATATTAAGTTGCCTTGCGGTAACCGACACATTGCCATTATTACTGTGTAATACTTGTTGAATATGCTCCCACTCTAAACGCTCTGGCGACATAACCGCATCATCAATAACACTCGATGCCGATGCCACAGGCTCGGTGTTAAGCGCTTTTAATAATGTTGCCATATCAACCGGCTTGGTAAGGTAGTCGTTTGCGCCTAAACGCATTGCCTCTACTGCGGTTGCTATACTTGCAAACCCGGTTAGTAAAACAATATGAGTTTGGGGGAGCAAACTACGCAGCGGCTTTATTAGTGTAAGTCCGTTATCGTCACCTAGTTTCATGTCTAATAAAACAAAGTCGGGCAATAGTTTACGCGCGGTAAGTAACGCATCACTTTGATTATGCGCCACCTCGCAGGTAAAGCCTTGTTTAGTTAAGCGCCTTGCTAGTGTGCAGGCTAAATTAATGTCGTCTTCAATTATAAGTAACTTCATGAGGCGTTATTCTCAGTGTTTATAATAGCGAGTTTAACTTTGGCAACAGCGCCGCCATCGGTATGGTTAAACAAGGTAAGTGAGCCATTTAAACGTTCAAAAGTAACATTTGATAAAAGCACAGCAATCCCCATCCCTTGATCGCTTGGCATAAGTTGCCCGCCCAGCTCTGCTAATTGCGATGATGAAAAGCCAGGGCCAAAATCGCGAATTAACAAGTAAACGTATTCACTATGTAAGTTATCTTGCTGCCAACTCAGCTCTAATTGAGCTTGACCTTGTTTTTGATTAGCGAGCGCGGCGTTTTGCAATAAATTTAAAATAGCAGGCAATAACATCGCATCACTCAATAGCGTTGCCGCAATAGGTGGCGTAATCCATTTAATTTGTTGATAAGGGTATTGCAGTAAAAGTGTATCTGTAATTTGTGTTTGCAGTTGCTTTACGGTGGTATGCTCTTGTGAGTTTTTAAGGCGTAATTGCTCTGAGAGTTTTCTAAAGTCGTTAAGTTGTGTACTGCACTGAGTAAGCGGCGCTTGCATGTGCTTAATAATAGGATTGTTTGGTTGCTCTTCTAATAGCTCTTCAAACAAGAACTGTAAGTTTGCAATTGGGGTCGCTAGTTGATGGGTGATTTGTGCAGCGGCCCCATCAAGGGTAACAAGCTGTTCATTACGTAATTGTTTTTCACGCACGTTTGCAATAATTCGCTCTCGCTCTTTAAGTGCCCTGCTCATTGCGCCAATCACTAATGCGATTACGCTGGCACTTAAAACAAAATTGACCCACATGCCAATAAAGTGACCACTCATATTCATTTGATGCATACTGTGATCGGGCATCTTAATCAGTAGCAAACTGTATGCGGCGATGGCTAATACCGCAATATAAGCTAATCCTTTTTCTCGCAGCGTAACAGCAGCTATCATTATCGGGAGCAATAACAGTGATACAAATGCATTAGTTGCACCACCGCTTAGCGATAGCAAAACCGTTAAAAATAGTACGTCGGCAGTTAGCTGCATCAACATACCCAAAGGTTTAGCACGGCTTACATTTCGATAAGCAAATAGGCTAATAAGCTGAAACACAGCCTCAACGGCAATAACAATAAGTAAAGGCAGTAATGCAATTTGATGTTCTAATAAAAAATAAACGCTAAGCACCGCAATTAATTGCACTGCAATTGCGCCACTTCGCAGCATTAATAGTCGACTAATGGTGGGGTCGGTACGCATTAACAAGAGGTAATTGCCCAATCAAATGTTTAATAAGGTTATTTTAACGGTTATATGGTTTTTAATCATCATCCATCGAAATTGAAAACGGAGCACAAGGCGTTCCTTGATGAAACACCATCTTCCATTGCCCATTAGTTTGGCGCCAAAGCGACATACGCAATGAATAATTAAATTCACTGCGAGCAGAGCGCCTATAAGCTGCTTGATAACTAAGTTGCACTACATCATCGCTCAGCATTCGGCCCTTAAAATGCTGATTATAAAACTGTGGCACAACCTCGGTAGGTAAGCGGGTAAGTACTTGGTATTTATTAAATGTAGTGCCATTGGCAGCAATTTCGATAAATTCATCATCGAGTAAAGCATCTAATGCGCGCTCAGATTGGCGAACTTCTGGGTCAAGTAACTGGCGCTCAGCGTCAATTAAATGATTAAATAACGACACTTTTATTTTGCTGCTCATAACCTTCCCTATTGTTTATAAACTTGCCCGGCTTTCATAACAAATTGCACGTTTTTAAGTACGTCGATATTTTTAAGCGGTGAGCCATTCACACTGATAATATCTGCTTGTTTACCAACACTCAAGTCGCCAATGAATGCGCTTTGCCCCAGCAGTTTAGCTGCATGTATGGTTGCTGATTTAATAGCTTGGGCTTCGCTCATACCATTGTTTACCATTAAACTAAATTCGTTAGCATTGAGCCCATGACGCGACACCCCAGAGTCTGTTCCAAAAGCTATATTAACCTTGTTTTTCAGTGCAAGTTTAAACGAAGCCTGCATCTTTGGAGTCACTTCACGCACTTTGTCGGCTATTGCCGGTGGCATATTTGGATTTGTAAACACCTCTTCACTTACCGTTGCACCCGCTAAAAGCGTCGGTACTAAATAAGCTCCCGTTTTTTTAAATAACTTTATTGCCTCTTTATCTAAATAAGAGCCATGCTCAATAGAATCTACACCGGCTTTTAAGGCCGCTTTTATACCTTGTGTACCGTGTGCATGCGCTGTAACTTTACGACCCAAGTGATGAGCAGTATCAACAATTGCAATCAGCTCTGCATCTGTAAGTTGTTGGTTAACTCCAGCAGCGGTATTACTTAGTACTCCACCCGTGGCAGTAATTTTAATTACATCAGCGCCACTTTTAATTACCTCGCGTACCGCACGGCTACAATCATCCGCGCCATTACATATACCAATCCCGCCTGTAACCGCATCTGTAATATCTTTTCGATAACCGTGCATATCTGCGTGTCCACCGGTAGGCGATATTGTATTACCCGCTGCAAAAATGCGAGGGCCGTTAATATCATTTCGGTCAATAGCACGTTTTAGCGGAAATATAACTTTGTGATCGCTACCTAAATCTCGCACTGATGTAAAACCCGCATCGAGCGTACGTTGTAAATATTTAATTGAACGCAAAGCATAATCGGCGTCATATTCTGTTGCCCAGCGGTGAGGGTTTGCTTTAGCATCTCGCTCAAACGTAACGTGAACATGCATATCAATAAGACCAGGCATTACAAATTGATTTTTAAGATTGATAATATCGGCATCAGGTAGGTTAAGTTCTGCTTTTGTGAGGTAGCCGTTTTTAATAGCTGTTATTGTATTATCTGTTATGACTAACGTTTGCTCTGTTTTTACTTTTTGATCTTCGGATGCAAGTAAACTGCCCGCATAAATAATTTTATGCTGTTGAGCAAAAGCCCCAGTTGTTATTAATGCCAGTGTTATTGCAGTGAATGTTGTTATTAGTGTTGTTTTCATACTTGCTCCTTTTTTATACTAGCATTACCTTAAATAACCTGTAATTGCGAATATTTACGACACAAAGCATGCTATAAACTAGTCTTGAAAGCCGTTTTTTGGTATAACTCCCCCATTAGTAATACATGTCAGACCACCTTAAGAGAATATACTATGCCTTACGCACATATCACTGGTTGGGGTAAATGCATTCCACCAGCAAGCATTAGCAACGATGAAATTAGTGAAATAGTTGATACCACCGACGAGTGGATAACCACGCGTACAGGCATTAAATCTCGCCGAGTGAGCCATGTAAGTACCGCCGAGCTGGCAACCGTTGCAGCTAAGCATGCTATTGCGTGCGCAGGCGTTGACCCTAAAGATATTGATTTAGTAATATTAGCCACTTGTACACCTTCTACTGTTGTAGCAAATACCGCCTCACAAGTGCAAAAAAATATTGGTGCAACCGGCGCTGCCGCAATGGATACAAACGCGGCATGTTCGGGCTTTTTATATGCATTGCAAGCTGCTACAGCACAAATTCAAGCCGGTATGATCAAAAAAGCAGTGGTGATCGCCGCTGAACGTATGACCTGGTACGTAAACTGGGCGCGTCGCGACAGCGCTGTTTTATTTGGCGATGGCGCAGGTGCAGTAATACTTGAAGCTGCCGATACGCCTGCTGGTTTACTTGGTACCAAAACCGGTTGTGACAGCGAAGACCGCGATATTTTACACATCACCAACTTTGGTAGCGATTTAAATAAGTATGAGCCAATTGGCCCTTCTGATTTATTATTTGAAGGTCGTGAAATATTTAAACGTGCTGTAAAAGGTATGAGTGAAGCCTGCGACGATGTACTTAAACAAGCCGATTTGAGCCTTGACGACATTAATGTACTCGTTCCACACCAAGCTAACTTACGTATTATTCAGGCTATTCAGCATCGCTTAAAAGTACCTGACGAAAAAGTAATGGTTAACATTGGTGAGTATGGTAATACCTCTGCTGCTACGATTGCTATTGCGTTATGTGAAGCGGTTGAGCAAGGGTTAATTAAACCGCATTCAAATATTATGTCTGCTGCATTTGGTGCAGGTCTTACGTGGGCTGCAAGTTACATAAAATGGGGCGAACGTGTAACGCCTATTAGTGTAAGTGATGCCGCTTTACCGCCATGTGATAAAACTGGTTTAGAGCTTGTAGCACCAGCTGTTAAAGCATGTAAAGAAGCCGAGCAAAGCTAACACAGCATATAATAAGCCACATATAAAACGCACTTATTTAAGTGCGTTTTTTGCTTTTTAAGGAATTAAACTTGAAACTTTTAGGTATTCATCACGCAGCTATAATTTGTAGTGACTATGCACTTTCTAAACACTTTTATAGCAATGTACTTAAACTTGATGTTATTAATGAGCACTTTAGAGCTGATCGTAATTCATATAAATTAGATTTAGCCATGCCCGATGGTAGTCAAATAGAGCTATTTTCGTTTGATGGAGCGCCCGCAAGACCCAGCTATCCCGAAGCACAAGGCTTAAGACATTTAGCTTTTAAGGTAGCGGATGTACAGATTGCAAAAACGTATTTAGAGTCGTGCGATGTAAACGTTGAGGATATTAGAGTGGATGAAATAACCGGCAAAAAGTTTACCTTTTTTGCCGATCCAGATAACTTGCCACTTGAGCTTTATGAGGTTTAAAACTCATAAGCTCAAGTTCTTACTATTGAATCAAAAACTTACTTATTAAAACGATTTTGCAAGTAGTTAAACACTGCACGAATACCTAACGCTTCACCACCCGTTGGGCGACCAGGTAAGGCACGTAAATTCCATGCCATTACATCAAAGTGTACCCACGGTGTTGTTGGTTCAACAAATTCTTTTAGATAAAGCGCTGCAGTAATAGCACCACCAAATGGTGTGCTTGCACAGTTTGCCATATCAGCTACATCGCTCTTTAAGAAGCTTTTGTACTGATCAAATAAAGGCAATTGCCAAACCGGATCGCTTACGTCCATTCCTGCATCAATAATACCATTTGCTACATCGCGCTCTGTTGAGAAAAAGCCCGGAAGCTCTGTGCCCAATGCAACACGACATGCGCCTGTAAGGGTAGCAAAATCAATAATTAGCTCAGGGTTATCGTTTTGTGCTTCGCTTAGTGCATCACATAATACTAAGCGGCCTTCTGCGTCGGTATTATCAATTTCGACCATAATACCTTTGCGTGTTTTAACAACATCGCCAGGGCGAAATGCATTTCGCGATACCGCATTTTCAACCGCTGGTACAAGTACACGTAGTCTAATTGGTAAGTTAGCTGCCATAATAAGCTGCGCTAGTGCAATTACATGCGCGGCACCGCCCATGTCTTTTTTCATGTTACGCATGCCAGAGCTTGGTTTTAAATCAAGTCCGCCTGAGTCAAAACAAACGCCCTTACCGACTAGTGTAATTAATGGAGCATCTGTCGCGCCCCATTTTAAATCAAGTAAACGCGGTTTATTTTCGCTTGCACGACCCACCATATGAATAGTCGGGTAGTTTTGCTCTAGTAATTCATCGCCAATCCATTGTGAAAATTCACCATTGTAAGTTGCAGCTAAATCTTCCATTACTTGTGATAAATGTTGCGGCATCATATCTACCGCTGGAGTATTAACTAAATCACGTGCAAGTGTAATGGCATCAGCTTGTTGGCTAATACGTTCATATAACGCTTTATCGCTAATGGCTAATTGCGCTTTTGCTGTTGGTTTTTCTTTATATTCACTAAATTCGTAACCACCAAGTACAAACCCTAAAGCAACTTGCTCTACAAAAGCGCTGTCGCCTTGAATTTGATAAGTACCAGTAGGCAGTGTGTTTGCTAAATTACCCGCAGCCCAAAAATCGTCGCTGCTTTGCATTAAACAAAATACCTGGCTTAACTCGCCTGTTTTAGCATCAGGAATTAAAGCAATGCCTTGCTTTTCAAAACCTGTATTAGTTAACCAATTTTGTATAAATGCAGGCTGCTGTGCGTGCCAGTCAGATAATTCGTTTTTAAAAATAAAAGATAAAGGAATACCAGAAGATGTATGACGTAGTAATGCACTCATTAAAAAGCTCATATAATATAAAAATGGTACTTAAGAGCATATCAATAAGCCCACCTAAAAGGTATCGCTAATTTGAAGGGGATTTAGCTACTTTTTTAAGCTACTTTTAGATTCTTGCTTTTGATTTTCTTGATCTATTTTAGCATCAAGTTCTTTAATAGATTTGCTTATATTAAACGAACTTGGCAGTACATCAACTCCCACCAAACTCCCTAATTTAACAACTAAAGGAATTGTAAGCGGGGCAAAAGGTAATACAGCAAACACACCAAGCCCTAACCCTTTTAAAATATCAACAAATTGCTCATTTGCGCGTTTTAACTCCTCTTTACTTGTTTGACCTTGAGTGTAGCGCCTATAAATAGAGAGCATTTCTTTGGTTTCTTGTTTTTCTTGCGCAAGTGCAATTTTAAGCGCCACCATAGCACGGCGAAAACGCAGCTGTTGGCGTTTTTTACTAATTTTAACTACCCGCCAAGGTGCACGGTGAATAACTTTATATAATCGCATAACTTTTATTTTCACACAGCAGCACGGGTTCACAAAGAATAATTTACTTACAACATCCTTTAACTTATCCTTTGCACCAAATTAGTATTAAATACATACAACAACACTGAATATGACAAACCAACTACCGCAAAAACCTGAAAAACCAAAATCTGATGAATGTTGTGGTGGTGGCAGTTGCTGCCCCTGCGTGTGGGATGAATATAAAGAAAAATTAGCAACTTGGCGATGCGCACAAAACATTGAAAACCCCACCAAAAAGAAACAAATAAATAACATTTAAATACTGATAACGCATTAATTTTCCTCTCAACAACCCTATTTGCACTTATTTAGTTCATTTTAGCTTTACTTTGCACCATTGTTGCATTTTTTCTTAAATTGAATCTTTTTGTTATCAAATGGTTAATTAGTAATTGCCCTTCCCGTTTTTTACCTATAGTCTGTAAATAGGACTTCACAAAAAGTAAGCTTAATTGATTAGGCTTTTGAGCTAAACCCTCAAACTTATGTGAAACAAAAAATTAAGTTAAAAATAAATGATGTGAAATTAGCATCAAAAATAAGAATTATTCTAACTGGGGAAAATTAGAATGAAATTAAAAAATAATGCGCTAAACCAAGCAATCAAATTTGCTTTAGCTACAACCACTGCAGGGTTGTTTTTTTCGGGTTCTGCTATTGCAGCAGACGAGCAACAGCAAACTAAAGTAAATAAAAACGTAGAGAAAATTGCCGTAGTAGGTACGCGCTCAGCTCCACGTTCAATCGGTGACTCACCAGTTCCAATCGATATTATTGGCGGCGAAGAATTAGAAAGATCAGGCAATACCGACATGCTTGAGCTTTTAAAAGGTGCCGTGCCATCTTTTAACGTACATCAAAATCCTATTAGTGATGCGGCCTCTCTTGTTCGTCCAGCTAACTTACGTGGTTTACCATCAGACAGCACATTGGTTCTTTTAAACGGCAAACGTCGTCATCGTGCTTCTGTAATTGCATTTTTAGGCGGTGGTATTAACGATGGCGCGCAAGGCGCAGATATTTCAGTTATTCCAAGCATTGCTATTAAACAAGTAGAAGTACTTCGTGATGGCGCAGCTGCACAATATGGTTCTGATGCAATCGCGGGTGTAATGAACTTCCAACTAAAAGACGCTTCTGAAGGTGGTAAATTAGAAATCCGCCATGGTCAATTTTATGAAGGTGATGGCGATACAACACAAGTGTCGGGTAACGTGGGTTTACCGTTTACCGACAATGGCTTTGCTAATTTAAGCTTTCAATATAAAACAGCTGATGCAACAAGCCGCTCAGTTCAACGTGCCGATGCCGCAGCACTTTCAGCTGCCGGTGTTCCTGATGTATCTTCTCTTGCACAAGTATGGGGCGCACCAGAAGTAAACGACGATATTACAATTTTTGGTAACGTAGGTTTAGAGCTAACAAACGATTCTGAATTTTACATGTTTGGTAATTACTCTGAACGTGATGTACGTGGTGGCTTTTACTACCGTAACCCGCAAACACGTTCTGGCGTTTACTCAAATGATGGTGGCGAAACACTACTTGTTGCAGATTTAACACCTGATATGAGCGCTAACTGTCCTACTATTGCAATAACAGATGGCAACGTATTAGATGATCCTGCTTATATAAATGGTGTAGCGAACAACCCAGATTGTTTTGCCTTTAACGAAACGCTTCCAGGTGGCTTTACACCTAACTTTGGCGGCAACATTACTGATACTTCTTTAACTATTGGTACTAAAGGGCGATTCACTGGTGGTTTCTTAAAAGATACTTACTATGACTTAAGCGGTACTGTGGGTTTAAATGAATCACGTTACTTCATCTATGACACGGTTAATGCTTCTTTAGGTGCAGATACGCCACGTGACTTCAGTCCGGGTAAATATGAACAGCTAGAAAAAAACTTTAACTTTGATTTATCAAAGGGTGTCGACTTTGGTTTAGCTTATGATGTAAACATTGCCGGTGGTTTTGAATGGCATGAAGAAACATTCACTATCATTTCTGGTGATGAAGAATCTTACACAGCAGGCCCTTTAACAGCACAAGGTTTTGGTATTGGCTCTAACGGCTTCCCTGGTTTTAAACCATCACAAGCAGGTGAGTTTTCTCGTCGTAACTATGCAGCGTATGTTGATGTTGAAGCACCATTTACTGAAGATTTCTTAATGGGCGTAGCGCTTCGCTTTGAAGACTACGACAGCTTTGGTACTACAACTAACTACAAAGTAATGGCTCAATACCATTTAACTGAAGATTTAAATATTCGAGGTTCTGTAAGTAGCGGTTTCCGTGCACCTACAGTTGGTCAAGCTAACGTAAGTAACGTACAAACAAGCTTAGACAGCGGTGTATTACAAGATTCAGCGCTTCTTCCACCAACAAACCCTATTGCAGTGCAATTAGGTGGTACAGAGCTTGAGCCGGAAGAATCACAAAGCTATACACTTGGTGCTGTATACACAATCGGCGAGTTATTTTTAACGCTTGATTACTACAACATTCAAGTAGATGACCGTATTAGCCAATCAGATAAAATCAACTTAAGCCAAGCAGATAAAGATACACTTACAGCCGCTGGAGTTCCTAATGTACAAGGTCTTGCTCAGGTAAGCTTTTTTACAAATGACTTTGATACAACAACTCAAGGTATCGATTTAGTTGCAAACTATACTGCTGAACTAATGGGCGGTAGCTCTACATTTAGTCTTGCTTATAACTGGAATGATACTGAAGTAACTCAATTTAGTGAGATTACAGGTGCGTTTAAAGTTAAACGCTTAGAAGAAGATTTACCTAACCATCGTGCAACGTTCACATTGTCTCAACAATGGGAATCAGTTTCTGCATTTGCTCGTGCAAACTACTACGGCGAATACCAAGGTGTTCACGTTGATTATGATGCAACAGCTAAAACAGCAGATGCTGCAGTCACTATTGATGCTGAAGTAACTTACTTCTTAAATGAATCAGTTAGCTTCTCTGTAGGCGCTCAAAACTTATTCGACCAAGATGCTGAAAAACTTGATTTTGCAGATGCAACGGGTATCCCTAATAACAACTGGGGTGGTCAGTTCTACGAAACATCTCCGTTTGGTATTAACGGTGGCTTTTACTACGCTAAAGCAACATATACTTTTTAAACTATTTTCATGAAGAACCAAAGGCGAAATGTTAAAGACATTTCGCCTTTTTAATTTTATAGTTAATAAAAATAATAATGAACAATACCAATTGCATTGAATAAGTGTTCTATTATAGCGCTCAGAAAATAGCGTAATAACAAGGCGAAAACTATGATATATAGTTGCTCTATATGAATAATTTTTAACGCAGTGAGTGCGCTATTTAATGCGATAGAATGATTATTTTTTTAATAAAATTGGTATAACTATGCTACTTAATAAAGCCAACCAACTACTGCAACAAAATAAACTCAAAGAAGCTGAGTTTCATTTTAAAACGCTATTAAATAGTAATCCCGAAAATGGTGAAGCTTTATTTGGCTTAGGCAGAATTGCCCTACGACTAGAGCGTTATGACGCTGCCGTATACTTACTCCAAAAAGCGTGTGAGCGCATGCCTCATATGCTTGAACCATTACATGCCCTTGCTGATGCATTTAACGGTGTTAATTCGCCAAACGATGCGTTAACGGTGCTCGAATACGCAAAAAAATTAGCAAGTCATAACCCAGAGCCTCATTATTACTTAGCGCAGCACTATTTAACACATGGCGAGTTAGATAAAGCTCATACAACCTTTGCTCATGCACTCAGTATTGGGGTATACCCTGTAACAGCTTATATTTTATTTGAACTTGTGCAGTTAGGCCGGTTTGATAATGAGCATAATTATGTAAGTAATTTGCACCACTTACTAACTCAAACGAGCAATTTACGTTTAAAAATGGTGTGTTACTACGCATTAGCAAACAGTTACGATGCACTTGAAAATACCGAGCAAGCATTTAATTATTTTATATTGGCGAATAAATTACAAAGAAAATTAAGTGAATTTAACACTAAAGATTTAATCCCTTTTTACGATGAAATAATAAAATACAACACCGAGGAATTTATTGCCTCTGCCGATAAAAAATTTACAGGTAATATTACGCCTGTCTTTATTATTGGTATGCCTCGTAGTGGCTCTACCCTCCTGGAGCAAATATTGGCAAGCCATAGTCAGTTTTCGAGCCTAGGAGAAAGTACGAGTATTAGTAATAACGCGGTTGCTTTTATCGAACAAAAAACGGGAGTTGCTTACCCGCAATGCTTAGCGCATTTAACGCCTGACTTAATCAAAAAAGCCCGCGAGCTGTATATCACAACATTAAAAACAGCATCGCCCATCAGACCTTTTATAATAAATAAACTGCCGAGTAATTATCAGTCGCTCGGACTAATATATATCCTATTTCCAAATGCCAAATTTATAAATTTAAGTCGTAATTTTAATGCTACTGCGTTTTCTATTTTCACTAATTACTTTGCCGAGAACGAGCCTTATTTTTGCTCACTACCTGAGTTTAAGCTTTACCATAGTGTGTATGAAAAACTGATGAGCCATTGGCACTCCTTTAAAGGTATGCCAATTTATGATGTCAGTTACGAAGATTTAGTGAGTAACCCAAAAGAGCAGCTAACGCAGTTACTTGGTTTTTTAAACTGTCATTTTGAAGAGCGTTGCTTAGCGTTTTATAAACAAAAAACACCGGTAACCACGTTGAGTAAACATGCTATTCGCCAACCTATTAATAACGCCGCAATCGCTAAGTGGGAGCGTTACAAAACACCTCTTTTAAAGTTACTTGATGAGAATTAATTAGGGCCTGTTTATCTTTCGAGGTTAAATTTGCAGTAGGCTGTTTGGTTTTTAGACAAGGCAGAGCCTATGAAGTGTGGTCATTCCCCATAAATAGGCGATAACGCAGCATAAAGACCAAACATGCGCTGCCTTTTGGGTTCAACCCTGAAAGGTCAACAGGTCCTACAGACGTGCTTTAAACCAATTAAGTAAATCTTTAAATTGATCATCACGCGCACTTGGGTTGGTAAGCATATTAATATGATCGTAATCAAAATTATGCCCGTGTTTACGACCGTAAATTCGCATTTGTTGAATGCCAGGCCCTGATTCGTCCATAAACTTTTGAATATCGATTGGTTGCGCTAATGCTTTATCTTTTACCGCAGCAATATGAAGCGTTGGCGGTAAATGCAGGTTGTTTAAAGCTTTTGCATAATCAAAATTATCATCAGAATCTATCCATGGCTTCTTTTTAGCCCATTGCATACTTTGATAATGCGACTTTTGAGTTTCGTTATCGCTTCCCCACTTATAACCTTTAGCATTTAAATAGCCGTGTTTTTTAGCAAGTAAAGGTGCCATAAAATACCAAATTAAATTGGCTTGTAATAATTTTTGAGGATGGTTATTAAATAAAGAACGCTTAGAGCCAAAATACACACACGCTTTTACATCATTAATATATTCTGGAAAACGTGCAAACGCGCTGTTCATCAATACCCCGCCCCAAGAGTGAGCGACCCAGTAGTCAGGCTTCTTGCCTTCAATCAACTCTATTTGCTTAATAAAGGCAGGGATGTCTTCTAGGATAGACTCAGTTTGTCCATATTCTGACTCGCTCGAAATAATTGGTTTACTATCACCTCGGCCACGTAAATCAGCCACATAGCATCGGTACCCATGCTCAGCCAAAAAAGGGGCAAGCCCTTTATTAGAATGGGTGTAAAAAATTTTACCGTTTTCTACAGCTCCATGCATAAAAAATACGACAGGCCCTTGCTGATTATCATCGCTGATTCGACGTAAATGAAGTGTTTGGTGAGCGTCTAAATTGATAATTATTGATTGCTGAGAAATCGCCACAGTTATTCCTTTTTATTATTTTCAACTCATCCTACCAGCAATATTAAATATACCAAAGGAAATGTCTGCACTTTACTCATCAGCATTTGTTACAATCACCACATCATATCTGTTGTTAAAATGAAGCCATGAAAGAAAATAAAGCACGTTCAAAATTACACCCTCGTAACCTACATAAAAATGGGTACGACTTCGATTTATTAACAACAGAGCACCCTGCTCTACTGCCTTTTGTTATAATCACACCTGCAGGTACTAAAAGTATTGATTTTAGTGATAACAAAGCCGTTAAAACACTCAATCAAGCCCTTTTGAAAGCACATTATAATATTGATTTTTGGGATATTCCCGAGCACAACTTATGTCCACCTATACCTGGGCGTGTTGACTACATTCATTACTTAGCCGACTTATTAAGTGATGATAACCAACAACAAATACCTTTAGGTAAGCAAATTAAAGTGCTTGATATTGGCACTGGCGCTAACTTAGTTTATCCGCTTACTGGTACAAGTGAATATAAGTGGCATTTTACAGGGACTGATATTGATGCAGCTTCGGTAAAAATAGCAAAGCAAATTGCTCAGTTTAATGGTTTAAAAATAACCCTAAAACAACAAAAAAACGCATCACATATTTTTAAAGGCGTTGTAAATCAAAAAGATTTATACCACTTAACGCTCTGCAACCCTCCGTTTCATGGAAGCGAAGAAGAGGCAAGTAAAGGCAGTGAACGTAAGTGGAAAAACCTAGGAAAAACACCCAGTAGCACACTTAACTTTGGTGGCCATAATAATGAATTATGGTGTGAAGGCGGTGAAGTACAGTTTATCTCTAACATGATTAAAGAAAGCGAAGACTTTGCAGAGCAAGTACTGTGGTTTACGTCGTTAGTCTCTAAAAAAGATAATATTGCAGCCCTTGAAGAGGTATTAAAAGCCCACCCAATAGCACAATATAAAATAGTTGATATGGCACAAGGTCAAAAAATTAGCCGCTTTATTGCATGGAGCTACTTTGATAAAGACACTCGTGAACAAATATGTAGCGAGCTGGCTTAGTACCAATTTTATTAAAAACAATAAAAAGGATAAGGCAATCATGATAGATTTTCGCTCTGATACAGTTACAAAACCAACAAAAGAAATGCGCGATATTATGCACAACGCACCGGTTGGTGACGATGTATATGGCGATGATGAAAGCGTTAACCAGCTAGAAGCTTATGCGTGTGAGCGTTTTAATTTTGAAGCCGCACTTTATTGTAGCTCAGGTACACAAGCCAACTTACTTGCAATAATGGCGCATTGTGAGCGAGGTGACGAATACATTTGTGGCCAAAATGCTCACAATTATAAGTTTGAGGGTGGCGGAGCAGCTGTTTTAGGGTCTGTGCAACCACAGCCTATTGAAAATGAAGCCGATGGTAGCATCCCCTTCAGTAAAATAGCTGCAGCAATAAAACCAGACGATTGCCATTTTGCAAACACGCGATTACTTAGCTTAGAAAATACCATAGGCGGAAAAGTGCTCCCGCTTGAGTACTTAGCCCAAGCTCGTGACTTTGTTAATACGCATAATTTAGCGCTGCACTTAGACGGCGCACGTGCTTTTAATGCCGCTGTTGAGCTAAATGTTGATATCACTGAAATCACAAAGCACTTTGACTCAATTTCTATTTGTTTATCTAAAGGTTTGGGGGCGCCCGTAGGCTCTTTATTATTAGGCTCACCAGCACTTATTAATAAAGCAAGACGATGGAGAAAAGTACTTGGTGGCGGTATGCGCCAAGCCGGAATGCTTGCAGCTGCCGGGCAGTTTGCACTTGAGCACAATGTAGAGCGCTTAAAAGACGATCATGCAAATGCACGTTATTTGGCTCAACAATTAAGTGAAATCAGTGGCTTTACTGTAGATATGAGTAACACCACTAATATGGTTTACGCAACATACACTAGCAGTATAAACATTGAAGAGATTGCTGAGGCACTTAAACAACAAGGTATACTATTTAGCCCAAGCAAGCAGCTTAGGCTAGTAACGCATTTAGATATTACGCGCGAAGATATTGATACATTTTTAAATGCTTTGTCGGCCCATATTTAACGCGGCTTTATAATGTTTGCGGCATACCGAAACGTATCGGTCATTGCCGCCAATTTCTACTTGGTTACCATCGGCTATTGCTTCACCATTTTCATCGGTACGCAGTACATGGTTTGCTTTACGTCCACAGTGGCATACAGTTTTAAGCTCAACTAACTTATCAGCCCACGCAAGCAAATATTGCGACCCTATAAATAGCTCGCCTCTAAAGTCGTTACGCAAGCCATAACACAATACCGGTATACCTAATTCATCAACCACATCGGTTAATTGCATTACTTGTTCTTTTGATAAAAATTGGCACTCGTCAACTAACACACAATGGCGTTTTTTTTCATTATTGAGTGATTGAATAAGATCAAAAACATCTTTGCTAGCATCAAATACATGCGCATCTGCTTGCAAGCCAATACGAGACGATACTTTACCCACGCCTTGTCTATCATCAATGGCAGCAGTAAGGATCACAGGTTCCATGCCACGTTCTTTATAATTAAATGCAGATTGTAATAACGTGGTTGATTTACCTGCATTCATTGCAGAGTAGTAAAAGTATAATTGAGCCATTGTGGTGCCATTTTATAAAAAGTGCGCTTATGCTACCTTAATATTAAATTAATACCAATTTACAAACGCGAATTTAATGAGGTTATTTAGGTGTTTGTAAGTATTTAATATACACAGGTGCACTTTCAAATTTTGATAGCCAATGCCATATTCCCCAACTTAGAGTGTTATTTTCTTCGTAGAATTTTTTTGAAAAAACAAGGTAACCATGGCTGGTTTCGTAAGGGGGATAAATAGGTTTGACATTATTACCCTCATACGGATAACTCGACACTTTTAAGCCATCAACTTGGCATAGATCAACGCTCGCCTGCACCACGCCCTTATCTAGCAACTCAAAAGCTTTGCTTTTAGAAAACGTATTATGAATAAAAAATGGCTCTTCTTTTAACGCGCTATTTAGTCCATAGCCATTAGGAATAGCTATCGTAAATGCTTTATTTTGAAATACTTCGCGAGTCTCCCATTCTTTATGAAATTTATAACGCCCTATAAGGCAGCTACTAAATTCACTTACTGCATAGTCATCTTGTAACTTACCTTGCTGATCAACAGGGTAAACAGCAACGTTTTCTCGTCCTTTGCGGTAACTGGCAATAACAGCATTAACTCGATTAAATTCTAAATCGCTTAAGCATCTACGCCATGGTTTTCTAACAAACTTAATCTCAACACCATCAATCGCTTTATCTAATAAACTTAAAACCTCAACTGAGGCATCAGGTTGATCAATAGGTATAGCCTTATCAACACCTAAAAATAGTGGTGCTGCGTTTTTATCTTCATAACAAAAAAGTAATTCTTTGGCCGTAACGCCATCGCAAAAAACAATACACTTCAAAACAAAAATATAAAGCAACGTTCTAATTTTCATAGTGATTTTTATTTATAAACTAAATCTACAGTGTAGTATGTAGAACTAAACATACAAAATATTCGTTAAATTAATTTACATTAATCCTTCGTGTTTCAGCAACCAAAGTTTCCTATCAAGCCCACCAGCATAGCCCGTTAACTTTGCATTTGCGCCAATAATTCGGTGGCAAGGCACTATAATACTAATCGGATTTTTACCATTCGCAGCACCTACTGCCCTCACTGCTTTTGGATTATTGAGTTGGTTTGCAATATAGCCGTATGTTTGCGACTTTCCAAAAGGTACCGTTAATAGTGCTTGCCATACGCTTTGTTGAAATACTGTACCGTTTGTATCAAGTGGTACATCAAAAGTAGTGCGTTTTTTTTCAAAGTACTCATTTAACTGCGCAGCACAAATAAGCACCGCCTTGTTAGCGACTTGCTCAAATGGCGTATGAGGGTGCTCAACTGGAGGATAAAACCCAACGTAACTCACGCCTTTATCAGTCGCTTGAATAATTATGTCGTCTATAGGGCTCGAAATTGATGTTTGAATGATCATTATAATTGCTGCCAAAGTTGAAACGTTAAGTAAGAGCGAAAAGGAGCGCTGTTAGCAGATACGAAAGGGTTTGCCGCCGCTTGAGCTTTTTTAACACCTAAGTCGCCATCAAGTAATATATCGGGCTGGCTTTGCCCTCGCAACTTTGCATAATTTACCGTCCAAGGACCAATTCCCTTTAAATTAAGCCATTCGTCTAAATCGTCATTTTCAGGATTTAGTGCACAAAACTGGGCTAAGTTGTGTAGTGCATTTTTGCGTGCTTGTGGCATTTTAAAAAATGCAAAATCACTATTAGCAACAATTTTAGCTGTAGGAAAATAAACGGCATCGCCCTCTTTTTCGCCTAATTCGTCAACTAACTTTGTTACTAAATTATGCGCCGCAGTAACACTCACTTGTTGTCCGAGTACCGCCCTTATACCGGCTTCAAAACTTGACCAAATCCCTGGAAGTCTGAGCCCTTCACACACTGTAAACGCATTGTTTATATTGGCGCTTAAATGCGTTTGAATTAAATTAATATCGGCATCTAAATCAAGCACACGGCGTATATTATTTATAACAGGTTGTAAGTACACCGTATTGTCTATATTGATAGATACACTAAAGTGGTTTTTACTCGCTATAAATTCAGCGGTAAAGCTTCCTTTATATTCCTCACTTGCAAAAGTACGTCCGTAGCTCGTTTGTGTTATCCACTCCATTGGTTTTATCAAGCGCCTTTGTAAAAAACCCTGCAAAGCAGGCCAATTATAAGGCGGCCTAAATGGCAGGGTTAAAGTGAGTGTTGACGTTGGTTTTTTATCGCCACTGCGCAGCTTCGAGGGAGCTATATTTAACTGCTGTAAAAATGCATCATTAAAGCGCCTAATGCTTTTAAAGCCTGCGGAAAACGCTATTTCAGTAAGGGGTAAATGTGTTTCTTGAATCAGCTTTTTAGCAAAGTGACATTGGTTAAATAATCGATATTGCGTAATCGACACGCCAAAATACTGCTTAAACAACTGTCTTAAATAACGACTACTTACACCTAAACGAGCTGCTAATTTTTCGCAGTCGTGCTCGTCATTTTGATCTATTAACTGTTTTGCTCTAAGTGCAGTCGTTTTTGTACCCTGCCATGCTGCGCTGCCAGGGGCACTATCGGGCCTGCAACGAATGCAGGGTCTAAAACCATCTTGCGCCGCGTTATGGGCAAACTGATAATAAGCAACGTTTTTTTCGTGAGCCGTTCGTGCAGGGCAAATAGGTCTGCAATAAATACCGGTACTTTTTACCGCTACGTAAAAAAGCCCGTCAAAACGAGGATCGCGACTCTGACGTGCTTTTTGCCAATGTGAAGTGTCCATAAACGGCTCTATAAATTAAACCTTATAGAGCCTAGCTTATACAAAAAAACTCACATTACTAGCCATATTCGGCACTCAACCAATAGCCAATAAATAACGCCTTTGTACTTCTTGCCAATTAATTACATTATAAAATGCAGCAATATATTCAGGGCGTTTGTTTTGATACTTCAAGTAATAAGCATGTTCCCATACATCGAGCCCCAAAATAGGTGTATTTCCCTGCATTAATGGGCAATCTTGATTAGCACTATTTTCTACAATCAACTTTTCATCTGGCGTTACACATAACCACGCCCAACCACTACCAAATTGGCTAATTGCCGCAGCTGTAAATTGGTCTTTAAATTTATCAAAACTGCCTAGTTGCTCATTTATAACCTGAGCCACAATACCTTCAGGTTGACCTCCTCCTTGTGGGCTCATTATTTGCCAAAATAAGCTGTGATTAAAATGCCCTCCTACATGCTCTTGTACTGCTTTTTGCAAATTACTAGGCAGGCTGTTTATTCCCTTAAGTAATTTTTCAGCATTTGCGGTTGCATATACAGTATTTGCTAAAGCAGCATTGGCTTTATTGATATACGTTTGATGATGCAATGTGTGGTGAATATGCATCGTTTTACTGTCTAAATGAGGCTCAAGCGCATCATATTCATAATCAAGTGCTGGCAATGTAAACGCCATAAATTACTCCTTTATTTTAATGTAGCAGGCTGTTTGTTGAGTCTTTAGAGCATAAGCAAAAATTCACTTGCTCTATTAGCTCAGGTAAAAAATGATAACGTCTTGCAAATGATACAAGTTCAGAGGAAGTTTTAATGTAATGATGCTTACTCACTTTTTGTATATCGTAATGAGTATGCTTAATTAATGAAGAGAGTGTTAAGTGTACTTCGCATAGCCATTTGCATGCATTTTCAGGCTGTTGCATAGCTATATAGGTATCAGCTAAATTATGTGACGCAACAACAAGTGCGGGTATACAGTGCTCAATAGCATGAATGACAGTGTTATTAATCTGAGCATATAAAAATTGCTGAAGAAGATGATCTGCAAGTGTTTTAGCTAATAAGTATTTATCGCGGGCTTCGAGAAGTGCACCTTGTTCAAATGCATAATTACCTTGCATTATATTCGACTGCCAAGGGCTTAATGCTTGATCAAGATAAAGTAAATCTGAGTGGGGTTGTTTTTGACTTGAGATCATATAATCATCTGCACGTTTATTTATGAGTGTGTATTTAACTTACACACCCACAAAACTAAATGCAAATGATTTTCATTAACTATTTAGCGAAGTCTAATAATTCCTGCCCTGTTAAGCGATATATAATCCATTCGTTTTGAGGCTTTGCACCAATGCTATTGTAAAAATCGATAGCGGGTTTATTCCAATCAAGCACTACCCATTCAAAACGACCACAGTCATTACTAATGGCCTTATTAGCTAAGTGTTTCATAATGGCTTTACCTGCACCATTGCCACGGCTATCTGGGCTTACGTATAAATCTTCAAGGTATAGGCCATTTTTACCTAACCAGGTAGAGTAATTATAAAAATATACCGCAAAACCAATTGGCTCATCACCTTCTAAACAAATTATGCTGTGCGCAGTTGCACCTTCACTAAACAGAGTATCTAAAATTGCCTGCTCGTCTGTTTTTACTGCATCAGGTTCTTTTTCATATATGGCAAGTTCGGTAATAAAGTGCAAAATTGTTTTTGCGTCACTTGGTTTTGCATCACGTATTATAACGGGTTGGCTCATTGTATTTTTACCTTAAATATACTGCTCTAATTTATCTTTTAAAATATCTAATTGAATAGGTTTACTCAAGTAGTCATCCATTCCAGCTGTTATACAACGCTCTTTATCTGAGTTCATTGCATTTGCGGTGATAGCGATTATTTTAATGTTTTTATGCTGTATGCCCGCCACGCCTTTACGAATAGCAGCGGTTGCTGCAAAACCATCCATAACAGGCATTTGGCAATCCATAAGTACGAGCTTAAAGTATCCTGAATCATGCGCTTCTAATATATCAATCGCTAATTGGCCATTCCCAGCAATAGTAACGTCACAATTAAGCTTTTTGAGCATTAATTTAGCCACCTGTTGGTTAATTGGATTATCTTCCACCAGTAGTATTTGGGAAGACTCCTGCATTTTTTCTTTTTTAAGTGACGAAATATAGCCTGACGTAACAAGTGGGAGCGCCTCGCCTGCATCATTACTCGTTATAACCGACAGTGCAGAAATTAAATCGGCAGTGGTTACTGGTTTAGGAAAATATGCCTGAAAGCCAGCATCAGAATAACGCTGCGCGCCTTCCATACCTGCAATACTAGTCATCATTACAAGTGGCATTGATTTATAATGTTCATGTGCTTTTAGTGCTTTACACAGCTCTATGCCATCCATTCCTGGCATTTGCATATCAAGCACTGCAATATCATACATGCAATTTTTATCTTTATAGTGCTGCGCGCACATATCAAGTGCTTCATGTGCATCACATGCGAGTGCAACCTTAGCGCCCCAATGTTCAAGCTGTTGTGAAATTACAATTCGATTTGTCTCGTTATCGTCAACAACTAAAACTGTTAGCTCTTCCATATTAATATTAGGAATATAACGCTCTTTTTGATCTCCCGGAGTTAGCATTATAGTGGCGGTAAAGGTACTCCCTTTACCTGCTTCACTTGTAAGAGAAATTGCTCCTCCCATTAACTCACAAAGCTGCTTACAAATAGCCAGCCCTAAGCCACTGCCCCCGTATTCACGCGTTGTTGATGCATCTACCTGAGAAAAAGGGGTAAATAACTGCTGTTGCTTTTCTTCACTTATTCCTATGCCTGAATCTTTTATACTTGCAACAAATTCTAAACCTTGAACCACTTTATTAATTTTAGCGCTTACCACAACCTCGCCCTTACTCGTAAACTTAACGGCGTTACTCAGCAAATTAGTAAGTACTTGTCGAATCCGCCCAGGATCTCCGCATAACTGCGAAGGCTCTAGCGCTACCAAATCTAAAATTATTTCTATACCTTTTTCTTGAGCAGTCAATGCTTGTGCGGCAGCAACTTCGCCAATTAAATCACGTCCATTAAAGTTAATCTCTTCAAGTTCAATTTTACCCGCTTCGGCTTTAGAGAAATCTAAAATATCGTTAATTACACCCAATAAAGAGTGCGCACTTGTTTTGGCTATACCTACTTTTGTTTCTATTGGTTTAGGGAGTGACTCTAATTGAACAAGTTCTAGCATACCGAGTACACCATTCATTGGCGTTCTTATTTCATGGCTCATGGTTGCTAAAAATTGGCTCTTCGCAATGGCTGCATCTTCTGCTTTTACAAGGGCTACTTTTAACTCCTCACTGATTACTTTTCGTTGCTGAGAAATTAAAGTACTTCCCACTAAAGTAGCCAATGATCGAAGATACGTTTCTTCACTTTGCGTCCAATTGTGATGTTCGCCTACCGTTTCAGCGCACAAAATACCTAAATTACCATCACCAGTTGCTATTACTGCATCAAGCATCGATTTAATATTTAATGGCTTTGTATACGCTTCTATAAAATCAACAGTTGCTGGGTGCGTATAAACATCATCAATGGCTACTAAGTTTTGCTTATAAATGGCGCTATAATATGCAGGGTAGTCTTTAGCAGTTAAAACAGCATCTGTATCTACAAACCCTTGTCCATCTATGTATAAACTATGACATGTCATTACATCTCGTTGATCGTTAAAAATCCATACCGACGCACGTGCAACATTTAGCACTTCGCACATAGATTTAACGGCTAGCTTTTTAACTTGCTCTACATCACTATTTTGCACTTCAGGTGCGACTGTAAGCGCGGCTAAATTTTTGTTATAGCGGTTTGCTTTTTCGCTTTCGAGTTCAAGGCGCTTATGTGCATCAATACTTTGAAATGAGCCAAAAACACGTACGCATTTACCATCTTTAAGCTCTGCTTGGCCCATCGATTTAACCCAACGCTCTTGCCCCGAATAGGTCAAAATAATAAGCTCTACACTCCAGCTTTCACCTAAAGTCACAGCGCATTCAAATAAGGTACTTATAGTGTCTCGGTGTATTCCTGGTTTATAAAAATCAATAGCAGTATCTATCCTCGGCTCAAATCCCTCTGGTACTTCGTGGATAACTTTAACTTCATCAGACCAATAAAGAGTATGCGCATCTAGGTCCATCTCCCATGCACCAATCTGTCCTTGCTTACTCATTGATTCAAGCAGGCTTTGCTGACGGCTTATTTTTAATTGTGTATTGTAACGTTCTGTAATATCTAAAATAAATCCATCTAAATACAATATATTGCCATCATCTGCGTAAATCGCTTGGCCTTTTTCGTTTACCCAATGCAAAGAGCCATCGCGGGCTTTAATTCTATACTCAACAGACCATGACTGCTTAGCGCTAACACAACGGATAATTTCATCTTTTATTTTTTGAGAATCGTCTTCACATATTAAATCAAAGAAGCAAAGGTCTTCATTGTGTATCAACTCATCGGGTGAATAACCGGTAATTTCACTCGCTTGCTCGCTCATGTAAAGCATGCTTAATTTGTCATCAAACTTACATCTATAAATAATGCCAGGGATATTTGATACCAAAGATGCAAATCTGTCTCGGCTTCCTTGTAGCTCAAGCTCTGTAGATTTTCGATCTGATATATCTAAATGCGTACCGATCATGCGTTTTGGAGAGCCATCGGTATTCCACTCAACTATTTTTGCAGTATCGAGAACCCAAATCCAATGCCCATTTTTATGCTTCATGCGGGCTTCACTAACATAATAGTCAGTCTCGCCGGAAAAATACACTTGAAGTTTTTTCTCCGACATAGCTAAATCATCAGGGTGAGCGTAGGTATACCAAGTATCTATAGTACAAGGTTCAATATCACTGAGCTTGTAACCTATAATCTCGGCCCAGCGGTTATTAAATGTCACATTTTTAGTATCAATGTACCAATCCCAAATACCCACTGCTGTTGAGTCAATCACTAGTTGTAGCTGTGTTTTGTGCTGTTCAAGCTCTAGCTCTTGTAACTTAAGCGCTGTAATGTCGGTACGAATAGCAATATAGTTTTGTGGTATACCGTTTTCATCTAAAAATGGTGCAATGGTGGTATCTACCCAATAAAAACCACCATTTTTAGCTTTATTACAGATTTGCCCGTTCCATACATCACCGCGTTTAAGCGTTTTGTACATATTTTTAAAGAATTTTTTTTCGTGTTTACCTGAATTTAATAAGCGATGATTTTCGCCTATTAATTCATGTTCGTCGAAACCACTGATCTCACAAAACTTCTTATTTACAAAAGTAATAGTGCCATGTAAGTCAGTTACCGCAACAATGGCATGTTCATCTAATGCACTTTTTTGTTCTGCTAATTGTTTTAATGCAATTTGAAGTGCCGAACGTTGTTTTTGTAATATACTTTGTTGTTCTTCTTTTACGGCTACTAACTTACGTAAGCCCAATGAAAGCTGATTAAATTCAATGCTATCGTTTATTATTGGAACTTTAACTAAATCGCCTTTTGTAATATTTTCGACAATTTTAGCTAAGTTAATTAAAGGCTGAGACAGCCGGCGACCAAACCACCACGACAACGTTAATATCAGCAGTAAGGCACCTGAATTAGTTAATACAGCGAGCTGCTTATAATAATTAGCACCTTGTAGTGCAACTTCTTTTGGTTTTGATACAAGTAGCTGCCAGCCAGACTCATTTAAAAACTCTAATGAATTAATATACCCATATAAAGTGACTTCATTTTTATCAATATAAGAAAAAACACGTTGTGTTGGTGAGCCATTTGGAGAGAAAAATGATGGTTGGGTATCGTCTGAAATATTACTTTTTTGAATTTTATTATTGTGCATAACATAAAATGTTATGTCTTTATTAGCAGCGTGTATTTTACTTAGATTATTTAATAAGCCATTTAAATTTATATCTGCAAGCAATATTGCTTGTAGCTTATTTTCATCATTTAATATCGGTAAGCCAATAATATGATATTCACGCCCTGAGGCAGTCATTGACTGGAATTGGATTTTACCTGTATTTATAATCCCAGAACGTATGTTATTAAAGCGCGGCTCTTTAATAACATTTAAAAAAGGTGATGAAGGTAGTGAATTAACGAGGTTTACATCAATAAGCTCTACATGATTAACAAAATCATACTGCTCAATAAATTGATTAATTAATTTTTGCTTTTTATTGGGGCTGATATCAAATTGTGATCTAAGCAAATATAAATCTTTAACATGGTCTGTAAACCAAATATCAGCAAATTGCTTACCTATATTATTAAGCTCGTTAAGTTCAGTGTCTGCATTTTGTTTAAGCGTGCTATTTACATGTTCAAGACTAAACCACGTAAGTATACAAAGTGGCCCTAAGGCTATAATTATAAAGGTTATAATTAACTTACTTCGAACAGACTGTCCTTTACCTGTTAATTCACCAAAGTTTAAACCTTTGTCCATGCTTAATATCCAGCAACTTATAATCATTTAATATTACTTACATTAATGCACTAAATATATAAAGACGCAAGTTTTGAGCGGTAAACTCCTTAAAAACTGGGTATTTAGCGTTACAATCTTAAATTCACATTTTTTAAAAAATACGCCTTTATTACTAACTTATAATTACACTTGCTTACGCTACAACTTCTGTAGCTGTTTTAAACTCCTCGTGATATAAGCAGTATTTAATCAATGCGTTTGAGGGCATTATGGCGCACGATCACTCACATAGTCATGTAGACGAAAACCAAAGCAATAAACAGCTCACCGTCGCTGTGGTTATTAATGTATTGCTAACCGTAGCCCAAGTTATTGGCGGGATATTTTCGGGCAGCTTGTCACTTATAGCCGATGCCCTTCATAATTTAAGTGATGCTGCCGCTATATTTATAGCCTTGGTTGCACGTAAAGTTGGTAATAAGCCTGCTGACGGCACTCATCATTTTGGCTATAAACGCGCTGAAATACTTGCCACACTTTTTAATAGCAGTACATTAATATTAATTGGCGTGTATTTAATTTTTGAAGCCATTTCGAGCTATTTAAACCCTCAACCAATTAATGGCTGGATAGTTGTGTGGGTGGCAGCAATAGCGTTGGTAATTGATTTAGCAACAGCGTATTTAACCTACCGAGCTGGAGCAAATCACAGTATAAATATAAAAGCGGCCTTTATTCATAACGTATCAGATGCAATGGCATCTATTGTTGTTATTATTGCAGGCACCTTAATTATTTTATACCAATGGTATATTGTTGATTTAATTGCCACTGTGCTTATTTCTGTGTATGTAATTTATCATGGCATTTTACTATTAAAGCAAAGCTGCAAAATTTTAATGCAAGCAGCGCCTAGCAACATTGATACACACGCAATATCACATGCTATTAGCAATGAATTTAATATCGAATCGGTAGTTAGCATTAAGCTTTGGCAACTAGATGATAAAGAAAATTATTGTGAGCTTGTTATTAGCACTCAGCACTTAATTAATTTGCCAACAATAAAAAGCTTTTTACACGACAATTTTAATATCGAAAATTGCATAATAGAAATCCGACCAATCGCAAATTAAAGCCCAATTTAATGTTCTTAATAACAAGCTAAACCAAATACATAACTATTTAATTGAAAACAGCTCGTATTATCATTTACAATATTGCCATTAACTCATAATGAGATACCGTTTTTGAAACTTTGGTTACGTAGAATTCATTTAGGCCTTGCCCTTATTAGCGGACTATTTTTATTAATAGTGAGCTTAACCGGTGCTGTTATGATTTATGCAAAAGATATACAGCACTTAATAGAGCCTGCAAAATGGCAAGTAACACCACAAGAAAATTTAATGCCTTACGATGAACTTATACAAAATGTACGAGCTCAAACTAAGCAAAAAATCACTTTTTTTATGCCCGAACAAGCGCCAAACGCCGCATGGCAATTTAGGTTAGCCAATAAATATTACGCCAGTGTTAATCCCTACTCTGGGAGTGTACTAAACGTCTATGAATCAACAGATACTATTTATGGGTTTGCGATGGGATTGCATCGCTGGCTGTTGTTTGAAAACAGTAAGGGTGAAAAAACCTTTCGAAATTGGATGTCGGTGTGTGCATTGCTACTTTTAATAAATGTATTACTCGGCTTTTATTTATGGGTAAAGCCCAAAAACAGAGTTAAACGTTTAGCTATAAAACCAAAAGCCAAATTTAGAGTGCTCATGTATCAATTACATACAGTGCTTGGTGTTTACTTTTTTATACCCCTTATGCTTATTGCCTTTACTGGTATGGCATTTAACTGGAAAACACAAACTCAATCTGTATTAGAATTTGTAACGTTTAATAAAGTAGAACAAAGACCTGAAGCGCCAAAAATAATAGCCGCTTCTCAAGCTGCGTTAAACTACAATGAAGCAATTAAAAATGCAGAGAACGTATTTCCGGATGGTAAAGTATATAGAATTTACTTACCTAAAAATGATGACGAAGTAATTGCACTGAGAATGCAAAACCCTGGCGAAAGCCACGCTTACAGCTGGGTTTGGACTAACCCATTTACTGGTAAAGTATTAAACTCATTTGACGCCAGTAAAACCAACTTCACAACACAAGCATGGAACTTTAAGTATAAGTTTCACATTGGTGATTTTGCAGGTCCTATTGTGCAGTTTTTATGGTTATTAATAGCCCTTTCACTCGCATTTTTTATTGTAAGCGGTGTATATTTTTGGTTAAAACGCCATAAATGGAAATAAATCTCATTAACACTTGCGTCATTAGTTGATAATAATTACCATTACGTAAATTGTTATCAACTAAGACACCCCATGTTAAAAACTTCGCTTTGCCTTATTGCTGTTGCAATAAGTACTAACACGTTAGCAAATGAAAATAATAAAAATGAATACACTTCTGATCAGTTAGAGCATGTCATTGTATCTGGCAGCCGCATATCAGAGAACATTGACGAAGTACCTGCCTCGATTACCGTTATAAATCAGCAACAAATACAACAGCATTTAAAAGTAAGCTCAGAATTGGGGAGCTTACTCGCGCAAATGGTTCCAGGGCTTGCCCCAGATACAGGCAGTTCAAGTAATTCAGGACAAACACTACGCGGTCGTGCGCCATTAATAATGATTGATGGTGTACCGCAATCAACCCCTCTTCGTAATGGTTCTTTAGGCGTAAAAACGTTAGACGCCAGCGCAATAGCGCGCATTGAAGTCATAAAAGGCGCAACGTCTATTTATGGTAATGGTGCCTCAGGTGGCATTATTAACTACATAACAAAACAGGCTCGCAGTGATGGTAAACCTGAAGGTGAAATAAGTATTTCAAGCCGCTTTAGCGCTGTTAAATTAGCAGAAAGTGGCGGCGGTAGAATAGCGGCTGCAGTAAACGGAAAGCTCGATAAACTAAGCTACCTGTTAACGGCAAGCTATGAAGAAAACGGCGTACAACGCGATGCAGAGGGCGATATTTTAGGCTTGCAATATGGTTTATCAGACTCTGAAACTCAAAACTATTTTACCAAACTAACTTATGATTTTGACGACGAAAAGCAACTGCAGTTTAGCTATAACTTTTACAGCTCACAGCAAAAAACTGATTTAGGCGATGTTACTGGCGATGGCAATATAGGGGAAAAAACATACGCTATACACGTCCCCTTAGAGCTTCAAAAACAAGGTAAACCGCAAGGCCCAGAAGGCAACGAAAATATAACCCTAAAATATGTTGATTACGCGTTGTTTGAAAACACACAAATGACCCTCGATCTGTATAAACAAAATATAGAAAACGTATTCTTTTTCTCAACCGCTTTAGCCAATCTTGATGAAGGTTATAGCGGTGGTCAATCGGTTATTAAATCAGACAAGCAAGGTGCCAGAGCTACATTTAATAGTCAGTTTGATTTTGAAAACGTAACAGCCACCCTAATCTACGGTATTGATGCCTTAAACGATAAAACATCGCAACCTTTAGTAGATGGCCGTGTGTGGGTGCCAGAAATGGACATGGAAAGTGTGGCAGGCTTTTTACAAACAAAATGGGTAATAAACGACGACATTATTGTAAAAGCGGGTGTAAGAAACGAAAGCATTGATTTGAGCGTAAGTGACTACCAAACGCTAAAACTTTGCAAAACCGCATCGCAATGTTCAGTACCATTAAATGTGCGTGGCGACACCATTAATTACGATGCAACAACCTATAATGCCGGTATTAAATATAACTTAACCGATGTCTTTAGCCCGTTTTTTAGTTACTCACAGGGCTCTGATATTTCTGATATAGGTCGCTTACTTCGCGCTGCAACCGTTGACGACATTGCACTTATTCAAACACAAGCCTCAATAATCGACAATTACGAAGTTGGTTTTACCTCACAGTTTGAAAACGTACGTTTTGAATTTGCTCTTTACAGAAGTACCTCAGAGCTTGGTACAAGTAATGAGTATAATGAAGTAACAGGAGTTTACGAACCTGTGCGTGCGCCACAAGAAATATGGGGTTACGAAGGGTTAGTTAATTACACTATTACCCAAGATCTTAAATTAAGCGCAACGTACAGCTATGTTGAAGGTAAAAATACCGAGGCCGATGACTATTTAGGGGCAAGCCAAATTAGCCCACCTAAAGCAACAGCGAATGTAACGTGGCAAACAAATGACGAGCTATCGCTTGCAATGAGCTTTTTATATGTAGGCGACAGAAAGCGCTTTGATAAAAATGCACAGGGCCAATACTCCGGCGATCAGGGCCCTGTTAGTAGCTACAACACATTTAACTTAAGTGGCCAATACAATGTTAACGCCAAGTGGAGTGGGTATTTTGGAATAGAAAACCTATTCAATAGTGATTACTACCCTGCCCGCGCACAGGCTTACACCTACGGTGGATATAACATTAAAGGATTAGGAACAACGGCTACCCTAGGTGCTAAATACCAGTTTTAATTAGTGATAGACTCAATAAATAGGCATCAGCATGCCTATTTATTTAAAAAGATAATATGAAAAGCAGTATCTCTACTTATTATTTATAAATACCTCTAGTAATCATTCTCAGATACTAATACAAATAAAAAACTGTCCATAAACCAAGCAGTAACGCAAACTTAAATAAGAATCAAAACCAATAGTAACGCAATGATTTTTATAGAGAAAACTTGCAATATAGGCTATTTGTACTACACTGCATACAATTGAAATAGTTAAGGCGATTTATCATGAAAGGTAATCAAAAAGTAATCGATGCGTTTAATACATTGTTAGCTAACGAGTTAGCAGCAATCGATCAGTATTTTATACACTCGCGCATGTATGACGACTGGGGTTTAAATAAGCTATACGAGCGCCTTAACCACGAGATGGAAGAAGAAAAAGATCACGCAGACTGGCTTATTAAGCGCATCTTGTTTTTAGAAGGTGTACCAAATATGACTAAGCGCCGTGATTTACTTATCGGTAACGATGTAAAAAGCATGATGCAAAACGATTTAACACTAGAGCTTGAAGTAGTTGCGTGTGTTAAAGACGTCATCGCAATATGTGAAGAACAACAAGATTATCAATCTCGTAGCATTTTAGAAAAACTGTTATTTGATACCGAAGAAGACCATGTTTACTGGTTAGAGCAGCAACTTGGCTTAATTGATAAGATTGGTTCTGAAAATTATCATCAAGCACAAATGGCTTAGTAGGAGCATATTATGAAAGGCGATAAAGACGTTATTGCAGCGCTTAATAAAGTACTCGCTAATGAGCTTGTTGGTATTAACCAATACTTTTTACATGCACGCATGTTTAAAGATTTTGGTTTCACTCAACTAGACAAAGCAGATTACAAAGTATCAATTCAAAAGATGAAAAACGCCGATCGTTTAATCGAACGTATTTTGTTTTTAGAAGGCTTACCAAATCTTCAAGACCTAGGCCGATTACGTATTGGTGAAAACAGCGAAGAAATGATTGCAGCTAACATGAGTTTTGAACTTGATACTATTGGCGAGTTGCAAAGCGCAGTAAAACTGGCTGAAAGCAAAAAAGATTACATTACCCGTGAAGCCCTTGACCACATTTTAAATGAGCAAGAAGAGCAAATTGATTGGTTAGAAACCCAACAATTGCTTATTAAAAATACGGGTATTAAAAACTACTTGCAGTCTCAACTGTAAATAGTAACAAGCATAAAAAAAGCAGCTAAAAAGCTGCTTTTTTTATATCTAAGTTTTTATATGTAATTAAGCAACTTGATCCGTTACATCCGCAATTTGAATAAGTCTGCGATTAAGGATCTTTTTAGTACAACCACAACACTTACCGCATTGGCTGCCTACTTTAAGCTCTTTAGTTAATTCACGCATGGTCGTTGCACCATCGTCAATTGTTTGCTCAATTTTTTTATCAGTCACACCGTGACAAAGACAAATATACATGAATACAAACCACTCTCAATTTCATTTAGTGCGTACATACTAATCTAAACGAAAATGGTTATCAATTGTTATTTAACTAATATGTATTATTTTAAACTTTTTTTGGCCAGTGCCACTTAAATTGAGAATTCGCGACAGCTTTAAAAAACTAAACTAAATTCAGCTAAAGTATAGTGCATAAATTGAGCATTGTTAATTAGAGCCTACCTTAAATGTAAGTAAAATTAGGTTTAGCTAAATATTTGAATGGTTGAAAATTAATTACATTAAGGCTTAAAAACCTTAATGTATAAATACGGAATTTATGGAGGGGTGATTTCCGGTTTGTGCCATGAGCGGATATTGGTAACGCTTTGAATATGGGGATTTTACAAGCGCTTTGGCCGAAGGCCAGCGAGTAAAATTCCCTCCATAATGTTTTTGTTAGCCTTCATTTTTAGAATTTCTGAGTTCTTTTAATATTGGTAAAGCTGTCTGCTCAGTGTGTTTGATAATGGAGGCTTTTGTCTTCCCACCAGTTACAACTAGAGCGCCAGCAGGAATTACATAAAAATCCTCTAGTTCATGGGTCCATTCATAATAGTAAATTTCACCAGACTTAAAATCTTGCTCAACTGAAGTTTCATTCGCCCAATCTGTTTCAGTTACTTTTGGTAATTTAATAACTCGCTTACCTGGAGGAGTTTCCACTCTCAAAAAGCCCGCATTCTTGATACACCCAATATCAGAATTGTTTACTAATACAGTTCGACATCCAGCAGCACCAAGAAATTTATCCTGCCTCATAAAATATATAGTGGCAGTCTTTTTGTTGATCAGAGTCGGTTCAACAAATTTTACGCCGGTAGCTGAACAGCCACTTATTAAAATAGCTAATATAATTCCATATAGTTTCAAAGTTTTCTCATCCCTATCCTATGAAGGCTAACGAGCCTGTAGATTAACTCGTTTTTAAATTTGTTTTTATTGATAAACAAACCATAGCTGAGTTCCTATTTTGGTTCAATTGATTACTGTATTTTTACGCAGAATATAGAAGTGTTTGATATTGTTTTAATTGGCGTTTTGGAAGGGATTACGGGTGTTTGAGTGGCTTTTATTTAGAGTAAGAGGGCTTACCCTTCTTAATGCATCGTGTTTTGCAGCTTTTCTGTATTATGAACAAGGTAATACATTTGCCATTGCGCATTCACTTTCGTTTGTCCTCGCAAGGTCAGTTTATTCATGCCTTTGTTCACTGTAATGTTCCGCTTTTTTATTTAAAGGACAGCCGGTTCGATACAGCCGAGTCGTTTGCTATATTGTCGTCGACCTATCGGACTGTCTATTTTTACTTTCATCTTATCAACATAGCTCAGTTTTTTGCGTAACTAATTATTTATAAAAATGCACTCTTCATACTGTTTTTGTTGGCTTTTTTCATAATAATTAGGATGGGTGTCATCCTAATTACTAATTAATTTATTAAGCGGACGGGCGTAACCTTAGATTCTTGTAATATTTACGTTTAAACAGCACTGTTTTTTAAAAGTAAATGTGACAAAAGTAGTGACAGTAAACTATTAATTAATTGAGAATTGCTTTCGCTAGTTTTATTGAGTGAAACCCAGCCATCAGTTCCCATAACTTCGATTGATTTAATTTTGATATTTTCAACTTCAGGTTTTTCTGAACACCAATCACCTGATACACGAGAAATCCCAAAGTCTGTATTTAAACGGCCAATGTTGAAAAACTGTATTTCATCATTTTTTAACAGCTTGTTATGCATATTTGAACACCACATGTTTAGCTAGTGTTGGTATTTTAAGATACTCATATGCAGCATTAACTTTTTTAATAAAATGCTCATCATTGGATAAAAGGAAATTACAAAATGATGCTATAGATGCGTGACTATTATCACTTGCTGCTGCAATAAATCGTCTTTCTTTGTGTACTTTTGAATCTGGATAATACCCCAGAGTGTTTAACATATTATAAATCCCCGTCACTTTTTGGTGTTTAAAATATGGCTGTTCTGGGTAAATAGGATTCTTCTTTAGTTGAAACAAGTCATCAATATCCATGTTTGCTTGGCTATAGGTTGGGAGACTTTTTAGTTTATCCCAAATTTTGACAAGTACATTTGGTGGTTCAATATTATTGAGTTGCTTGGGGCCAATTCCGACCTGTGAACGGAAATCTTTAATTCCATCCCAATTTTTATCATCTTCAATATTCTCAATCATCATGTTTTCAGTTCTTTCTAATGTTGCTTTGTACTGAGAAATCATTTCCTGAGTGTAGCTTTGCAATTGTCTTTGAGTCTCTACGGGAAACTCGTCAGAGTTATCCATTACTGATTCCATTAGCTCGGAGAATGCAGAGATTTGTTCATTATGAATATCATTTATGCTATCGCCTTTTCTGCCACCAGAGAATTTGAACAACCATTGTTGCATTGCATTTTCTATGTCGACACCATCGTCAATATTTTCACAGTATTCTTTATAGACAACAAAAGGATCACGTTCACTTATTGTGGCGTTGTCAGTGATGGTAAAGCTAGGTGGCTCAACAATTAATTTTAAATAGTTAGCTTTAAGATCTTTAAGCACGTTAAGGAAAATCTCTTCAAAACCTTTAGAACGCCGAATTTCCTTAAGCGTTTCATCTGAATAAACTACTTGATAATCTTTTATAAGCATTTGGCCGAATTCACCTAATCCTTGTGTCGTGAAAAAATCTAAAACATTCTGATCAAGGTAAACCGTTGGCTTTCCTTCGTATGGTGGAATTGACTCCATTACTTAATCCTTTATGCATAACTGCTTATTGAACAGCATTTTAGTGGTTTATAGCATATCAAAACGGGGGATTACATACCCTGATAATTTCACCAACAATTACTTTTGTAAACAAGTAATTAAACAGCTAGGAATTAAGGATCTTATTTTGCCCCAAAGCGGCGTTTAATAATGTTATTGGACAAAATTAGATTTCTACTCGAAACACAGGAATAAATTTAACTTTTTCAGTGTCCGGTTATCGCTCCAAGCCGAACTTCCTCAAAGTGCCATGAGCAGACATTGAAGATTCTTAATGTGTGAAGTCAAGATTTGACCCCATTCGTTCTTCATTCGTTTCATTCGTTTTATCACGCAATTTAAAATGTTATTAAAGGGCATTGAAAAGCTCGATAAAGCAATAACATCGGCTTATAAAGCCCTGCAGGATAAAAGATATTTGATAGCTTACCCGGTGCAGGTCCACAACTCGCCCCACGTTTACTTTTTGCTTTTGGGAGTAATCGTGCGCGTTATAATTATGCTGCAGAGCTTCAAAAGTAAGCTGGTATAGCGCCTGTTATTGAGCGCAGTGGTCAAAAGATGTGGGCTCATTGGCGTTATAGTTGCCCCACTTTTTTAAGGCAAACATTTGTGGAATGGGCAGACTTTTCTATTCGTTATTCATTTTGGGCTAAAGCGTATTATGAGCAACAAAAAGCCAAGGGTAAGCCGCATAACAGCATAATTAGCTCACTGGCATTCAAATGGATAAGGATTGTATCTAAATGTTGGAAAACGAATACACCCTACGATGAATCGACGTATTTAGCGGCCTTAAAACGCAGAGACTCACCACTTTTTTAATAGCTGAATTTTGCTAGTCGTCCACCTCAGGGCGTGTTGTTAGCTTTTCTTAAACAAATTAGGTACAGCTTTAATTAACGTCTGAGTCATTTGCGTGTCTGATTTCGCTTTCTCTAACTCGACAGTTGTTTGATTTTTCTCTAATACGAAATTTCGCTCTGTTACGGATAATGATTCAATAACTTTATTCATTGCACCTTCATTGCCTGTTACATATGAAAACTCTAATGCAACAAGCTTTGATTCAACATTAGTCAATTCGTTTTGAAAGTACTTAATTTCACTTAAACCTTCTTTATATAATCGAAGAAAGAAATAAGCGAACACTTCTACAAAAATAACCAACATAACTCTAGGCACTAGAGGTAAAAGAAGGTTTTTCAGGAACTTACCGTTAGACTCAGTACCTTCTGATGCAAGTTCTTTCAAAAGTTTTGAGGTATCAACCATAGACACAGTTGTCCATAGCAAATAAAGCCCTCCTGCCGTAATCACCATACCTAATAGTAAGTTTATATTAGCTCGTAGCCGTAGATCTGTTATTTCTCTTTGAAGTCGGTATTTTATCTCTTGAACAGATTCTTTTAGTTTGTCATAACCAAGTTTCTTTTCTAGTACCTCTTTGTAGTTTGAAGCTTCAGATTTAAATATGTTCTTAATTGACTCTTCACTAATATTATTAATGGTTTCATTAATTACATTTTTCCTATCATCTTCTGATAATCCTTTATCTGTTTGTAGCAATTCAATTTGTCTTTTTAATTTTTCAATTTCTACAAAATGATTTTCAAGACCTTTACGTTGGTTTATAAACTCACGATCAAGTTTGAATTTAAGGTTTTCATCATAATCTTTATTTCCTTTTACTCCTCCTGATTGAAGGTAGAGTAGGGCAAATGAAAACAAAGCGATTAATAAAGCAACTAATGAAAAACCACTTTCTCTCAATTCAATATTTAGCAATTTACTTAAGTCATATAGAAATGCACTAGAGAAAAAAGACAGTATTGCTACAGTGCCACTAAAAAACCCTATAACAACAAACAAACGTTTATTTTGAAGTGCTTGGCTAGTGCTTTTAATATACCAGTTTAAAAAATTGTCCATTTTATATTATTATGTTCCAGGTTAATGCTCAATTACGATGAAAAGCTAACGCCGTTTTAATCGGCAAATTGCAGTTGGCTAAAATAAGTGAGAAACGAACAAAAAGCCAACTGTAATTTGTCCGACTTGAAAACCCTTGTTAGGTTTTTACCGCCAAAGCTGTCTAGTACTTTTGTAACCAATATTTTAGGTCATTAAAATCTCTCAGATCTAAATGGTTCTCAGCCATTTTGGCCTCTTTAACAGCATCTTTTGAGAAAAAACCTGTTGTAATTATGATGCTTTTTGTCGCTTGCCTCAATTGATGGACTCCCATAACCTCACGGATAATTCCCACGCCAACTTTATTTTCCGGGGCATACCTTTTACATTCAATGTGAGTCAGGTAACTACATACAGAATTTTTAATGTATGCAATGATATCTCGGCCTCCATCCCTAGTTGCTTTTGTTAATTCAACATCGAATCCCATATCCTTTAAAATAGCAGCCACCAATTCTTCAAATTTTCTTGGGGATAGATCATACATTTTTTCAGGGTGCTTCTTAAGGTAGGTCTTTATTTGGTTATCAATTGTGGTTATAACAACCTTTTCTTCCTTATCTGGGACCTCTGTTAACTCAGAATATAGTTCTTCTTTAAAGGTACCTTGTTCGTTTAACCCCATCATAGTTGAAACAATCTTGCTTTCTGCTTCATCTTGAGAAGTAAGGCTTACTTCACCTTTGATATATCGATAAATATCATCTTCATCTTTTGCAAGAACAACATAAGACCAATCTTTATCTATAGGGTCTTTAATTACAGTTCCAGCGATATCCATATCTGTTGATTCAAACCAAGCTCGTTCTGGAAAGAAGCCCATTTTTTCAATGTTTAGAGAATCGAATTTATCTCTTGAAATTTGTTGAATACTCATAGCTTCCTTTAAAACCTAACAACTTTATCAGAGAACACTTTCCCCATTCTAGCGCGAAAACATCCTTATTTTGTGAACTTATATTAATAGCAAATACTATAAGTTATTGCCAGCTATAAATATTATGCTTTCTGTAGCTTATATAAACATGTAAAAAAGAGGAAAGTTTCCTCTTATTTTTACTAAGTTAATGACGACTCCCCTGAATGGCCGCTTATCGCTCAAAGCTGGCTTCAGCAAAGTGCCAATTGCAGACATTGGTAACTTTGATGTCCCAGGGAGCCTGCGAGCGCCTTGATGCGTTTGTTATATGCCAAGCTCTCTCAATTTTCTATCTAGAACCAGTCCAATATCAGCTAAAATGCCACCATGCTCGTAGTCAAGAAAAATTCTCACATCGTCGCGATCACCATTGGCATCAACTCTTGGTATGCAAAAGCCACGTGAGCACTCATTAGGGTTTACTACATCTCTCTCTTCACTGCCATAGTATGGGAGAACATAGTGAATATTTGGCATTGATATATCCATCATGACTAAATGATCGTTTCCCCTTGGAGCATCAACACTCCTATGAGCAGAATATTTCATTCTCAAAGGAATAATTTTAAGAATATTAGGCATTTCTGAGTCAACCTCTTTTATGAAATCAGATTTAAAAAAGTAATAAATTTGACCTAATCTGTTCAGATACGCAACTACCTCATGAAACCAAAAAGGTTGCTCCCTCACTTTTGTCTGCGCCATATAGTTATCAAAGTGGTATTCCAGTCCCTGAACCATAGTTTTAACACCAGAAACCTGCTTGTAGTGCACTTCATAATCTTTTAATTGATCGAGTTTGTGAAGAATGCTGTTGATCATGAACCACTCCCTGAGTTTCCCTTGGCATATAACACTTTATAAGAGGACATTTTCCCTATTTTAGCGCGAAAACGTCCTTATTTTATGAACTTATATTAATAGCAAATAGTGAAAACTATTGGTAGCTATAAATATTATGCTTACTGTAGCTTATTTAAAAATGTAGAAAAGGGGAAAAGTCTCCTCTTATTCTTACTAAATTAATGACCGCTCACCTGAATGACCGCTAATCGCTCTTTCCTGACTATCAACTAATTGCCAAAAGCTAACTTTATTACTCCCGAATAAATTAACTATATTCGATTCTTAATATTTACCGCACAAAAGTTTTGTGGAATAATGCCCGCCTCTTAGGGGAGTAGCCCGCTCAGTAATGAGTAAACTTATCAACATAATTGCACCTCAAGTGCATGGTAAGTTTGTAATGTTGTAGCAAGCGTTATCGGCGAGACCTAGGTAGACACTATCCTCATGGCGGGAGATAGTTGTTTGCCTTGGTTTAGTATTCCCGCCTGTAAGAATCAATAATGGAAGTTTTTTTAACCTCAACCGTCACTGTCACACTTGCCGAAATTGGCGATAAAACCCAACTTTTATCGCTCCTGTTAGCCGCCCGTTTTCGTAATAAAGGCGCGCTTATTCTTGGTATTTTAGCCGCAACCTTACTCAATCATGGTTTATCAGCGTGGTTTGGGCAGTGGTTAAGTAATAGTTTTTCTTCTGAATATTTACCTTGGCTTGTAAACATCAGCTTTATTGTTGTTGGCCTTTGGCTATTAGTTCCAGACAAAGACGAAGCTGTAAGTAGTAAATACGATAGCTACGGGGCTTTTTTAGTCGCTTTTGTATTATTTTTTATTGCAGAAATTGGTGATAAAACACAAATAGCGACGGTGTTGTTAGGCGCACAATATCAGTCTGTGTTTTGGGTTACGGTAGGAACCACGTTAGGTATGCTAATTGCTAACGTGCCTGTTATATATGCTGGTAATGCATTACTAAAAAGAATATCTCTAAACACCGTACGTGCTATTGCTGCTTGTGTGTTTGTGTCATTAGGTATTTATGGCTTAGTTACAATTTAATCAATGTTAAAGCTCGCAACTGTTGATTTAAGTGCGAGCTTTAGTTTATCGATACGTTATTTATGCATTATTTACACAGTAACATCCCTTGGTTTGCGTAATTAAAAGGTTGGAATTAAAACCTGCAGCTAAATTAGTGACCGCAGTTTCAACAAAACCACTTCCTTGCGCACAAGCTAATCCTTCAGAGAGCGGCCCAGCATAAACAAACTCACCGTTTTTATTAATAATAACGGCGGCAGGCGTTGCCGGAATAACGTGTTTAAGCTTTGGTGTTAATTCAACTTGTACAACCTTCATAGCTTTATTGGCAGCAAAAGAGGTTAACGATGAAATATGCGGCTTAGCTTGTATAGTACACCCGCATTTTTTTTCTGTTATAAGCACTAAAGACGGCTCACCAGTATCAACCCAATCCAATTGCTTTTTAAAGTTATTAAACCAGTGTTTTTGCAATAAAACTTTTGAGCTATCAAACGGTTTAAGCTGCTCTAATTGAAAATAAACTAACCCTGCAACAACGCAAATAAGCCATGTAGCTATAAGCGAAAATACGAAAGTGTTAGATTTATTTAAACTTGGCAATGCTTTGCTCTAACACATCAATACTTACATCGATTAACTGCACCTTAGCGGTTAACTGCTGCACTATTTGCGTATCTTGGTACTGATTTTGGCGCATAGTATCAGTACTGCTTGCTATTAACTCAGTATTACCTGCCTGCTCAGCTACAACTTGTGCAACTGAATCAGAGCTTGAAGATACTGCGGCTATTTGCTCGCTCATTGCTGAAATATTCTCTTTCATTGCAGCACTAATACTTGTTAAATCGACTACAAAATTCACACACTGACTCATTGATTGTGTTGACGTTTTACTATTATTAACAAGATCTTTTAATGTTAGACTAATTTTATCTGTTGTTGCTTTACTATGGTTAGCTAAAGATCTTACCTCATCAGCAACGACAGCAAAACCTCGACCATGTTCGCCTGCACGGGCTGCTTCAATAGCGGCATTTAAAGCAAGTAAGTTTGTTTGCTCAGCAATACCTGATATCTCATTAAGAAGACCTGAAATAACATCGCCCGCTGCCACTAAGTGGTTTATTTTTTCTTCAGTATGGTTAAGTAGTGTTAACAGCTCTCTACTTTTAGCATCTGTTTGAAGTACTTCTTTTAATGCGTCGCTCGCAGCTTGTGTAATATGGTCTACTTGACGCTTAAGCACCTCACTTTCTTCTTCTACAAGTTTAAAACCATTAGCAACTTGAGCGCCAGAATTAGCAATATCATCAGTTTGTTGTGTACGCTGCACTGCACCACCGGCCAGCTGATCATGAACATGTATAAGCTCTTGTGAGTTTTTTTGCAGTGATTCTGATTGAGTTTGTACCTGCTTAATAACATCAGATAAGTAATCTAGTAACGTGTTAAACCCTGCTACAGCCTCACTTTTAGTGTCATCAGCGCGAAGAGAGAGTTTAATATTTTCAGGGTCTTGCATGATTTGCTCTGTCGCATAACTTAAAGATAAGCCAGCACGACGTTCGCGTTGCAACATTACGGCAATGTAGCCTGCAACTAACACTTCAACTATTGCGTATCCAGCATGAATAAGCACCGTAGTAAAAGCAAGCCTATCAGGGTCAAATACATAAAATCCTGTATTTTGAGTTTGTAAATAATAAAAAGATAAATGATGAACAGCTACAAATACAATTGTAGTAATAAACACTCGCCACTGTACAAAAACAATTAACATGGGCATTAAAATAAATATTTCAAAATGGACTTCAATCAACCCAAAAGTTTGTTGAATGTGCAAAAAAGAAAACATCATTATGGCGGCAGCTACCACATGCGGGGTAACAGGACTATCCCCTTGTGTGTTTAAAAGCCATATAGGTAATAAACACAATGGCAAACCTATCATAAAGGCCTGCGCTAATGTGTCGAAATACAAGCCAATAGCGATAGATTCGACAAACAAAAGACTAAAAATAATTGTAAATAACCGGCCAATACTAGACATAAGAACCTTAAAATTGTTGTTTGCATTGTTGTTTTATAAAGCAGTCTGCAATATACGTATCAAAACGAGTTTCAGTTTACTGAACACAATAATAAACTACCGACACATCAAAAAATAATACATTTAATTTACATTACATACATGCGGTCTACTTAATTATAGGCAGTATTTTTTTAAACGTAGGCGTTGCTGCTTTTTTTGTCCATTGAAAAATAACTATTTCAGCGCATGAAATTACCGAACCAGCTTGGCGTAGCTGTTCAATCGCCAAATTTTTATGTTGCGGATTTCTCGAGCCAACTCCGTCGTGTACGATAATAACTTCAAAACCATTTTCTATTAAATCTAAGCATGTTTGTAAAACACACACATGCGCTTCAGTGCCAACAACAACAACTTGCTTTTTACCATAGCTTTTTAACTTATCAACAAAGCCAGGCTCTGCACACGCACTAAAGTACGTTTTATGAAAATACGTAGCATTAGGTAACGTATTTTTAATTTGCTGATTAGTCTCGCCCAACCCCTTGACATATTGCTCGGTTATTAAGACTGGGACGCCGTGAATAATACCCGCCTGCGTTAACTGCAATGTACTTTTTAAAATATTCGGAAAGTCTTTAATTGCAGGAGCAAGCAACTCTTGTAAGTCTATTATTAATAACACGCTATTTTTTGCATCAATATTATATAAAACCACTATACTCTCCTTATGAACATTAACTGTTATCTATATAGATTAGCTCACTATTTGAAAATAGAGCTTTTAACTTTACGTATATTATTTGCAATTAAAAAATAAAAACTTATGCTATATTTACTATCTAGCTAAGTATCATCCTATCCTCCACTGAGAGTGTTTATAAGTGCGTTTGAGCAAACTTTTTTTTCATATCACCATTGTTTTTTTACTATGCATCCAAAGCACTTTTGCATCACAAAACTATGCTCAACAATTACAACGAATTTCTACTGACGAAGGTCTCTCGCAAAGTTACGTTTTGCAGTCGCAAGAAGATGACATTGGCTTCATATGGATAGCAACCCAACAGGGTTTAAACCGTTTTGATGGTTATAAAGTAAAAACTTTTAATGGTGGCTTTGGCTTAGATAAACACTATATTTATGCATTATTTAAAGCCGAAGACGGAAAAATCATTGTCTCAACTGATCTTTCTGGTGCGTATATAATAGATCCCCTCACTTTAAAAACCGAAAAAATCTATTCTGGTCAAATAGATAAAGAAAAAAAGATGTTTTCTCCAATCTCCGCAATGACTCAGCAACAAGATACTTTTTACTTCGCCATAGATGGTCAAATATATACATTTGATGAGACGAGTAAACACTTTACACTTAAGCTAGCACTCCCAAATAAAAGGGACTACATTAGGTCATTAACGATATATAAAAACACTTTATATATTGGTACAAATGATGGTTTATACACTGCAAATATAGATAATTCAGAACTTGTAAAAATCCCTCTTCATCCCCCTGAAAAAAATACGATAGATAATATAAACGTCAAATTTTTAAGTGTTGATAATGAATTAGGATTACTTGTTGGTACTGTCGAAGGTATGTATCAATTAGCATTTGATAATAACAAAAATATATCTGCAGCAAATGTTACAACATTAATTCCTGATTATAATATATGGGATTATGCCAATACTGTTTACGGCGAGTTTGTAGCAACCGAAAGTGGATTATTTAGTTATCACCGCGAAACCAAAGAGTTAGAGTTCATATTAAATTATGAAAAAAGTAAGTTTAATATTAATGAAAACTCAATCAACGATCTAATGATTGATAAGTCCGGCGTGCTTTGGCTCGCATCTAGAACCCAAGGCGTGTTTACCTGGCCAATTAAAACCCGACGGTTTAAACACATTTTTTTACCCGGTAACAATACTGTTCATGCCACCTACCAAGATAAAAATAATATTATATGGCTAGGAACAGAAGATGGAATTGCGCGCTATGACAAAGCAACAAATAAAAGTGAAGTATATTTAAGCTCGACCGACTCAAAAGCAATATACGGAGCATCTGCGGTATTTGATATTTTTGCGTCTTCAATTGGAAACGATCAATTTCTTTGGCTTGTTACTTATGATGGTTTTAAACTTTTTGATAAGCAAACGGGTAAAGTTATTGAAAATAAAGACACAGACAATAATGTAATTAACCAGCTCAACTTATTTGGTTTTGCCCAAGTTGATGCAAATAAATATGCATTTATGTCTGATGATAATTTTTATATTTTTAATGAAACAACCGGAAAAACAAGAATTATTAAAGGACTCAAAGAGCAAGTTGACCCTTTATTTTCTTATGCTTTTTATAAACCCCTCGACACACATCCTGAAGAGTTTGTACTTGGCACATCAAAAAGTTTTTTTAGGTACAACGAAAAAACGAAAACCTTAACTACTATATTTCAGTCATTTAATCCTAAAGAAGATATTTTTTACACTGTAGAAAATTTTTACTTAGACTCAAAACGAAATATTTTATGGTTGGCAACCACCCAGGAAGGCTTGCTTGGTGTTGACCCAGTTACTTATGAGAGAAAACACTACATAGGATTAAAAAATTTATTTAATACTGACTCTATCTATTCGTTACTTCCTGATGAAAATGGTTTTTTATGGGCAAGTACCGACAATGGTTTATATCAAATAAACCTAGATACACTCAATGTGGTGAGTTATTCAGTAAAAGACGGGTTGAATATAAACCAATTTACTCCTATAGCAGCAACAACATTAAATGATGACCGGTTAATTTTTGGTAGCAATGCCGGAGCTCTACTGTTTAACCCTTTAGACTTTGATGAAAAAGAATTATTTAAAAAAAATAATGTAGCGATTACCGATATAAACCTTTTTACCAAAGAGCTCAATTATTACCCTCATAAATACCTTAGCCAACCACTTGATCTCAGTTATGAAGACATGGGCCTTACAGTTAGTTTTTCTAACTTTTCTTACCCCAATATAGACAAAGCGTATTATAAGGTAATTCTTTCAGGGCCAACGTCCCTTACATATGAAGACTTGCAATCTAACCAAGTGTTTTTCACAAAGCTTCAACCCGGTAGTTATTCGCTAAAAATATCAGCACATAATCGCGATGGTATTGTTACAAGCGAACCTGCAACACTTAATATCAACGTAGCCTACGCACCATGGAAGTCGCCCTTTGCTATTGTCGCCTATGTAGTTTTAATAATTGCCATGTTGTTTTTCATTTTTTGGCAATACCGCAGCCGCCAAGTTGCAATTGAACAAGCCCATAGAGCGACTATTCATTCGCAAAAGCAAACAGAACTCGCGCTTAAAAATAACAAAAGTGGCGTGTGGGATTATAATTTTAAAGATGCTTCCGTAAGTACGCTCAGAGGAAGTGAATTAGGCTATACAGGCTTGCCTGTACGCGTACACATAGAACAATTTTTAGCGCTAATACACCCAGATGACCGACGTCGTTTTGAAAACCAATGGGAAAACTACTTCAAGTACAAAAAACAACAAAACTGGCAAGCAACTTATCGTCTACAGCATAAAAATGGGCATTGGTTATGGTATCAAGATACAGGACAAGTTATATACGATCCTCAAACAAATGAGCCGCTATATGTTTCTGGCATATATACTAATATCACAGCGCAACGTGCTAACGAGCAACAAGCAAAAATTTTAGGTGAAGCGTTCAGCCAAATAAATGACTGGTTACTTATACTCGATAAACATTTAATGCCATTTTCTGCGAACAACAGTTTTATTGAAACATTTTCAAATGAAAAAGTAGCCACTAAAATTAGTCCTAAATTATTCATAAAAGCGATTGGTAAAGATAAGTGTAAAGAGTTTGCTGGTATCTTAAAAAAATTAAAACCGACAGAAAACTGGCAAAGTGATGCTTATATAAAAACAGCAAAGAGTAACGAACATCCAATTCATATAAGTGCCACAGCAGTTACAAAAGATACTGCAAGTTACTATGTGGTGGTTATTACAGATTTAACCGAGCAAAAACGTGCTGAAAACGAATTGCGCTATTTGGCTAATTTTGATCCTCTAACGCATCTCCCAAATCGTAGTTTAATGTATCAAAACATTGAGAAAGCGATTAAGTATGCCGATGCAAGTAATACACAATGCGCATTATTATTTATTGATTTAGATAAGTTTAAACCTGTTAATGACTCTTTTGGCCACGCAGTTGGCGATAAGCTCTTGTGTAATATTACCCAAAGAGTGAACGGTATGCTCGGCGCAAACGCAAAACTTGGCCGACAAAGTGGTGATGAATTTTTAGTGCTGATTCAAAATATAAAATCGCTTCAGTCTCTTCGCGATACAGTAAGAAAAATTAGTAATGAGTTAGCTAATAAAGTAATTATTGAAGACTTCTCTATTAATATTTCAGCCAGTATTGGCGTAGCTCTATACCCATTTGATGCTGTAACCACCGATATACTTATCCGTAATGCCGATGTTGCGATGATGCACGCTAAACAAGGCGGGAGAAACGACTTTAAGTTTTTTAGCGATGAAATGAATGAGCTGATAAAACAAAAGTTACTGCTCGAAAATGATTTAAAAGATGCAGTAAAAGACAACCGATTTTTTAATCACTATCAGCCCATTATCGACATAGAAGAAAAAACAATAAATGGCGTGGAGTTACTCATGCGCTGGAAAAATCAAGGCCAGTTAGTATCCCCAGCACTTTTTATACCGGTAGCAGAAGAAACTGGTTTAATAGAACTCCTTACTGAGCAAGCATTGCAACGAGCTCTTATTGAAATTGCACCTATACTCAGCGCAAACCCATTGTTTTATATATCTTTAAACTTATCGCCTAAACACATTTTAAAAACAAACATAACCCAGCGGTTAATGTCCATATTAGCGGACTCTCAAGTTCATCCAAGACAATTAAGACTTGAAATAACAGAGAGTATTTTACTAGAAGATAAACTCAAAGCAGCCAAGCAGCTACAAAACTTAAAAGCTGCTGGGTTTAAATTACTACTTGATGATTTTGGTACTGGTTACTCGTCACTCACCTATTTGAGCCAATTTCCTATTAATGTTATTAAAATAGATCAAAGCTTTGTAAACAGTATTGGTATAGATAAAGGGGATGAGTCAATTATTAAGACCATTCTTTTATTGGCCGAAAACCTAGATCTTTACTGTATTGCAGAAGGAGTAGAAACGCGCGAACAGATGATCTTTTTAGCCGAGGTTGGGTGTACTGTACTGCAAGGTTATTACTTTGCAAGGCCAATGGATGCTAAAGACTTACGTAAAAGCGATTGTTTTAGCAATATCATTGATTTGATTTGATTTGATTTGATTTGATTTGATTTGATTTGATTTGATTTGATTTGATTTGATTTAAAACATTAAAAGCGTGCTAATCATTATTACACGCTTTTATATTAATTAAATGCTACTAATGGATGTGATGGCATTCGTGGCTTTCTATTTGTAATACACTATTGCGTACATTAAATTTTTCAGCTAACAGTTGTTCTACCTTCATACGACATGCTTCATCGTGTTTTTCAATAGTACAATGCTCTTTAAGTACAACGTGCGCCCCGACTACTACACCCTTATATTTACGCGTTACAGTGACGTTATGGACATTGTGAACATGCTCCATATCTGTAATCTCACTTTCAATATCTGCAACTTTAGGAAGTTTGGCCTTATTTAAGCGTAAACCTTTTATACAACTAATAATGACCTTAACACCGGTAAACAACACGAAAGAGGCGATTAACATGCTCGATAAAATATCGATAACAACCCAGCCCGTAAAATATATAAGAATACCAGCCACAAATGTCGATACGGTAGAAATCAAATCAAAGAATGAATGTAAAAATACCGCGTAAACATTAATACTCGCTTTGCGGCCTTTATATAAAACCCATGCAGCAGCACCATGAAACAAAAAACCAATAGCAGCAATAACCGACATTAAATAACTATTAATAGCCAGCTCATTTCCTTCATGCTGGTGTATATAGCGCTCACCACCTTCATACAAAATAATTAAACTGATTGCTAGGTATAAAAATCCGTTCACCAGACCACCCAAAAGCTCGGCTCTTTGATGACCATCGTTATAGGTTTTAGCAAAATGAATAGCGAGACTTGATGCAATCAGTGCGATGAATAACGAGCTATTGTGAACAAACAAATGCCCCGCATCGGCAAGTACAGCAAGCGAATTAGAATAATAAGCACCTATAACCTGAATTACCATAAACGAACACGTAATTGCTAGTGCAATAAGTAACCGACGACGAGAAGCTTGGTGTGTAGTGATTTCTGTCATGAAATGCTTGAATAACCTATACTTAAAGTGCAAATAAACCAAAGATGGCTTAGAGTAGAAAAGGGTAATGATATACAGTATCAATTATAATACGTACTGCCCTCAAACGCACTAAAAACTTAGTAAATCAAAAAAAATGTGCTAATAATTAGTAGGGCTTGTTGAACTTCGGTGGTTGAATTTACACCAGTATTTTTGTTTTTTAGGCAAGGCAGAGCCTATGTAGTGTGGCTATTCCCCATAAATAGGCGATAACGCAGCATAAATACCAAACATGCGCTGCCTTTTGAGCTCGATCTAAGGACGATTAACACGCCCAAGTAAAAACAATAAAAATACAATAGATAACAATTTAATTGTGGCTTAAACACATGGAGAGTTGAGTGAGTAATAACCTATCAAATGAAATATGGCGAAACTTGGAATTACTGCCGTTTTGTGTATTACTTTATGATGCCAATGAAAATATATTTAAAGTTAACAGCCAAGCACAGGACTTGTTTGGCTTAAGAAATAAATCACATTTTAATAAAATTGATTTTTCACACATCACTTTAACCAATCATCACAGTAAAAAAAAACTATTAGTCGAGGAGCTATTCTTTGATTATTTCACTGCAAATAACCAATGCCAGTTTGTTTTATCAAAACAGGTATCTAAATTGCTACTCAATGTAAAATTTGCAAAATTACCTAACTCAAGCTCCATTATTATAATCGATGTATTGAATAATAATGTAGATGAACAATATGATTTTGATAATATTATTTCGAACATATCAACTGACTTAATTGATATTCAAAACGACGACGTTGATAAGCATATCAACTACGCATTAAAAGCTATTGGTACCGTTTGCCACGCAGATAGAAGTTATCTTTTTAAGTTTGCCGAGGATGGTAAAACCATAAATAACACCCACGAATGGGTCAATAATGATATACAAGCATTTAAAGAGGACTTACAAAACCTTCCGAAAAGCGATCTCCCATATTTTTTTAGTTTGATGGCACGTACTCACTTATTTAGAGTTAACGATGTAACGTCGTTACCCATTCAAGCAATGAGCGAAAAAACAATTTTCCAGCGACAAAAAATAAAATCAGTACTTTGCATTGGTCTACGTTATGACAAAGAGCTCGTTGGCTTTATAGGCTGTGATTGCGTTGTTCAAAAGCGAAACTGGACTGATTTAGACCTTATTCGCTTAAGGTTAGTAGGTGAAATGCTTGCTAATGCTTTCAAAAATTTAAATTACAAGCAAGAGCTACAACAAGCTCAGCAGCAACTCATTAATGCCAATCATAAACTTAACAAACAAGTTAATACTGATGGCCTTACAAACATTGCTAACCGACGCTGTTTTGATCAAACTTTAAAATGCGAAATTAAGCGCGGCGCACGTAATAAAGAACCCATTAGTTTAATAATGTGTGATATTGATTTTTTTAAGCGTTATAACGATAACTATGGGCATCAGCTAGGTGACGAAGTGTTAAAAAAAGTTGCCAAGTCGCTGCATGATCTTTGTAAACGTGAAGGTGATTTAGCCGCTCGTTTCGGTGGTGAAGAATTTTCGATAATTTTACCTGCAGTCGACACAGATCATTGTCAAAGGTTTGCTGTTCTTATTCAGGAAAAAATCGCAGAACTCGCAATTGAACATAATTTTTCAAGTGCTAGTAATTACCTCACTTTGAGTATCGGATTTTATAGCCTTATACCCAATCAAAAAACAACACCTAAAGAAGTTATAACTAACGCCGACATAGCCCTTTATAACGCAAAAGAAGCAGGCAGAAATAAAATAGCCAGTTTTAAAAAAACCGACTAAGTCGGCGCGTTACAGTGAGTTTTAGTGGTTAAAAGTTCGCTGTAGTGATAATCTATACACGCTGAAATTATAAACAATACAACCACTCAGCGTTTAATTATTAACACAAAACTGCGCCTTCTTCATAGAGTACTTTGGAGTAATAATCAGATATCACTAAATATAACACCTCACTAATTGTTGATGGAGTTAATTTACTTATCAGTGATTGTCGCTTACAAAGCTAAGTATGGCGTTGAAATGAGGCCCCAGGTACAGAACAAGATTTAACTACACATCAATATTCAGGTCTTAGCTGGAAACTCAAAAGTGAGCAACCAATTAGCGCCGGTACTGAGGTTTTAGTAACCAAAAAAGAAGTGGGTGTTATGTGGGTTAAGCCTAAAAGCTAACCATCACTTTAAAACAAGCACTGTGTATAATAAATTACAGTAAAACGGGCGGCTCAAACTGCCCGTTTTTTATGCCTGAGATTTTAAATACAGCGCCTTGTTCAGTAACAGTATTATTAATCGATTCATCAAATGCCGATGTCACAAGTAACAATTCAGCATTTTCACCACCAAATGCAGTGCATGTCGGTTTTATTGCACAAAGCTTTATTGTTTTAATTAGCTCACCGTCTGGGGATAAACATATAACACACCCCATTCCCCACACAGCTAGCCACAAATTACCTAATTGGTCGGTTACGCAGCCATCTGGGTCAACATCAGTATTATTAAATTGATAAAAAACACGTGGCTCAGAGCAAGGTTCGCCAGTTTGCTCATCCAAATCTAATACATAAATACAACTCGTTAAAGAGTCGCAGTAATAACCGCGTAAACGTGGCTTATCAAAGCACAATCCATTTGGGATACTCAAACCACTTACAACGGCTTTAAGCTGGTGTTTATAATAACGGTATATTTTACCGTCACCTTTTTTAGCATTTACGTCCATTGTACTTAACCAAAAACCACCCCATGGATCAGCGCGGCCGTCGTTTGAACGCCGATTTAGTTGTGTATTTTCAATATTAAAAATAAGGTGGCGAGTGCTCGAATTAATATGGTATTTGTATAAACCAGTACTTGTACCTAGCAACAAGTGCTGCTCATCAATCCACGCTATTGCACTGAGTGTATCGGGCATATTAACTGTTTTTAGTTGGCTTTCGCTGTGTATTTTTTTGCTTAAAAGTAATTTTTTATTTATGTCGACCCAATAAAAAGTATTCAGCATAGGGTGCCAAAGAGGACTTTCTGCAAGCTGATTCTGTGTGCTTTCAAAAATGGTTACGCTAGGGTCAAACATAAATACTTATTCTTTATTATTAACAAAGCCTTGTAACCCAAACCTTACCAGAAAACAGTTGATTTCGCGATGTGTACCTGGCTTTAATTTATCAACCCATTTAGTAATCTCTATCGCATTTCTTAGACTGAGTTGATAACATCAAATTTCATAAAAAGGATTGACCATGAACAACAATAATAAAAACACACTCGTCGTTGAAGGCGGTGCAATGCGCGGTATATTTGCCGCAGGTGTGCTTGATGAGTTTTTAAAACAGCAATATCAGCCGTTTGAACGCTATTTTGGTGTTTCAGCCGGGGCAACTAATATAGCCGCATTTTTATGCAAACAACCAATGCGAAATTATAAAGTGATTACTGACTATTCATGCCGTCCTGAATTTATTAATTTAGCGCGTTTTATACCAATTCGCTTAATTAAGTGATCTTTTTTGAGGATGGAAAAACGTGTTGATAGCTAGGCAAAAAATTCGCTATTCAGTTGTTCTAAATGAGAATTTTTTAACGCAGTTAGCGACACGTTTAGCCCCTCAAAATGATTAAGTATTATTGCGGATTGGTATTATTAAAGGTGGTCATTTATTTGATTTAGATTGGTTATGGCAAGAAACGATTCGCGAAATACGTCTTCATACGGAGGTCTTTGAGCAAACTCCACACGAGTTTTATATTGTATCTACGGCAATCGAATCAGGCAAAGCACACTATTTAAAAGCCACCAGCGCCGATATGGTGCATCAATTAAAAGCATCATGCGCTATACCCATTGCATATCGTGACTACCCTATTATTAATGACATAGCGATGACCGATGGCGGTGTTGCTGATTCAATTCCGGTAATAAAAGCTTACGAAATGGGTGCACGCGAAATCACCGTTATTTTGTCTCAATGTTTAGGCTATCGTAAAAAACCAAGTAAGGCACCTTGGCTTACTAAAAAAATGTATAAAAACTATCCCGCATTAATTCAAACGACCTTAAACAGGGCTGATTTTTATAATAAGTCTATCGATTTTATTATGAATCCACCTAGGGCGTGTTGATCTTTGTGGATTGAAATTTGTTCAATCTAGGGGCGATTAAATCGCGGCGCGAGGT
>NZ_PJBK01000014.1:0-89920 GCF_002836155.1 Pseudoalteromonas sp. GutCa3 | reverse complement strand
CCACATCAACACCTAGCACGTAGGGCGAGCGTAGCGACTCCCGACGTTAAAATCACAACAAAACCCCTCAATATCTCAGTCGGCCAATAAAGTAGCATTTGCTACGTGACTTTCTACCGCTGTGGGCACTATGACATTACACAAGCTTCACATTGTAGAAAGCCCGGATCTAACGATTCGAGCTTTTTTATGCTTGTAGAAAAAGTGATTCAGGTATTCCTCTATAGCGGAGCGTCTCTTAGTGAATAATTCACTTAATTTAACGAGTTAAAGTGCTCGCTGATGCGAGCGTAGCGACTCCCGACGCTAAAATCACATCGAGAATAGCTACAGTGTTCTTATTTCACGAGCTGGGTTACCTGCTACTACAGTATTAGGCATTACATTTTTAGTAACCACAGCACCCGCACCCACAATACTATTTTCACCAATGCTTACACCCGCTAAAATAATTACACCTGCGCCAACCCATATGTTATTGCCTAACGCGATAGGCGCTGCAAAGTTTTCCTTATTAAGCTTTTTTGCTGGATTAGTAGCATGTGACACAGCTAAAAGCTGAACGTTCGGGCCTATTAAGCAGTCATCACCCATGGTGATTAAGTAATTGGCCAGTGGCTAGTTGAGGTGTAATTAATATTTATAAAAGTAGGATTGTTAATGAAGGCTGAGATATTTAGTCGTTAATCGCTATTTAGAAGTTTTACCTAGTTGTCTTGTTCTAAATTTTATATAGATACTTCTAATAAAGTACTTAAGAAAACTGTACTATTACAGGTGTTTTAAAATAACTATAACGAGAAACATATGAAATTATTAACTGCAGCAACTTTAATAGTTGCTTCATCGACAGCTTTTGCAAGCCCTGCACCGTTAGTGTCTATTCCTACTCATGATGCCTTTTTTAATAGTATTGCAGCGCATTGCGGTAAAGCTTTTGAAGGTGAAGTAGCGGTAGATAACGCGAAAGGGCCAAGCTCATTTACAGATAAAAAGCTGGTTATGCATGTACGTAAATGTAGCGAGGCTGAGTTACAAGTACCGTTTCATGTAGGAGACGATGCATCACGTACGTGGATCATAACGAAAACGGGTAGTGGCTTGAGTTTAAAGCACGATCATCGTCATAAAGATGGAACAGACGACGCATCAACTATGTATGGTGGCCATACGCTTGATGCAGGGTTTGCGCAAATGCAGTCGTTTCCAGCAGACCAATACTCTAAAGAGTTATTCGTAAAACAAGGCATTGCACAGTCTGTAGGTAATACATGGCAAATGTATATTTACTCAGAAGTATTTACTTATCGATTAATTCGCCAAGGACGTGAGTTTAAGGTGGATTTTGATTTAACTAAACCGATTACTCCACCATCAGCACCTTGGGGTTATAAAGACTAAGGTTACTTACCCTTGTTTGTATCTTCTTTAGTTTCGCATTGTAGTAAAACACTTAAATCTGGTTGGTAAGCACGTGGTTTTGTTGGAAAGCGCTCGTACTCTTGAACGCCTTCAAGTATTTTCAACATAAAGGTATTGCCGCGGCATAGACGGTCAGCATGGCGTAATAAAAATACACTTTGATTGGTAAAGTGTTTGTAATCGTCTGACTGGATTTCTATTTTATAGTTGTCTTCGCCAATTTTTGTTTGGTAGTAATGCACTTTGTTGTCAAAGTCGTAGAGCTTCTCTGTTTCGGCTTTTTCAGCAAGTGCAGTATTTGCACTTGAAAGGGCCACCAGTGTAGCGCCTATAAATAAGCGTGGTGCGTTTATTCCTTTCATAAAATATATCCTTTAATTTGCGAACTTTATACCCATTAATAAAAGTAATAAGGTCGATTTCTTTACGTATTAGTCTAACACCCAAAAAGGGAAAGTGTGATGTTCAAACAAATAAAACAACTTTTTGCTGTATTCGATGAACAGCAGCCAAGTATGCAAGAGCACGATTTAAAAACAGCTGTTGCTGCATTATTAATTGAAGTTATGCGTGCAGATACCAAGCTTGAACATGATGAACAACGAACCCTGACTGTAACCTTAAAAAAGTATTTTAATTTAACAGATATTGAGGTTAATGAGCTTACTAATAACGCGGAAAGTAGCTTAGATGATTCGATAGATTACTTTCAGTTTTCAAAACAGATTAATGAGCATTGCAGCGCGGCGCAGCGAATAGAAATAATAGAATTATTATGGCGCTTAGCGTATGCCGATGGAGAAATAGATCCCCAAGAAGACTATGTAATACGTAAAGTAGCAGGGCTTTTATATGTAACGCATACCGATTTTATCGCCGCAAAACTCGCGGCGACAAAGTAATTAGTTATTTAGGCGTGCAAGTTATCTTAACTTACTTGCAACGCTTACTAACTGATGAGCAAGCGCCGATACTCGCTCTGCAGTAACAGGTTCATTAATTTGCCCATTTTCATCAAACAATGTGTGTACAGCGGGTACTGCAAGTTGATCGGCAAGCACTAACGATCCAATACCACTTAATATATCACGTACATGATTTAAACCGCGTAACCCACCAAGTCCACCTGGTGATGCTGAAAACAGCGCCACTACTTTATTACGAAAAGCAGGAACAGCACCTTGCTCTGTGCGCGATGCCCAATCAATCGCATTTTTAAGTGCTGCAGTTATAGAGCCGTTGTACTCTGGGCTTGCTAGTAAAATACCGTCAGCTGCACGTAGCTTGTCTTTTAAAAGCTGTACATCGCTTGGTGTACCTTGCGCTTCAATATCTTCGTTAAATAGTGGGATGTTTAATTCGTTTAGTTTTATTACTTCTACTTCAGCACCTGTTTGTAGAGCAAAACGTGCTGCCTCATTAATAATTTTTTGATTAAAGCTTTCTTGTCGAAGACTTCCTGCTAGGGCGATAATTTTTGGTGCTGACATGCTAGTGACCTTTTAGTGTTTAAACTTACAACGCTAATGTAGCAAAATTTTACTTGTAGAAAACCCCAATAAACGCAACACTTATGTGCGTAAATGCACATAAGTATAAGGTAAACAGCATGGCGATAAAATTTGAAGATTGGCAAGACGTTAAAGTAGCGTTTGAAGTAGCACGATTAGGCACGTTAACGGCGGCAGCAGAAGAGCTTAATGTGCACCACAGCACAGTACTTAGGCGAATTAATAATCTTGAAAAAAACTTAAATGCACGCCTTTTTCATCGCCATGCCCGTGGTTACAAGGTTACTGAAATTGGCACCAAGTTATTTGCAACAGCACAAACTATCCATAGCTCCTTAGAGCAGTTACATAACGATATAGCAGCAGCCGATAGCACCCTTAGAGGGAGTTTATTACTAACGACGGTAAGTGGTTTTATGGATGTACTTGGTGATGTATGTGAGCAATTTCAGGCGCTACATCCACAAGTGCAGTTAGAAGTTATTTTAGAACAAAAAAGATTAAGGCTCGATCACGGACAAGCACATATTGCAGTGCGTGCAGGCCCAAGACCTGATGAGGGCGATTATATTGCTCAGCATTTGGCGCAGCTTTCATCGGGTTTATACGCTAATAAACGTTACATTAATAAATACGGCATGCCTAGATTATTAAGTGATTTACAACAACATAATTTTGTATCGGGTGTGGCGGGTTTTAATGCCCGCGTGCCTTATTTTGCATGGGCTGATGAAAATATTCCTGCATCGCAAATTAAGCTGCGAGTATCTGAAACCGCAGAAGCGACTCGTGCAATAATTAAAGGGCTTGGCATTGGCGGATTACAGCATGACGTAGCGGCGCAATATTCTGATTTAGTACCTATATTACACAGTGAGTTAAGCTGGCCTACCGATGTGTGGTTAGTCACGCATCACTTAGTGCATCGCACTGCTAAAGTACAAGCTTTTGCAGGGTTGTTAAAAACACACTTTAGTAAGTTAGCTGCTAATCAATAGTTTTAGCAGCATTTTAGCTGTGTTTTAAATGATTATAGTGTTTTTTTTACTTCTATGCCTAGGCGTTTAGCCAAGCGTACTAAGTTAGCTCTATCTAATTCAAGTACTCTTGCTGCTGCTGACCAGTTGTAGTTATGCTTCTTTAATTGCTCGGTAATTACGTTGTATTGCAACGATTCTACAGCTTGCTTTAAAGGTTGGTTGATTAAGGTGTTGGTTGTACTTTGACTTGCTACTAGAGAGTTTTGCGGCGCACTCGGGGTTAAATCACAGTGCTCGCTTGTAATGGTTATTATTGGATTTTGCCATTGGCTTTGTTTTGCTTTTAGGGCGCTGCGACTAATAACATGTTCAAGCTCGCGAACGTTACCTGGCCAGTTGTACTGATTAAGCAGTACTTGCGCTTCAGGGCTTAGTTTTAATTGTTTTATCCCTAATTTACGGGCTGTTTGCTCAATAAAATAACCAGCTAAGAGTGTTATGTCGTGCTCGCGTTTACTAAGTGGTGGCACAGTAATAGGGTAGACACTGAGGCGATGGTATAAATCGGCTCTAAAGCGACCTTGAGCTACTTCTTCTTTTAAATTTCTGTTGGTTGCGGCAACGACGCGTACATCTACGTACTTTGGTGTGTCTTCTCCTACCGTTTGTATTTCGCCGCTTTGTAGCACTCGTAATAATTTACTTTGCATGGCAAGGGGCAGTTCGCCAATTTCATCTAAAAATAACGTGCCGCCATCAGCTAATTGAAATTTACCTTGGCGCGAATTTTGTGCGCCTGTAAAAGCCCCTTTCGCATGACCAAAAAATTCACTTTCAGCAAGATTTTCAGGAAGCGATGCACAATTTAAGTGAATAAGCGGTTGATCTTTGCGAGCTGAATTTAAGTGAATATTACGCGCAACAAGTTCTTTCCCTACCCCTGTTTCACCTAATATAAGCACGCTAAAATTAGATGCTGCAACGAGTTTAATTTCGTTTTTAAGTGTTTGCATTAGCGGACTTTGACCAATAATTTCACCGCCGTCCCGTGTTAACGCTTCACGATTTAGTTCTTGCACTAATGCACTTGAGTGCTGTGCATGCTGTTTGTAATGGGCAAGCTCTAAAGCTGTTTTAAAGTGCGCACTACACAGCGTTTGTAAGGTATTGAGTGTATCAGCGCTTATGCTGTTAAATGCATTGGCGTTAAGGCTATCAAACGTAAGTACGCCAAGTAGCGCGTTTTTATCATAAAGAGGTAAGCCTAAACATGCATGTACCGGTATGTCGCCGGTTTTAGCTAATAGTAATCCGTCGTATGGATCGGGTAGCGGGCAGTCGTGCGCAAATTGTAGCGCGAGTGTGCTTTTGCAAATAGCTTCTAGGCGAGGGTGTTCTACTATTTTAAATCGTCTGCCAAGGCTGTCGGACATTAACCCTTTAATTGCCAGTGGTTTTAATTGCTCGCCCTGAAGCACTAATAACGCACTTGCATCACTAGGAATCACCCGCTCAACCGTTGCTAGTAATTGATCAAAGCTATGCTCGTGTAGTGTACTTTGAGCAAGCTCTAGAGCAACTTGTGTAAGGTTGAATTGCTGATTCATGTCAAAATGACCTATTCGAGTTTTTATGAGTTAATTTATAGTAGGTCATAAAGACTCATACTGTAAAGTGGTTTAATTTAACTTATTGAATTTAATTAATTAAATTTGTTGGCACAGTATGTGTAATAGCTAAGTAACGTAGTTAGTTACAGAGATCGCCATGAACACACTAATGCTGAATAATTTAAATAATCAAACACAGTTTAGTTCACTATACGAAACAGTATTATTTGCTGCCAATACTGCATTAGCTGTGAGTTTAGTGTGTATTACGGCAAGTATTTTAATTAGCTACCCGTTTGCTGAGTACTTTTCCATGGCGGTGCAAGTATCAGCTCATATTGGGACTATTGTTATTGCTGCTATTTTAAAAGTAAGTTACGTACTGCGCTGTGTTGCACAACATGGTTTAGGGCAGGAGGTACGATAATGCGCCCTATAAACTTAACTGAGCCAATGCCAGCACGCGTTGCTATTCATCAAGTATCTCAATGGCCATTATGGATGCTCGCTTTTAGACCTTTCTTTTTAGGCGGTGGCTTATTGGCATTTTTGTCGGTGGGGTATTGGCTACTTATTTTAACAGGCCATGCAAGTTGGCACTCATCGATACCTGCGACATTATGGCACGCGCACGAAATGCTGTTTGGCTTTGCAGGAGTTGTAGCTGTTGGCTTTTTACTTACCGCTGCACAAACATGGACAGGCGTACCGAGCATAAGTGGGAAAGCCCTTATGTGGCTTACGTTTATATGGCTTGCAGCGCGCTTAGCCTTTTTTGTGATATTGCCTGATATTGCTCATTTTAATTTATATGCTGCACTTACATTACAAGTTATTTGGTGGCTAGGCGCCATAGCAGTACTGGCTAATATGTTATTAAAAGCCAATAGCAAAAGTAACTATCCGTTTTTAGCTATTTTAGCTGTGCTTTGTGGGCTCAATGTATTGTATTTAATACTTGTTTTAAAACAAAACATGCAGCTTGCACTTGGTGTGGTTGATACCGCAGTACTGGTAATTACTTTACTAGTTGGCATTGTTGCGGGTCGCGTTCTACCATTTTTTACCGCTAAAGGTCTAGGTTTAACCGCACAAGTTCGCACTCCTAAAATAGATAAAGCGGTGATGTATTTATCTATTTTGGCTATCACTTTATTTTTCATCAACAAGTTGTTTTTGAACACGATTAATCCTGCGTTAGTTGTTGCAACTGTTGCTGCGCTTCACCTGGTCAGGGCTGGTTTTTGGTGGGATAGCAAGGTATTGAGAGTGCCGTTGTTATGGTCTTTACATTTTTCCTACTTAGCGTTAGGCGTAGGGTTAATGATGGTTGCATTTAGCTTTTATAGCAGTGCAATACAATTTAAAGATGCGCTGCACTTAATCACTATTGGCACAATAGGTATGATGATTTTAGCAATGATGACGCGTGTATCACATGGTCATACAGGGCGTACACTCGCTATTCCTCATTACATGGCTGTTGCTTTTGCGTTTTTGCTTGTGGCCGCTATTACTCGTTCATTACTCCCTTTTATTATTGGGCCTCACCTTGCTTGGCAAATAAGTGCTTTGCTGTGGTTAGTGGCTTTTTCATTATTTTTAATTCACTGCACACCTATATTAACGCGGCGTCGTGTTGATGGGCGTCGTGGTTAGTTCATCCATAGGAAACACATATGTTATCTGATAAAACCATTGAGATTGTAAAAAGCACAGTTCCGTTATTAGCAGAGGCGGGTACGGTTGTTACCGATCATTTTTATAAGCGTTTATTTAGCCATAATCCTGAGCTTAAAAATATTTTTAATATGGCGAATCAAGATACAGGTCGTCAGCAATTTGCACTTTTTAATGCATTGGCTGCGTATGCACAAAATATTGATAATTTAGCCGTATTAAAAGAAGCGCTAACACGTATTAATCATAAGCATACAAGCTTGAATATTTTACCTGAGCATTACCCTATTGTAGGTGCACACTTAATTGGTACGCTTAAAGAGCTTCTTCCTGAGCAATTTACTCCCGATGTTGAATACGCTTGGCGCGAAGCTTACGGCGTACTTGCTGATATTTGTATAACCGAAGAAGCTGCTTTGTATGAGCACAGTAAAAATAAACACGGTGGTTGGGCGGGAACTCGCCAATTTGAAATAACCAACAAACAGGCTGAATCAGAACTAGTAACGAGCTTTACACTTACGCCAGTTGATGGCGAAGCTGTTATTACACATAAACCAGGGCAGTATTTAGGTATTAAAGTTAAGCCAGAGGGCGCTGAATATGAAGAAATTCGCCAGTATTCTATTTCGCAAAAAAGTAACGCTAAAAACTACCGTATTAGTGTTAAAAAAGAGCTACAGCCAAAGCCTGGCATGGTGTCTAATTATTTACACTCATTAGAGCAAGGCACTATTGTTGAGTTATACCCGCCGGCAGGAGACTTCTTTTTACGCAATAACACAAACCCAGCGGTACTCATTTCAGCAGGTGTTGGGCAAACGCCAATGTTGGCTATGCTTGAAACGTTATTAAGTGACAGCTCTAATCAAGAGATTATGTATTTACATGCCTGCGAAAATACTCAGCAGCATTCGTTTTCAAAATATTTAAATGAGTTAAATGCAGTTTATAACCGCTTACAAACAATGACGTGGTTTAACCAAGCGACAGAGGGCGCTGACTTTACTGGGTTAATGAACCTAAACGCAGTACAAGCACAGCTACCATTGAGTAATGGTGACTTTTACTTATGTGGTCCTGCCGGTTTTATGGCATTTATAAAAAACCAGTTACTTGAGTTAGGTGTTAAAAACGAGCAGATTCATTATGAAGTGTTTGGTCCGCATCAAGACTTGTAATAACGCTTTAAAATAGAAAAAGGCGCGCAGCGATATGCTGCGCGCCTTTTTTATTAATTTATAAACATTAATAAAGTGCCTTATAACTCTTTACAGGTAACACCTTCAAGTACTGTAGTAAGCTCTTTTTTAGGATAGTAAAGCTCGCATTGGTTATTACGTAGTTGCAAAATAAACTTCTCAGATTTTATATTATGCGCGCCCATAATTACTCTGCCATCAGACCCTTTACTCATTGCATGATCAATTAGCAGTTCGCTACGTTTAGTAAATACCGAATCGGCAAGTGTTACTAATGTGCCTCCCTTAGCTTGTTGAATTGCCTGTTGTAGTGTTGTAATAACGCTGGGGTTAACGCTCGTTAATATAGCGGGTTTAGCAGGCTCACTATCTACACTTTGGCATCCGCCTAAAGCGAGCAAGGTGGCTAATGGGAGTAATAATTTAGCCATTACCTTTCCTCACCCAGCGTTGGCCAAGTTAAGTCCATATTACGCTGGGTAAATTGTACCGGCATATTTAAAGGAATGAGAGATTCACGAGAGCTTGAAAAATTAGCTGGTTCTGCTTTTGCAGCAGCCGTTCTAACTGGACAACTGCCATTTTCAACATGAAATAATGCGGTGGCTAAAACGGCCTCGTCACTGTCGCCTAACTGATGATCAAAGTCGTCCTCAATTTCACAACCTTGAACATCAGCATCAAATTGTGGAGTAGGGGTTGGTGTAAAACCCGCAGCGTATTCGCCAAATCCTTTGCTATTTACGCCACTAAACTGAATAGTGTAATAGGTTGTTGCGCAGTTATGAGTTGGGGTAAAGCCATAGGGCTTACCGCAGGTTGTGTCGCCAATTAAAATAACTTCTGCGTCTATACCTTTTAAACCATTAATAAAAGCTTCTGATGCCGAACAGGTGCCTGATGTGCTTAATACATAAACCTTTGATAGGTTTAAATCAGGTAGGTTTTCACCTGTGCTAAAAAAAGTAGAGTAATCTATTTCTTCATCAATAAATGGGAAGGGCGAATCAACGGGTTGTTTATCGTTTTGTTGAGTTTGATAATAAAAGCGGTTGTTAACGTTGGCATTACCGGCAACCATATAAGCTAATTGTGCCGACAGTGCTAATAAACCACCACCGTTATATCTAAAGTCGATTACAAGCTCATCAATACCATCGGTTTTAAACTTATTTACCGCATCAATAAGCCCTTCTTGGGCAATGCTTATATGGCTATTAAATTGCATGTAACCCACGCTTGAACCATTTGCGGTTGTAATCGTTTTAACATTTTGAACAGGTGTTTGTTCAATATTGCCAGCGGTTACATTAAATGTTTTTTCGGCGCCATCGTTACTGCGTACAACAATAGTATGTGAGTCGCCGTTAGTAGGACTAAATAAACCTTCGTTAAGCGTATCTACACCCGACTCTGTATTGGTATTAATGCTAACACCGTCAACTGAAAGTACAGTATCACCACGTTGAAAGCCTATTTGGCTTGCAGGCGAATCATCTTCAAGATAAGCGACGCGTAAAATACGGTCGGCTGTATCGCCAATAAACGCCCAATTTATACCGTAACCAGAAGTAACGCCCGATTGCGCTTCTTGAAAGTAATCTTCAGTAGGTTCTGAAAAATGAAAGTTATCTTTTTTTGCCCCTGAGTCGGTAAGCTGCTCTGTTTTTAATTGGGCAAAATAATCGGCTACTGTTGTAAAGCTTTCAGGGTCGTTATCGGCAATCTCATCATACCAAAGGTATGTTTCGTCGCTCCAAGAGCGAAGCCAAAGCTTTTCATAAAGGGCAGAACCCGCTTGATCTGGGTAGGGGTTGTTGTTATTAAAGGGATCGTTACCCGTACGAGGGGTTTCGCAAAAGTTTTTTAAATCGTTAGAGGGCTCAAATACCGCCGCTGTCCATGTTGGGCTGCTACTAACAGGTGTTGTAACTATAGGCGTGGTAACTACTGGAGCAGAGTCGATACCGCCTCCGCCGCCACAACCCGTTAAAGCAAAGCCCGAAAGTGCTGCAAAAATGGCAAGCGAGGTTTTATTATTTTTAAACATAGTTAAGGATTTTTTTGTAAATAAGTTGTTTAAAATATTACAACACTCGCTCGTTTATTCAACATTTATAACTTTGATTTATGTAAATGAGTGTTAAAGCTTAGAGCTTGCTCGCACTACTTGTATCTGCAAATGCTTGCTTTTTCCACGCATTAAATAACTTTTGCTGTTTATCAGAGATTTTTAAACCGTATGTTTTCTGCATGTAAGCGTAAGTGTCGGCTATACGTTTACGTGCATAGACAGGCGGTTCAACTACACGTTGCTTAAAGTTTACTTTTACTTCGCAACGACCATACTGTGTGGCGTTTTCGCTAAGCATACCAAAACGATAATTAGAGCGATCGGCATTAATTTCGCCAATAGCTGGCGCTAAGTTATTTATATCAGCTTCCATTTTTCTAAATTTAGCACTTACTTTACGGCAGTTTTTACGTCCGCCATCTTGCCAACATTGTAGCTGATGACCAAATTCCCACGCCGGAACAATATGTTCCCACTCAATGCGTAGTGCTCGCACATTTACTTTGCCTGAGCGGGTAAGTGTATTTCGAGGAATGTAACCACAGTTAGAAGGATCAGGAATGAGTTTTTTGCCTTCTTTTTTAATATCACAACCGCAGTAAATACTTTTGGCGTTGTCAGGGAGGGTTTTAATTAAATGTTTTTTAGCCGTTGAAAAACGGGTAAATTGTTCGGCAGATACCGAAAAACACACACAACAAGCCAGTAAGGCCAGAATAAATCGAGTCATATCCATCACAAATGTGAACTACAGGAACAGGCAGTTTAAAGCCTTGAAGATAAAAGATAAAGTTAACTTAAGGCCTGCACTTATATTACTAAAAAGTGTCCGATTAATTTTTTATTCAAAGTTATTTTCACTATTCATTTATTTCTTACTATTTATCGTATTTTAACCACACAAGATTATACGTTAAGGAGTATGCTTAAAGCTTACTCAATATGGGGATTTGGATTGCAAATGAAATTTGTTGATTATTATGCAGTGCTTGGAATATCGCCTGATGCAGACGATAAAGCGGTTAAAGTAGCTTATAAAAAGTTAGCCAGAAAATATCACCCAGATGTAAGCAAAGAGCCTCAAGCAGAAGATAAGTTTAAAGAAATAGCAGAAGCTTACGAAGTCATTCATAACAAAGAAGAACGTGTAAAATACGACGAGTTACGTCGTCACCAGCAAAATCGTGCTCGTCAGCAGCAAGGTCATTATGGTGGTAAAAATACCTCTTCGCAAAGTAATTACCAGCAAAGCGATCCTCAAACCGATCAAGAGTTTTCTGATTTTGTTAATTCAATGTTTGGCGGCGCCGGTGGATTCAATCGTTCCGGGCAGAGCAGAAGTAACGCCGCTAGCGCGCAAAAAGGACAAGATGTGGAAATAGAGTTCCCGATTTTTCTTGAAGAGACTTTAGTTGATACCGTTAAGCCTGTTGAGTTTATGTTACCGCAGCGAGATAGTAGTGGTCGTGTCTCTGAAATTAAAAAATCACTTAAAGTGAAAATTCCCGCAGGTTCAGTAAATGGCGAACGAATTCGACTAAAAGGGCAAGGCGGATTAGGGTCAGCGAATGGGCAAAATGGCGATTTGTACTTACAAATTAGTTTAGTGCCCCACCCATTATTTGATGTTGAAGGTCATAACCTAAATATAGTCGTCCCTCTTGCACCATGGGAAGCGGCTCTTGGTACAAAAATAAATTTACCTACGTTGGCAGGCAAAATCCAATTAACTATTCCATCTAATAGTCAGTCTGGTCAACGCTTGCGTATTAAAGGCAAGGGATTAATGAGTAAAAAAGCCAAAGGTGATTTATTTGCGGTGCTTAAAATTGTTAATCCAACATCTGTTGATGATACCAGTAAAAAACTTTGGGAAGAATTAGCCGAAAAAGCTCACTTTGATCCCCGTAATAACTGGAGCAAGCCATAATGCAAATTATCGTGACACAAAAAGATGATTTACTTACTAGCAAAGAGCTATGTTTGAGTAGTGATATTAGCGAAGCAATTTTATATGAGCTAGTTGAGCACAATATTGCGGTTCCAATTGAGGGGAAGCATGTTACGCAGTGGCAATTTACGGTATCTGCAGTGACCTTAGTTAAAAAAGCGGCCCGTATTCAACATGACTTTTCGTTAGATTGGTCGGCAATAGCTTTAGTTTTACAATTGCTGGATGAGCGTGATGAGTTGATTTTCGAAAACGAAATGTTAAAGCGACATTTGAGTCGATTTAAACACTTGGAATAAAATCTGCCCTTGGGTACTTCCTAGGGCTTATTTAGTCTTTGGTGAGAGTGCGCTAGTTCTTAAAAACCAATATGACTACTTTGATTTATTCTTACTTTTAATTCGGATAAATCGTTTTAGTCGTATGTTTTGCATAAGTAGTAATATTCCACTTAGGCAAAAAAGTACGCTGGTTGCTGCAAAACTAATAAGCAGCGGATTATTAAAATCCTCTCGCTCATCGTAATCCATAATATGTAACATCCAAAAAAAGTCGAAAATTCGCCATAGTGTGCTGCGAACGGTGACAACTCTGCCGTTATTTTCTGACAAGTACAGTGTTGTGTTAAATGTGTCGTCAAATTGTACCTGCCAAACATTGGTTTTATATCCAACTTCTCGCATACCTTGCTTTAGCAGTACAGCGCTTGTCACTTGAGCATCAATAAGTAAGTGTGCTTTAGCATTTGCGGTAATTTGTATTTTAGTTGGCGGCTCAAAAGGCCGGCCTGTTATACCGTTAAAGCTTTGCTGTTCATCTTTATTTATTACTGTAATTATAGGTGTGGTTAAAAAGTTCTCAAAAATTATTTGTGTTGGATTAACCACCTGAGATGCAATATCGTTAAGGGAGGCAACATAATCAGCCTGCGTAAATGGGTTATTAAGAGTACGTGTTGCAAGATGCTCCCCATGAACTTTATCAAGAGGAATAGCGCTCATGACTAAACCGCCTAATAGCCAAGCTAAAATTTGTAATGTGAGCAAATAACCGAGCCATTTATGTAACTTGCGAGCATACTTAAATATTTTTTTATTCATGTTTTAGTCTTATTATTTTTAGAGGCTAGTTTATTACATTAATGGGATTAGTTACTGCGACATTTTGTCGCAGTTTAAACTATAGCTTACTGTAATCATTTAAAAATAAAAAAGATTACACTTAAATTGCTAACATGACTTATTTGTTTAATTGAGCTGAGTGTTTGATATCCAGCTAGCTTTAAACGCTAAAAAATACTTAAAAGCTGCGAAATATCTATATAAAGTGGTTAATAGAGCATAGTTGATTTGGTATAACGGTAAAACTACGTTAAAGTTTGCAATGAAATTATTAGAGGATAAATACGAAACGATGTCGGAAATTCAATTTTTAAATGTAGATCTTGAGCTTGAATCAAAGCAAGATATTAGTTTGCTAGTGGCAGACTTGAAAAAAGTCGCGACGATTTTACATTATGACAAAGACGAATACCGTCAATTAGCGCGTATTGAAGCAACAGGTGTAGTAAACACGCCTGACAAAGCAATAAACCATATATGTGAGCTTATTGAATCGTGTTCGCGTAACGCGCTAAAGCAATGGTTAAGCTGTTCACGTAGAACGTTTGATATTGGTTTTGAATCGGGCACTTCCCCTAAGTGCTTTAATCAAGCCTTAGATGCAGATACATTACTACGTATATCTGCGATTGGTGCGGGTATGGAAATTACAATTTACCCAATCGAAAAGTAACTATCTTCGCTCTACGACTGCTGCGGTCATTTTTGATACGCAGCACAGCTCATTGCGGCTATTTGTAATTTTTATTTCCCACACTGAACTACGTTTGCCAATATGAAACGCTCTTGCCGTTGCTGTTAAAGTGCCGTTGCGAGATGCTTTTAAATGACTTGCGCTAATTTCCTGCCCCACGCAGTAAAATTTTGTAAAATCGACAACAAAGTTAGCTGCATAGCTGGCAACTGTTTCGGCAAGTACAACGTTAGCACCGCCGTGAACCATTCCCATTGGGTTATGATGCTCAGGAATTGCCGGCATAGTGGCTACTAAGTAATCATCACCAATTTCAGTGACTTCTATTCCCATGGTTTTCATTAATGTTCCTTGGCCATCAATGCCTTGTTCTAACTGCTTACACAGCTCTAAAGTGATGGGCTGGTACCAAATACTCATAATGACTCCTTTGCTTTTTTAATCATTTATAAATCTAGCTTTAGTTATATCCCTAAAATGTACACAAGTGAAATTACTTTGGCTATTTTAAGGCTTAATTTAAATTTGCGATTTTTATTTAACTGTATATACTCACAGTTAAATGTACTGTATGGAAAACCAGTTGTATGCGACCATTAACGAACCGCCAAGCTCAAATACTCGAACTAATTAAAGTTTTTATTAAAGACACTGGTATGCCTCCTACACGTGCTGAAATAGCGCAAACATTAGGTTTTAAAAGTGCCAATGCTGCTGAAGAACATTTAAAAGCACTTGCTAAAAAAGGCGCAATTAAAATGAAACCAGGTGCAAGCCGTGGTATTCAGTTAATTGAAGAAGAAGAGCCAGAACAATTAGGTTTACCGCTTATAGGGCGTGTTGCTGCTGGTTCACCTATTTTGGCGCAAGAGCACGTTGAAAGTCACTGCAAAATAGATCCATTAATGTTTAAACCGGCTGCAGATTTTTTACTACGCGTTAACGGTATGAGCATGAAAGATATTGGTATTATGGATGGTGATTTACTTGCTGTACATCGTACTCAAACCGCTGAAAACGGGCAAGTTGTTGTTGCCCGCCTAGATGAAGACGTAACTGTAAAACGTCTTGAGAAAGCGGGTCGTAAAGTATTACTTCATGCTGAAAACGACGATTTTGAATCTATTGAAGTAGATCTTGAGAATGAGTCTTTTAATATTGAAGGCTTAGCCGTTGGCGTTATAAGAAACGCTGATTGGATGTGACTTTAAAAATAGCTTTTAAACAAGCAGTTTTATAAATGCGTACTAATTAGTACGCATTTTTTGTTTTAAATTCGCACTAAAAATAGGGCATAAATAGCTCACTGACAATTTAAGCTGTAAACTTTTTTGCACTTATATTTCCCCCCTTCGAATGCGTTAAACCCCTTTGTTTTGCTCATATTTTAAACTTCCTGTTGCCTAGTTGATTACTGATTTTTTATTAATTACTCAATATCACCTGATTGTTTTTTATACTAAAACTTGCTTGTTGTTCATTTTTTAGCTAATTATTAATGTGCTGAGCTAATAATAACTCACAGCTTTTTAGTTTTGAGAACACACAATATACACAAACACGTTGTTGGCGCAGCAAAACCAATCAATATTAAATGAGATTGACTAAAAAAATAAAAATAACGAATTGGCGTTTAAGCCGTATGCCTCTTCGCTTTGCATTCGCAATAGCATCAAAGGAGCCGTCACATGGGTAAACTGACCTCTACCTTGTGGCTTATATTATGTGTTTTTTCGCACCCAGTTTTGGCTAACAGCCAATACAATATGCGCAAAGGCGTAACCGATATAAGCAATAATGTATATCAGCTGCACATGACCATATTTATAATATGTTGTGTGATTGGGGTGATAGTGTTCGCAATTATGTTTTGGGCACTTATTCATCACCGCAAATCTAAAGGGGCTGTACCTGCCCAATTTCACGAAAGCACTAAAGTAGAAATACTTTGGACTGCAATCCCGTTTGTTATTTTAATTGCTATGGCAGTACCAGCCACTAAAACCCTAATTGCAATGGAAGATGCCAGCAAAGCTGATCTCACTATTAAAATTACAGGCTCGCAATGGAAATGGCATTATGAATATATGGGTGAAGATGTAGAGTTCTACTCTATTTTATCTACCCCGCAAGATGAAATAGCGAATCTTGCAGATAAAAATCCTAACTACTTACTTGAGGTTGATAAACCTCTCGTACTGCCAATAAATCAAAAAGTACGATTTTTAATGACTTCTGACGATGTTATTCACTCTTGGTGGGTACCTGATTTTGCAGTTAAAAAAGATGCGAATCCCGGCTTTATAAACGAAACATGGACGAACATAAACGAAGAAGGTACTTACCGAGGCCAATGTGCTGAGTTGTGTGGTAAAGATCATGGCTTTATGCCCGTTGTGGTGGTCGCTAAATCTGAGGCTGATTTTAAAACGTGGCTTGCAGATGCAAAGCAAGCTAAACAAAAAGCAGCATTAGCAGATGCCGCATTACTTGATAAAACCCTCCCGAAAGAAGAATTAATGACTTTAGGCGAACAAGTATATATGGCCAATTGTGCTGCATGTCATCAGCCTACTGGCATGGGGTTACCGGGTGTATTTCCTGCACTTAAAGGCAGCCCGATAGTGCTTGGCGATATAAAAGATCACATTGATGTAGTTATCCATGGGCGACCAGGTACGGCAATGCAAGCATTTGCCAAACAGTTATCTATAAAGCAATTAGCAGCGGTTATTACTTATAAACGTAATGCGTGGGGTAATGATACGGGTGATGTTATTCAACCGAGTCAAATACAGGCAGCACTTGATGCCAAAGTGGAGGCGAACTAATGAGTAGCATAGTAGAACAACCTAACGCCAATGAAGCTCATCATGCTCATCACCCAGCTAAAGGTTTTAAACGCTGGCTTTACACAACTAATCATAAAGATATAGGTAGTTTATATTTAATTTTTTCGCTGACCATGTTCTTAATTGGTGGTGGAATGGCCATGGTGATCAGAGCTGAATTATTTCAACCAGGTTTACAGTTGGTCGATCCTCACTTTTTTAATCAAATGACCACCGTGCATGGTTTAATTATGGTGTTTGGTGCGGTTATGCCGGCCTTTACAGGCCTTGCTAACTGGATGATACCACTCATGATTGGCGCGCCAGATATGGCATTGCCAAGAATGAATAACTGGAGCTTTTGGATTTTACCGTTTGCGTTTTTAATCCTATTGGCATCGTTATTTATGCCTGGTGGGGGTCCTGCATTTGGTTGGACTTTTTATGCACCACTGTCTACAACATACAGTAATGATAATACTGCATTGTTTGTATTTGCCGTACATATTATGGGGATTAGCTCAATAATGGGCGCAATCAATGTGATTGTAACCATAGTGAACTTACGTGCCCCTGGCATGACATGGATGAAGTTGCCCTTATTTGTATGGACGTGGTTAATTACTGCCTTTTTATTAATAGCGGTAATGCCAGTGCTTGCAGGCGCTGTCACTATGGTACTTACCGATAAGTATTTTGCGACCAGCTTTTTTGATGCCGCAGGCGGTGGCGACCCGGTGATGTTCCAACACATTTTTTGGTTTTTTGGCCATCCCGAAGTATACATAATGATTCTTCCTGCCTTTGGCATTATATCTACAATAGTACCTACCTTTTCTCGTAAAAAACTTTTTGGCTATGCCTCAATGGTATACGCCACATCCTCCATAGCACTATTGAGCTTTATTGTATGGGCTCATCATATGTTTACCACTGGGATGCCGGTCGCTGGCGAGTTGTTTTTTATGTACGCGACCATGCTTATATCGGTACCTACAGGAGTAAAAGTATTTAATTGGGTTGCCACAATGTGGAAAGGCTCAATAACTTTTGAAGTGCCAATGCTTTTTAGTATTGCGTTTATTGTGCTGTTTACCTTAGGTGGCTTTTCGGGGTTGATGCTGGCAATTACACCTGCTGACTTTCAGTACCACGATACTTATTTTGTAGTGGCGCATTTTCATTATGTATTAGTAACAGGGGCTGTATTTTCGATAATGGCGGGGGCCTATTACTGGCTGCCCAAGTGGACGGGCAATATGTTTAATATCACGCTAGCTAAATGGCATTTTTGGCTATCGCTGGTGAGTGTGAACGTACTGTTTTTTCCTATGCATTTTGTAGGGCTTGCCGGTATGCCGCGTCGAATTCCCGATTATGCACTTCAATTTGCCGACTTTAACGCAATCATAAGTATTGGTGGATTTGCCTTTGGTTTATCGCAATTGTTGTTTGTAGCTGTGGTAATTAAATGCGCGCGTGGCGGTGATAAAGTGCCTGCAAAAGTATGGGAAGGGGCAGAAGGGCTTGAGTGGGAAGTTGACTCTCCAGCGCCATATCATACTTTTTCTACGCCGCCGGTAATTAAGTAATGACACACGCACCGCTACTCAAACGTTTGGTACTTATTTGCATAGGCATGTTTGCCTTTGCCTTTGCTTTAGTACCTTTGTATGACGTGTTTTGTGATGTAACAGGGCTTAATGGAAAACCTTCGCTTGAGCAAGCAGAGCAAAGTACACAAATAGTACAAAACCGAGAAGTCGGCGTTAGCTTTACTACTCACGCACAAAGTGGTGCACCGTTTGAAGTTAAATCAAAAGAATACAGTGTAGTGGTAAAACCCGGTGCAATGCGTGAAGTAATGTTTAGTGCTAAAAATAACAGCAATCTAGATAAAGTAATGCAGGCTGTACCATCAGTCTCGCCAGGTAGAGCGGCAAAGTATTTACATAAAATAGCTTGTTTTTGCTTTGATCAGCAACCTCTAAAAGCAGGGGAAGAACTTGAATTTAAATTACTTTTTTATGTTGATACCGCACTGCCAAGCGACATTGAAGAATTAACTTTATCTTATACCGTATTTGATATTAGTGAACAGCTGGTGGTAAGTAATAACTAGCTTTTTAAACTAGTGTGAAACTAGGAGTAAATAAAATGAATCAAGAATATGAGCATTATTACGTACCTGAGCAAAGCCCATGGCCTATTGTAGGTGCTGTTGCATTGTTTTTTATTGCAGTAGGGGCAGGCTTGACTGTTATGAGTGTAGGTAAAGAAGGTGGTAGCGGGGTTTATCTGCTTTATGCCGGTATTGTTGTACTTGTTTATATGTTGTTTAGCTGGTTTAAAAATGTAATTAGTGAGTCGGACCAAGGTTTGTACTCAGCACAAATGGATCGCTCTTTTAGACAAGGTATGAGCTGGTTTATTTTTTCTGAAGTTATGTTTTTTATGGCCTTTTTTGGTGCGCTTTTTTATGCACGCGTATTGTCGGTACCTTGGCTTGGAGGCGCAGGCAATAATGCAATGACTAACGAGGTTTTATGGCCTACTTTTGAAGCCGTTTGGCCGCTAGTTTCAACACCTGCTGGCGAAACTACTCAAGCTATGGGCTGGCAAGGCTTACCGCTTATAAATACCTTAATACTGCTTACTTCCTCAGTGACTTTACATTTTGCCCACGTAGCGATGGAAAACAATAAACGCACTCCACTTAAAGTTTTTTTAGGCGCTACTATTTTATTGGGCGTTTGCTTTTTAGGGCTGCAAGTTGAGGAGTACATGCATGCATATAATGACCTTAATCTAACGCTAGATGCGGGCATTTACGGTAATACGTTCTTTTTATTGACTGGTTTTCATGGCATGCATGTAACGCTAGGAACCGTACTTTTATTTGTAATATTTTTACGGATATTAAAAGGGCACTTTACTAAAGATAAGCACTTTGCTTTTCAAGCAGCTGCTTGGTATTGGCACTTTGTTGATGTGGTGTGGCTGTGTTTGTTTGTATTTGTATATGTGCTGTAGCGTTTATTGGCGAATTATTTGCTTTAATAAAACCAAGTTTAAGCGCTGCAATAACAACAACTAAAACAACGACCGAAAACAATACGCGACGACCTAAAAAGTGAGACATAGGTCGTCCCCCTGTTTTCCCTGACACCATAATAAACAATGCTCTAAATAAGTTAAAAAGTATAAATATTAACAACAGTACGATAATAATTTTAATAATCACTGAGTTGACCCTTTATGCAGTTAGTTTTATGGCACAAACAAAAGCTTAGTTCACTAATCACACTTTGTATGGTTGTGGTTGTTGTACTTGTGTGTGTGCGATTAGGATTTTGGCAGTTGGAGCGAGGTGAGCAAAAACAGCAGCAACTAACCGCTATTGCTAAGCAACAGAATCGGGGTGTGATGAGTTGGTCTCAATTACTTAACCTGCCTGATAGCTGGAACAAAACAGGTGTATTGGTTGAGTTAAAAGGGCGGTTTGTACAAAGCCAATATTGGCTTTTAGATAATCAAGTTTATAACGGGCAAGTAGGGTACGATTTACTTGCTTTACTAAAGCCAGACAGCGAAGAAAAAGTGATTTTAGTTAATTTAGGATGGGTAAAAGCGCCTATATCTAGAGATACACTGCCAAAGGTTACTCTGCCTACAGGTGTTTTTATTCTTAAAGCGCAAATAAAAGAAAATAACTTAAGTAGCTTTACGCTTGAAGATAAAACTACAAATAATGACTTACCTACAAGAATCCAATCTATCGACTTGAATATGCTGAGCACTCAAAGCCAGCAATCATTAATTAATTTTATGGCTTACAGACAAGGTACTGGTGATGAGATTGCAACACCTCATTATGAGGCAGTTGTTATGAGCCCTCAAAAGCATAATGCCTACGCTGTGCAATGGTTTTTAATTGCTGTTGCATGTGCTGTTGTGGCTATTTTTGCGAGTAAAAAAAGGACACTTAATGAAAAATAATCCCCTTGTGTTGTTTGTGGGCTGCTGCGCTATCCCATTAATTTTGGCATATGGCGCATTAAAGTTTGATTGGTTGCCTACTGCAATTACTAATAATGGCGAGTTTTTAAGCCAAGAAATAAAACTTAAAAATTGGCCGCAAAATAATCCCAAGCAATGGACTATCGCACTTAATTATTCAAACGAATGTAACACCCCATGCCGCGAACAGCTCAATGCACTTAATAATTTATATGTGGCACTTGGTAAAAACCAAGGCAAGGTTGATATGGCTGTAATGGGAAGTCCCGACAATAAAAACCTACCATGGAAAATTATTACCGAGCAACAGAGTTTAAATCCTGCAAGTTTGTATTTAATTGATCATATGGGGTTAGTGGTACTTGAATATCCCTTTAAGGTCGAGCCACAAGAAAACCGTTTAGTACAAAAAGGGTTATTAAAAGATCTAAAAAAATTACTTAACTATTCTCGTTCTAGCTAACTAAGTTGAGCTTAAGTTGGAGTATCTGATGTATAAAAATTATAAAAACTTAGTATTAATAACAGGATTACTCGCTTTGATTGTAGTTGCTTTAGGTGCGTACACCCGCTTAAGTGATGCAGGTTTAGGGTGCCCCGATTGGCCTGGTTGTTATGGCTTTTTAACGGTACCTAAGCATGAGGCTGACATAGCCTTAGCAACTCAAAGCTACCCCGATATGATGTTCGAAACCGCAAAAGCGTGGAAAGAAATGATTCATCGCTACTTTGCAGGTGCTTTAGGCTTACTTATTTTAGGTTTATTTGTGTTGGCTTTTTTAAAACGCCAATATCCAACTACGCCAGTTAAATTGCCTTTGGCTTTACTTCTACTAGTGGTGTTTCAGGCTGCCCTTGGTATGTGGACAGTAACCATGAACCTTCAGCCGCTTATTGTAATGGGCCACTTATTAGGTGGCTTTAGTATTTTGTCACTTATAACGCTTTTATATTTACGGCTAACCGCAAAACCTATTATGGGTGGCGATAGCGGCGCAAAACGCTATTTCGGTTTAAGTTTAGTAGCGCTCAGTGTATTAATTATCCAAATTGCACTTGGTGGTTGGCTGGCTGCAAATTACGCCGCTCCACATTGTAGTGGTTTGCCATTGTGTAATTACGCACAACCGTTTTCATTGAGTAGCGTATTTCAATTACCACTTGAGCACAGTAATTATGAGTTTGGTGTGTTATCGCAGCAAGCGCGTATGTCTATTCATTTATTACATCGCATTTGGGCACTCGTTACTTGCATTGTTCTGGCGTTAATTATGTGGAAAATATACAGCCAAGCGTACTCTAAAAAAATTAAAAATTGCGTTGTGAGTGTATTACTTGTTCTGCTTTGCCAAATTAGCTTAGGACTTATTTTAGTACATTGGCATATTCCGTTGGGAGTTGCACTGGCGCATAACTTGATGGCAGCCATACTGTTATTAAGCATGGTTAGGTTGTGTTATTACCTAAAATCACGCACATAAAGGGGAAATATGATGGCACTTATAATTGATAAAAAAATACTGCTACCCGTTAATACTCAATCGCTAATTTCGCGTACACATAGTTTGCTGCAAGACTACTTAGCAATTAGTAAATTTAAAGTGGTAGCTATGCTGGTGCTAACAGCTTGGGTTGGTTTAGCGCTGGCTCCCGATGTAGGGCGCGGTATGGTCGTACAGTTTATTAGCTTGTTAGGTATAGGGCTACTTTCTGCTGCTGCAGCGGTTATTAATCATGTGGTTGATAGCGAGATAGACTCAAAAATGGCGCGGACTCGTCATCGCCCTGTGGCTAAAGGGCGTTTAAGTAAAACACATGCGCTTAGTTTTGCAGCTGTTATTGGGGTTGCTGGTTTTATTATGCTGATGGTGTGGGCTAATACCTTAACCGCTATATTAACGTTATTTGCATTGGTAGGTTATGCATTTGTTTATACATCATTTTTAAAGCGTGCAACGCCGCAAAATATTGTTATAGGTGGGTTGGCTGGCGCAATGCCTCCATTATTAGGTTGGGTGTCAGAAACAAACCAAATGGCAGCAGCCCCTTGGTTACTCGTAATGATAATATTTACCTGGACCCCACCACACTTTTGGGCGCTGGCTATAGCGCGAAAAAGTGATTATGAACGCGCTAAAATCCCTATGTTACCAGTAACCCATGGTATCGATTTTTGTAAAACGTGCGTCGTTGCTTACTCTGTTTTACTCGCTGTTGTTTGCGTATTACCTTATTTAATCGGTATGTCTGGATTAATCTATTTGATAGGTGCATGTGTATTAAATGCCGTGTTTATATATAAGGCGGTCAATTTAAAAATTGCTGGAAATGATGAGACTGCAATGGACTTATTTCGTTTTTCGATTATTCATTTAATGGTACTCTTTGTAATCTTATTTATAGATAAATGGCTCCCTTTATGAAGCAGTTATGGCTTGGATTAATCGTTGTTTTAGTTTTGTTTTTATCGGCATGTTCAAACGAAAATAGTCCGCCAGATGTAGATGCATTAGTTTACGAAAATGCAAAGCCACTGTCTGATTTTACGCTAAACGATCAGCGCGGTGAATTAGTGACTAAGCAACAATTTGTAGGACAGTGGAATTTAGTATTTTTAGGCTACACAAGCTGCCCAGATATTTGTCCATTAACACTTGCTAAGTTAAATGCTGTTTATAAAAACTTACAAGCAGATTATCCGCTACAAGTTTGGTTTTTATCGGTTGATCCAAAACGCGATACACCAGCTAAACGAAAGCAATATATAGATTACTTTAACCCTGATTTTTTAGCTGTATCAGGGGAACATAAACACCTTTTTCCTGTTGTTCGAGAGCTTGGTTTAATTTACGCCATTAGCGATAGTAGTGAATCAGAATATGCTGTTGATCATAGTGCCTCGGTCGCTATGGTTGATCAAAATGGAGCCGTTAGAGCTATTTTTAAACCAGAATTTAAACAAGGTAGTGTGCCATTAATTAATGCGACGACTTTAACTGAAGAGTTTAAAAAAATAGCTGATTACTATAAAAACTAGTTTTTTACTTTTTACCAATTTTAAAGGAGCTTTAGGCTCCTTTTTTTGTATTTTAACGACAGGTTAAATTTAATTAAGCATTTTATGGCAATTTTAATAACTAGGGCTAAGCTTTTGTTATGAATTGAATTGACAGGGAATGCACTTACTAAATGCTAAAACTTCCGAGCGAACTTGCTATTACGCAAGTTGAAACACTACATCAAGACTTACTACACGAACTCAATAGCAACGATGATATCTGTCTTGATATTAACGATGTGATTTCTGCTGATACTGCCTCAATTCAACTTTTATGCGCCTTACAAAAACACCTACTTACTATACAGCACAAAATAATATGGGTAGGCAGTAGCGAGGCCTTAACGCATACAATTAATAAACTTGGCTTAAGCCAATACTTAACAACCGAAAGTAAAAGTTAGGGGTATATATGAAAAGAATTTTAGCGGTTGATGATTCAGCATCGATGCGTCAAATGGTGAGCTTTACATTAAAAACTGCCGGGTTTGATGTAACCGAAGCTAAGGATGGCAGTGAAGCTCTCGCTATTGCCAAGCAACAAGACTTTGATGCCGTGATCTCAGATGTAAACATGCCAATAATGGATGGAATTACATTAATACGAGAGCTGCGTACTTTACCTAGTTATAAATTTACACCACTACTGATGCTTACTACAGAGTCGGGCTTAGAAAAAAAGATAGAGGGTAAAGCTGCTGGTGCAACAGGTTGGATTGTAAAACCATTTAATCCCGATCAGCTACTAGCGGTAATTAAAAAAGTTATTCGCTAAGGAGCGCAGTGTGAGTATAGATTTAAGTCAATTTTTTGAAGTTTTCTTTGAAGAGAGTTTTGAAGGCCTAGATACCATGGAGGCTGAGTTATTAAACTTAGTGCCAGGTGAGGAAGATTTAGAAACTATCAACACTATTTTTAGAGCTGCTCACTCAATAAAAGGAGGCAGTGGCACTTTTGGTTTTAGCTCCGTTGCTGACTTTACTCATGTACTTGAAACACTACTGGATCAAATTCGCCAAGGTGAACGAGAGCTTAGTACCGAGCATGTCAATTTATTACTCAAAGCTGTGGATTGCTTGCGCGCTTTACTTGCTGCACTTCAAGGTGAGCAAGAGCCAGATTTAACCGAGGCAGATTCGTTAAAAGTACAATTTGAACATGTACTTGGAATGAAAAACGAAACACAAGGAAATAAACCTCAAAGCTGTGAAGAGCAAACAAGTAGTAACACCTATCAAATAGACTTTAAACCCCATCATCATTTATTTAAAACAGGAAACGAGCCACTGTACATGATCAGTGAGCTTGAAGAGCTAGGTGAGTTAGAAACCACAGTATTTTACGATGAAGTTCCAGAAATTACAGATTTGAGCAGTGATGAATGCTTTTTACATTGGCGCTTTTTTTTAGATACTAGCCATGATGAAAAAGCCATAAAAGAAGTATTTGAATGGGTAGAAGACGATGCCGACATAAAAATTGAATTATGCGGAGGCTTATTTGGCAATGATGAGCAAATACAACCTAATCAAGGTGAGATATCTAAAGCCGTTGAGCTTGAAACATCCGATTTAATAAAAGTAGCTGAGCTACCTAGTAAGCCAAAGCAACCCGCTGCTAATAAAGATAAAAAACCTGCAAGTACACCAGAGTCTACCTCCATTCGAGTTGGTATTGATAAAGTTGATTCGTTAATAAATATGGTTGGGGAACTTGTTATTACACAAGCTATGCTAAATCAACTCAGCGAACAAGAAATCACACCAGCCACAATTACTTTACTACAAGAAGGTCTAGCGCAACTTGCCCATAATACGCGTGATTTACAAGAAAATGTGATGCGCATTCGTATGCTCCCAATTAACTTTGTATTTAGTCGTTTTCCTCGATTAGTGCGAGATATAGCGCAAAAACTAAATAAGCAGGTTGAGCTAAAGTTGATTGGAGAGCAAACCGAGCTTGATAAAACAGTAATGGAAAAAATATCCGATCCTATGGTGCATTTAGTGAGGAACTCACTTGATCATGGATTAGAGACTGTTGAGCAAAGACTGGCGGCAGGTAAAGATCCCGTTGGCACAGTAACCTTAAATGCATTTCATCAGGGTGGAAACATTGTTATTGAAATAATGGATGATGGGCAGGGGTTAAATACAAAAAAAATAAAAGAAAAAGCCATCGCTAACGAATTAATCTCAGCTGATAACCATCTCAGTGACGATGAAATAAATGAGCTTATTTTTATGCCCGGCTTTTCGACAGTAGATGAGGTAAGTGACTTATCTGGTCGTGGAGTTGGGATGGATGTAGTTAAGCGAAATATTCAATCATTAAATGGCTCAGTAGAGGTAACCTCAGCGGCCGGTGTTGGTTCTACGTTTACTATTAGATTACCACTTACTCTCGCTATTTTAGATGGGCAATTAGTTAAGGTGGCTCAGCATACTTATATTATCCCGCTCATTTCTATTGTGGAATCTCTGCAAATTGATATTGCTAAAGTGAGTCGAGTGGGTAAAAGCCTTGATGTATTGAGGCTTCGGGACGAATACATTCCTATTTTAAGGCTCTACGATATTTTTAATCATAAAAATGCCATTGAATCACTCGATAAAACGCTGCTTGTTGTTGTAGAAACAGATAACCAAAAGGTGGGTTTATTAGTTGATGATTTACTGTCTCAACAACAGGTTGTTATTAAAAGTTTAGAGGCTAACTATCATAAAGTTGATGGTGTATCGGGAGCCACTATTTTAGGCGATGGGCGTGTATCGCTGATTGTGGACATTAGCGGCTTAATAAAGCTCTCAGGTTTAAAAAAACCAGGTAGCCAAGAATTAACGATTGAAACGCAAGCCACTTTGGAGGCGTTATGAGCTCAGAGCAAAGCCAGTTAAGTAATCAATTAAATCTTCAGCAACAGCAAGGTGTAAAACAGTTTTTAACTTTTATTATGGCTGATGAAGAATACGGCGTTGATATTTTAACAGTACAAGAAATTCGCAGTTGGGAAGAAATTACAGTACTGCCCAATGCGCCTAAATTTGTAAAAGGCGTTATTAATTTACGTGGAACAATAGTGCCAATTATTGATTTACGGTTGCGCTTTGGATTACCAAGTGTCGACTATGGGCCATTAACGGTGGTTATCGTTGTCAAAATAGAATTTGAACTAGGTAGTAAAATTATAGGTGTTGCTGTTGATGCCGTTTCTGATGTTTACAGTATTGCGGAGCAAGATGCGAAAGCGGTTCCTAGTTTATCTGAATCGAATAATTGTGAATATGTAGCTGGGTTGGTGAATGTTGGTGAAAAAATGGTAGCGCTAATTGACCTGCAAAAAACAATGAATATTTAGCAAACAGAAACTAAATGAATAATAAACTTAAAGGTGGTGATGAGCATGGGATGGTTTAGTAATCCAAAGCAGTCAAAATCAAGTAATGATTTAATTGTAGACGCATTGAATAAATCATTAGCGGTGATTGAGTTTGAACCTAACGGAAAAATAATTACTGCAAATATGAATTTTCTAAACGCGATGGGCTATCGTCTTGAAGAGGTTCAAGGCCAGCATCACTCTATGTTTGTTGACCCAGATGAAGCTCAGGGCAACGATTATAAGAACTTTTGGCAACGCCTGCGTAATGGCGAGTTTATCTCAGATGAGTTTAAGCGTAATGCAAAAGGTGGAACTGAGGTATGGATCCAAGCAACTTATAACCCAATTGTTGATGAGCAAGGGCAAGTATTAAAAGTAGTTAAGTTTGCCACCGACGTGACCGAGCAAAAGTTAATAGCAGCAGAAGCTTCAGGGCAAATTAGTGCTATAAGTAAATCTCAAGCGGTTATCGAGTTTAATTTAGATGGCACTATTATTGATGCCAATGATAACTTTTTAAATGCACTTGGTTATCAACTTAGCGAGATTAAAGGTCAGCACCATAGGCTTTTTATTGACCCCGAACATGCAAATAGTATCGAATATAAAGAATTTTGGGCCAAACTAGGTCGTGGTGAATTTGATTCAGGGGAATATTTAAGAATAGGGAAGCAGGGTCAGGAGGTTTGGATTCAAGCATCTTATAACCCAATTTATGATATGAACGGCAAGCCGTTTAAAGTGATTAAATACGCATCTGATATTACTGAACAAAAAGAGCTTGAAAAAGCATCTCGCAAAGCAGCCGATTTAGCAAATGCGCTTAAAGTTTGCCAAGCGAACGTAATGATTGCTGATGAAGACCTTAATATAGTATTTGTGAACGATCGTGTTCAGAAAATGCTAAAAGTCCGCGAAAAAGAATTACAAACTGTATTACCAAGCTTTTCTGTTGATAATTTAATTGGCACATGTGTTGATGATTTTCATAAGCACCCTAATCATCAGCGCGATTTATTAAAAAATCTCGATAAGCCTCATAAAGCCGAATTACTTTTAGCGGGTGTCACTTTCACCTTGATTGCTTCACCTTGGATTAGCCAAGATGGAAAGCATTTAGGCACCATTGTTGAGTGGGAAGATAGGACCAATGAGGTTGCGCTTGAAAAAGAAATTGCTGAGCTGATTGGCGCTGCAGGTAATGGCGAATTAGATACAAGAGTCGCGGAAGAAGGCAAGGAAGGATTCTTTTTACGTTTGGCTCAAGGGCTAAATAGCTTAGTTAAAATAGTTGATGATGCAGTTGCTGACACGGGCAGTATGCTCGATGCGATGGCAAATGGTGATTTATCAAAACGAGTTGAAAAAGAATATAAAGGCTCATTTGATAAACTCAAACGCGATGCTAATGCTACGGCAGATAAGTTAACGGAAGTGATTAATCGTATTAATTCATCGGCAACGCTTGTAGCCAGTGGTGCAGAGGAAATCTCTCAAGGTAATGCTGATTTAAGCCAACGTACAGAAGAGCAAGCCTCATCACTTGAAGAAACAGCGTCGAGCATGGAAGAGATGACTAGCACCGTTCGCCAAAATGCTGATAACGCAAAAGTGGCAAACGATTTAGCAGAAGAAACATGCGAAAAGGCGATTCAAGGTGGTGAGGTTGTAAATAGAGCAGTTACGAGCATGTCGGCAATTAATGAGTCGAGCAAGAAAATTGCAGATATTATTGGTGTCATTGACGAAATAGCATTTCAAACTAACTTATTAGCGCTTAATGCTGCAGTAGAGGCTGCAAGGGCTGGTGAACAAGGCCGAGGCTTTGCGGTTGTTGCAGGTGAAGTTCGTAATTTAGCACAGCGCTCTGCAGGCGCAGCGAAAGAAATTAAAGAGTTAATAAGAGATAGTGTAGGCAAAGTAGCTGATGGCTCTCAATTAGTTAATGAGTCGGGCGCTACACTTAAAGAGATTGTTGTATCGGTACAAAGAGTGACGCAAATGATTTCTGATATTACAGAGGCATCTGAAGAACAAAGTGCGGGTATTGAACAAGTTAATACCGCCATCTCACAAATGGACGAAATGACGCAACAAAATGCCGCCTTAGTAGAGCAAGCCTCTGCCGCTGGTGAGTCTATGGCTGAGCAAGCTAATGAGATGCGCCAACTACTCAACTTTTTCTCAATAGGTCAGCAAGAGATGGCGATGATTTCGCCGACTATGCGCACACCTAAATTATCTCATAAGTCGCAAAGCAGTTTTGTAAGTAATAAACCCAGAGGCGATAACTTTGTAGACTCTGCTGATGAATGGGAAGAATTTTAACAACGAATCTTCTTATATACCTCGCTGAATACATAATCACAGCGAGGTATTATTTGGCAGGCTAAATTGAGAGCGAACAATGAAAGAGTTTTTGTGTACCGACCGCGACTTTAAAGAAATTGCCAGTTTAGTTTATAGCGCATGTGGAATTGTATTAGGTGAGCATAAGCGAGAGATGGTTTATTCACGCTTAGCAAGACGTATTAGAGAGCGAAAACTAACTGACTTTAAAGCCTATTTAGAGTATTTAAATAGCCATAAAGATCAGGAGTTTGATGCCTTTATTAATGCAATAACAACTAACTTAACGTCTTTTTTTCGTGAAATACACCACTTTGAATTTATAAAATCTGAGCTTGTACCTGCTCTCTTAAAGGCAAATAAAAATAGTAAGCGAGTAAGAATCTGGTCTGCAGGTTGCTCAACAGGAGAAGAGCCTTACAGTTTGGCGATGACTTTAAATAATGCATTTCCAAGCAATTGGGATGTAAAAATACTAGCAACCGATTTAGATTCTAATGTATTGGCAAAAGCACAAAAGGGTATTTACACCGCAGCGAATGTTAACGGCTTAGATGACGTGCAACTTAAGCGTTGGTTTTTAAAAAGTAAAGACGGTGAAAACTATAAAGTTAAAGATAGACTAAAAGAGTCTATTTCATTCAAGCGTTTAAACTTATTGCAAGATTGGCCAATGAAAGGATCATTTGATCTTATTTTATGTCGTAATGTTGTTATTTACTTTGATAAAGAAACAAAAGATCAGCTTTTTAAACGTTACGCCAATATATTAAATGAACAAGGTTATTTGTTTTTAGGTCACTCAGAAAGTATGGGAAAAGAGCATGCGCAATTTAAAAATTTAGGGAAAACTATGTACGAAAAGGGACAAAATGCACGCAGAGTTTAGGCCGGTATTACCTAACTTTGAACATATTAAACGATATTGGGACTCGGGCCGAGGTAGCGTTGTTGCTAAAGTGCTTCCGGGTGAGTTTTATGTTTCTAAAAATAATGAGCTGATCTCTACAGTTCTGGGTTCGTGTATTGCGGCTTGTGTTTACGATGAAGTACTAGGGATTGGGGGCATGAATCACTTTATGTTACCAATTCAAAAGGGAGTAGAACTTAAGAATGCGCATAGTTTAAGTTGTCGGTACGGTAATTGGGCTATGGAGTATCTTATAAACGAAGTTTTAAAAAATGGTGCGTCTCGCCGTAACCTAAAAGTAAAACTTTTTGGTGGGGGTAAAATTATTAGTGCGATGACTGATATAGGGCTGGGTAATATTAGTTTTGCAGCGGCGTATATTAAAGAAGAGGCATTAAATCTAGTTGCCCACGATATGGGTGGACCATGGCCACGAAAAATATTTTTTCATCCGAACACCGGTAAAGTTCATATGAAAAAACTTAAAAACCTACATAATAATACGATTGAAAAACGCGAAGTCCGTTACTTACAAAACCTTAAAAAGCAAGAAGTAGTAACTGATATAGAGCTGTTTTAGGAGTATGCATGATTAAAGTATTAATAATTGACGACTCCCCCTTAATTAGGCGTTTACTCACTGAAATATTACAGCAAGCTAAAGATATTACGGTAGTGGGGAGCGCTGAGGATCCCTACGAAGCTCGCGAAATGATAAAAAAGTTAAATCCTGATGTATTAACGCTCGACGTAGAAATGCCAAAAATGGATGGCATTAGTTTTTTAAAAAACTTAATGCGATTAAGACCAATGCCAGTAGTGATGATTTCAACACTGACCCAAAAAGGCTCTCCTATTACACTCGAGGCACTCGAATTAGGGGCTATTGATTTTATAGCTAAGCCTACTAACAACGTAGGAGAGCAATTGAGTCAATATGCATCACTTGTTCAACAAAAGGTGCGAATAGCTGCTGGAGCAAGAGTAAGAAGCTATAAAAAAACGGTCGTCACAAATGAGCCTATTAATACCCATTCTCAATTTTTACTTAATAAAGTAATTGCGATAGGTGCTTCAACGGGTGGTACTGAGGCTATCAAAGAAGTACTTATTAAAATGCCACAAAATTGCCCGCCCATTGTAATTACTCAGCATATTCCTCCTGTGTTTAGCGCCTCATTTGCAGAGCGAATGAATCGTACATGCACGATAAATGTGAAAGAGGCTGAACATGGCGATAAGCTTAGCACTGGCTGGGCTTATATAGCACCAGGTGGTTTTCATTTAAGTATTAAAAAGCGAGGTGTTAGCTTGTATTGCCAGCTTGATGATGGCGAGCCGGTCAACAGACATAAACCTGCGGTAGATGTGCTGTTTAACTCATTAGTTGAGACAGGAGCTAAAAACGTAGTTGCAGCCATACTAACAGGGATGGGGAGTGATGGCGCAAAAGGGTTACTTGCACTAAAACAAAACGGTGCGTATACCTTGGCTCAAGATGAGTACTCATCGGTGGTATGGGGTATGCCTAAGGCTGCCGCTGAGTTAAATGCAGCGGACGAGATAGTTGCGCTGGATAAAATAACCCAGCGACTATTACATCAGGCAGTTAAGGTTTAGGCGCTTCAATTACCCAAGGCTGCGAAAACCAAAAGTAATCACCAGGGCTTGAAATAGAAGGGGCCGTGCAATTAAAACGAGAACGCCCTTTATTAAGCACCTTTGGTGAGGTTATTTCGACTGTATTTTTATTTACCCATTTTAAATCTGCTTGGCCTACGCTTGATACGTAACAGGCAAATTGGCTTTTATGAAAATCACCCATTTTAAATTCAATTGTGAGCGTGGGTGGATTTTGTTGTGTAACGCTATCTTGATAAGTTAAATTGGTGATATTAAACGCGCGTGAGTTAAGCTTAGTAATAAGAGTTTCTAGTTTGCTGTAAAAGCCTGATGCAGGAAAACGCGGTAAGCGGCTAAAATTAGAGTCTTTATTTACAGCGCCGGAGTGCTGACCAATACCCACAAAACCAAGCTCTGTCACAAGTGCTTGCAGCTCGTTATTAAACTCACCATACGGGTATGCTAAGTATTTATAGTCGTGGCCTATTTCTTCTTTTATACGCTTTTGAGAGCTAAGAATATCTTGCTTAATACGTGATTGCCATTGTGCATCGGTTTCGTTTTCAAGCTTAAGGTGTAAGTAATCATGTTGTCCGCTATGATTGGCTATTAATGCCCCTTTTTTAGATAATTCTTTGAGCTTATCCCACCCCATTACGTAGCTCATGCCCTCGTCTATTAATTTAGGATTTACAAAGATAGTGTACGGGTAGCCAAACTTTTCTAAAATAGGCGCCGCTTGTTCATAGTTATTGTTATAACCATCATCAAAGGTGATGGCGACAGTTTTATCAGGTAAGGTTTCACCTTGCTGAAGTGCGCTTATTAAGTCATTAAGAGGAATAACGTTAAAGTTGTGCTCTTTTAAATAGCTCAAATGTTTAGTGAATGTATTGGCGCTAACGCTCGTTACAGCGGGTAGGGTTTCACTAACATGATGATACTGTAAAATAACGGCTGCTTGAGCCCGCACAGATACACTAATGAGGATAAATAATACTAAATGAAACAATTTCTTATACATAATAAGGCACACCATAAAAGCTTGCTGTTGTTAGCGGGTCCGATGATACTATCAAATATCACAGTGCCGTTGTTAGGAATTGTTGATACCGCTGTAATTGGGCACTTAGGAAGCGCTCATTACTTAGCGGGTATTGCCCTTGGCTCTGCAGTTATATCTATTTTATTTTGGCTTGCTGGTTTTTTAAGAATGAGTACCACGGGGCTCGTGGCACAAGCATACGGAAAAAACGATTTAACCCAACTTGCCGCTTTACTTAAACGAAGCCTATTGCTTGCAAGCGCAGTGGCTGTGCTATTAATTGTGTTATCCCCATTAATAAAGCACGCTATTGCTTACCTCTCCGCCGCCAATAGCGATGTACTTACCCAAGCGTATCAATATTTTAGCATTCGTATTTTTAGTGCTCCAGCAGCATTGTGTAATTTAGTGTTACTGGGTTGGATGCTTGGTGTGCATTATGGTCGAGGTCCATTTTATTTATTACTCGTCACTAATATCGTTAATATAGTACTCGATATTTATTTTGTTGTTTATTTAGATTGGGCAGTTGCAGGCGCTGCGTGGGCTTCACTTATTGCTGATTATACGGCTTTAGTATTTGCACTGTTTTTAGTGGTTAAACTAGCTAAAAAACAAGACATTGATCTAAATGTACCGAATTGGTTGAGTATTAGCAAAATGGCTGAATTATTGAGTTTGAATAGAGATATATTTATTCGCTCTTTAATACTGCAATTATGCTTTAGTTTTATGACGTTTTACGCAGCGCGTATAGGCGAAACCACATTAGCTGCTAATGCTGTTTTACTTAACTTTCTAATGTTGGTGAGTTTTGCTCTTGATGGCGTTGCTTACGCGTCTGAGGCAAAAGTAGGACAAGCTAAAGGCCAAGGAAGCGTTAAAAATATAGAGCTTTGGGTTAAAATAAGTGTATTTTGGGGCATGCTTTTTGGCGTCTTATATAGCGCTTTTTTTGCATTGTTTGGCTGCGGTATAATCAAGCTTTTAACCAATGTACCAGAGGTTATTCAAGAGGCAACACACTATTTACCATGGCTAATAGTGTTGCCTATTTTGGCCATGAGCTGCTTTTTGTTTGATGGTGTTTTTGTAGGGCTTACGCGAGCAAAGAACATGCGTAACAGTATGATACTTTCCGCTGGAGTTGGTTTTTTTGGTGTGTTTTGGGTGTTTATAGACTGGGAAAATAATGGGTTATGGCTGGCTATGAGCTGTTTTATGTTAATGCGCGGGGTTACATTAATAATTAAATATCACCACTTAAAAATAAATAATCAGCTATTAGATTAAACTAAATAAATGGTTTATTTCCAGAGATCGGGGTCGTGGTGTTTAGGGCCCATATCTTTTAAAACTTGTGAAAAACGATTAGCAAAAATACCGCAGTAGCCCCAACCGGCAAAAAATAATGCGGGGAGTAAAATTATAACGCCAATTATTTGTAAGCTGTAGTGAGTGTAATACCCAATAGATATGAATATCACGGCTAGCACAAACAGTGCTAAGCCGCGAAAAAAGCGCTTTAAGCTCAGCTTAGGGTTGCTCCCTAAGCGATAAATAAGCTGCTTTAGCATTTAGAAGGCCTAATAGTAAGAGTGATCGCCCGCTTCGTGCTCTGTTATATCAGCAACACCGGTGATTTCTTCAAACTTAGCTATCATTTCTTTTTCAATGCCTTCTTTTAGTGTTACATCGATCATAGAACAACCGTTACAACCACCACCAAACTGAAGTATAGCAATACCTGCAGCTGTAATTTCAACAAGGCTTACTTGACCACCGTGGTTAGCAAGTTGTGGATTTACTTCGGTTTCTAGCATGTGCTGTACACGTTCGTTTAACGATGCATCGTTACCTATTTTACGCGCCTTTGCATTTGGTGCTTTTAGCGTTAACTGAGTACCCATTTTGTCGGTAACAAAATCGATTTCAGCTTCTTCTAAAAATGGAGCACTTTCTGCATCTACAACGGCATCAAAACCGTTAAAGTTTAGGCGAATATCGCTCGCTTCTACAGCGTCTTCTGGACAATAAGACACACCACATTCCGCTTGTGATGAACCAGGGTTTACAACAAACACACGAATATTGGTTTGTTGTGATTGATCTGCTAATAGTTTAGCAAAATGCGCTTGCGCTGTTTCGGAAATAGAAATCATAAAACCATCTATACTTGACTAAATTACTCGGATACTGCGTATCATACTCCGCTCATCGTGTTGCGGCTAGTGTTGAGCGTAAAAAGTTGGCATCTATTTTAAGCAATGGTAGCGTGCAAACAACGAACATTTTTTGAGTGATTTATATGCGTTTGGTATTAACATTAATGGTGGTGTTGCTTAGCTTTTCAAGTGTAGCTAAGCCACTTTCGTATTATTTTGAACAAGATGTAAAATTTGACCCTTCAATTCCTACTCCTGAGCAAGTACTCGGTTACGAAGTAGGAGAGTGGCACGTGAGACACGATCAGCTCGTACGTTATATGGAAATACTTGCTGATAAAAGCGACCGTATAAATTTTGAGGTGATTGGCCGCACGCATGAACAACGCCCGTTAGTAATGCTAACAATTACTGCTGCTGATAAGTTATCAAGCATAGAGCAGACACGCCAAGCTCACTTAGCACGCTTAAGTAATAACAGTAGTAAAGCACAAGACGATCCTGCCGTTGTATGGATGGGTTATAGCGTTCATGGTAATGAGTCATCAGGTAGTAACTCATCATTGCTGGTGGCTTATTATTTAGCTGCTGCACAAGGTACTGAAATAGATGAGCTATTAAATAACACGGTTATTTTACTCGACCCTTCACTTAATCCTGACGGGCTTGCTCGTTTTGCTAATTGGGCCAACAGTAACCGAGGCATGAATTTATCAAGTGACTCTAAAACCCGTGAGCATGTTGAAAACTGGCCTAGCAGCCGTACTAACCACTATTGGTTTGATTTAAATCGCGATTGGCTACTGCTACAGCATCCTGAATCGCGTGCACGTATTGCTAAATTTCATCAGTGGAAACCAAATATTTTAACTGACTTTCATGAGATGGGTCCAAACAGCAGTTACTTTTTTCAACCAGGTATTCCAAGTCGTAAGCACCCTATAACACCTGATGAAAATGTTACCTTAACAAAGGCAATTGCCAACTATCATGCAAAAACCTTAGATGAAAACAATGCACTTTATTTTACTGAAGAAAGCTTTGATGACTTCTATTACGGTAAAGGTTCAACCTATCCCGATGTAAATGGTGGCATAGGCATTTTATTTGAGCAGGCAAGTTCTCGTGGACATATTCAAGACACTATAAATGGACCTTTGAGCTTTCCTTTCACTATTAAAAATCAACTGTTAACGAGTTTATCTACCTTTAAGGCAGCAGTTGATAACCGCCAAGCATTACTTGATTACCAGGCTAAGTTTTACAATCAAGCTACTGATTTAGCCAGCGATGAAAGCTTTGAAGGTTATGTTGTTGAAGGTGCAAGCGACAACACCCGTATTATGCACTTTTTAGAATTGTTAAAGCAGCATCAAATTAACGCTTACCCACTTACTAAATCATTAAAAGCAGATGGTAAGAATTTCAGTACACATAGCTATTTTGTACCATTAGCACAACCACAATATCGTTTAGTAAAAGCGATTTTTAGTGAGCAAAAAAACTTTGCCGATAATACTTTTTACGATGTATCTGGCTGGACATTAGCGCATGCGTTTAATTTGCCATTTTCTAAAGTTAAAAGTAGTTGGGGATTAAAGGTTGCTGATAAAGCATGGGAAAAAGTAGCAACCCCATCATTTTCTTCACTCACCGAAGGTTACGCATTTGGTTTTTCGTGGGATGATTATTTAGCACCTAAAATGTTAAATAGCTTATTACAGCAAGGTATAAAAGCACGTGTAGCGCTAAAAGCATTAACGGCTAAATCAACATCAGGAGAAATTAATTTTAAACCTGGAAGTATTATTATACCGGCTGGACTACAAACAAATACAGATTGGATTACCTTGCTAAATAAAGCACAAAATGAGTTTGGTATTGCAATCAAACCTATTACATCAGGTTTAACAAGCAAGGGAGCCGATTTAGGGTCGCGATCAATGGCGGTTGTTAGTGCTCCAAAAGTACTGCTTATTGGCGGGCAAGGCGCAAGCCAGTACGAAGTCGGCGAAGTGTGGTATTACCTAGATCGCTTTGTAGGTGTTGCACCAACAATTGTTGAAATGAACCGCTTTAGTTCACTCGAGTTAAGTGACTACAGTCATATTGTGCTTGCTCATGGCAATTACAATAGCTTATCTGATACCGACAAAGTTGCTATTAAAAGCTGGGTAAGAAAAGGCGGCGTTATTTGGGGTCACAAAGGCGGCGCTAAATTTTTAGCTGATCAGCAATTACTCAAAGCAAGCTATCTATCACGACAAGATGTAGCAAGTGCATTTAAAACGACAGATTTAAGTTATGGCGATAAAGATCATTTAGCAGGACGTCAACGCATTGCAGGTGCTATTTTTAATACTAATGTAGATTTAACTCATCCGCTTACATTTTCACTTAAGCGTAATACATTGCCCGTATTCAAAAACAGTACTTGGTTGCTAGAAGCTTCCGATGCTCCGTTCGTAAATATACTTACCTACACTAAAAATCCATTATTGGCAGGCTTTACCGATGCCGTTAATGTTGAGCAAGTTGCTGGCGGCGCAGGCTTAATTGCTCACTCATACGGGCGAGGTACAGTAATAGGCATGACCGATGACCCTGTATTTAGAGGTTACTGGTATGGGACTAGTCGACTACTAAGCAACGCTTTATTTTTTGGCCATACGTTTCGTGCAAATGGCGAATAATACTAATTCGCTTAAATTAAGTGATCTATTTTGAGGATGGAAAAACGTGTTGATAGCTAGGCAAAAAATTCGCTATTTAGTTGTTCTCGGCAATTGCTCCTGCATTGCTCTACCTTCTGCATCCATGCAGTCGTAAATGAGAATTTTTTAACACAGGTAGCGACACGTTTAGCCCCGTAAAATGATTAAGTATTATTGCGGATTGGTATAATACTTTTTAATAATTAAATAGGCGTTAAGCAAGTTGTAAAAGCCCACACTTGTTTAGCGCCTGCTTGTTTTAGTGCACTAGTAGCTGCGTTTAATGTTGCCCCTGTCGTCATCACATCATCAACAATAGCGACTGTTTTACCGCCCATATCCTCTGTACAAATAAAGGCATTTTTTAAGTTTTTAATACGCTTTGCTTTAGATAGCTCCGACTGGGCTTGTGTTTTTTTATCGCGAATAAGTACGTTACTCACTGATGCGTAATTAGCTAAACATGGTTGCCAAACTTGGCTTACCTGATTAAACCCGCGAGTAATGAATCGGCTTTTATGAAGAGGTAAAATAATAAAGGTATCTGGCAAAGTAGGGCTTTGCTCAAAAAACTGCGTTAATTGTTTTTGTATAACTTGCTGCAATGCCTTTTTATAATGAATTTGATTATTAAATTTTAGCCTTTTAAGCCAATGTTCAAAGGGAGGTTGATAAAAAGCACAGGCAAATAATTTATCAAACTCGCAATTAGGAAACATCTCAACAATATCGGGTCGATGCAGTAAATTCTTATGCTTACTAAAATCAAACAATGGTAAATCTTCAAGGCAATAATCACAAAGCCCTAAAGAGGTCGTAATCGTATTTTGACATTGCACGCAATAAGAGGGAAATAACCAATTTAAAACGGCTTGTTTCACTGACTCGCTCCTTGCATTGCAATCGCCTTTTTAAACGTTATGATGAGCCTAAGTTTGGTAAAGGTTAGGCAAATATGCAAAATGAGTTAGTGTTATTACATGGTTGGGGAATGAATCAGGGCGTATGGCAGTTAGTACAGCCAGAACTTGAGTTTTTATATTCAGGAAGTGTACGTAGCCTTGACCTACCTGGGTTTGGTAATAGCCATGTTTGCCCAAGCCCTTATACTTTGCATGATGCAGCAGAAACTTTAAGTAAGCAGTTAAAGCCGAAGACCATTTTAATGGGGTGGTCGTTAGGTGGATTATTTGCACTTTATATTGCTAAGCATTGGCCTGAAAAAGTATCAAAAGTTATTTTAATTGCATCGACTCCTTTTTTTGCGGAGGCAGATAATTGGCCCGGAATAAAAGCGAATGTATTGGCGCAGTTTAAAGAGCAGTTAGTTAATCATCGAGAAAAAACAATAGAGCGCTTCTTAGCTATTCAAGCGATGGGTAGCGAGTCGGCGCGTGATGATATAAAGCTGCTTAAACAATTACTAAATCAGTACAGCGCACCACAAAGCGACGCCCTGAGTGCTGGTTTAGATATTTTACAAAACGACGATTTACGTGATTTATTTGCTCATTGCCCAGTACCTATCAAAGGAGTATTTGGCCGACTTGATGCCTTAGTGCCTTATAAAGCAATTAGTGAAATGTCAGTACTAAATACTGAGTTTGAATACGAAGTGCTAGATAAAGCGTCGCACGCGCCATTTATTTCTCATAAAAGTGAGTTTTTATCTGTCGTTAAATCAATGCTTTAAAATAGAGCTAAGAATAGCGCTGTTTAAAGCTTTATTTTGAGCAGAACCTGAGCGATAATTAAACAATGTTTATTTGGTGGAGGTTTTAATATGCCAATCGGATCTGTATTTAATAGTGGTGTAGAAGGGTTTAATCGAGCTAGCCAAGGTATTGAAAAAGCCAGTGCTGAGATTAACCGTGCCAGTATAGAACAGCAAGATGACGCGCAATTAGCGCAGCAACGTCAGCTTACAGCAGCACGCCCTGAAGAAGCTATTACTGCACCTGTAGCACAGCCTGCTCGTGTTGATGAAGCACTTGTTAACTTAAAAGTTGAAGAGTTTAATGCCAAGGCAAATACGCAATCAATTCAAACGGCCGATGATGTACTTGGCACGTTAATCGATATTAAAGTTTAGTATTATGAATATTGTCACGCCATTTCCTTCTATCAATATAAACACTGCAAATGTTTATACGGAAACTGCACGGCGTGACAACCAACTACGCGAAGTTATTCCTGCTCCCGCATCTAGTAGCGCAAGCAATACAGAAACCAAAGCGCAAAGTGATTCTGAAAAAGCAAAATTACCAGGCAGTAGCGATGGTGCGACGTATAACGCAACGGGGAAAATAGCAGACGAAAAGTCAGTTCAGCAGCGCGATGGAAACTCAGAAAACCCTGAGGGCTCTGAGGAAGAAAGTGAAGGAATTGAGAAAAAAGAATCTGAGCAAGAAGAGCTGCAATTAGAACAACAACAAATTACAGAGCTAAAAGCACGAGATACTGAAGTACGAATACACGAGCAAGCGCACGCTTCTGTAGGTGGGCAACATGCTGGCTCGCCAAGCTATGAGTATCAACGTGGCCCAGATGGTACTAACTACGCAGTTGGCGGAGAAGTACAAATAGATGTATCTGAAGTTCCCAATGATCCGCAAGCGACTATAGACAAAATGCAAACGGTACGCGCTGCCGCATTAGCGCCTGCAGAGCCTTCGGGAGCTGATCGCTCTATTGCCGCAGATGCTACGCAAAAGCTAGCAGCGGCTCAAGCTGAGCTTGCACAACCTGAAAAAGAAGACGACGAAGACGCAAAAAGTAAGCTTGAAGCTTCATTCTCTAGCGATGAAAGCAACGATACAAAAACAGCTAAAAGTGATGAGCAAACACGTGATGCCGATGTTGAGGCACGGGCGGGGCGTATTGCTAACTTTTATCAAATGGCTACATCGCCAGCGAGCCAAAGTAGTTTTTCAGCGTTAAGTTAATAATTTAGCAAAACATAACCACAAAAAAACCGCTTACGCGGTTTTTTTCGTTTTAGCTTAGCTGTACAACTATTATTTTTTCACTTTAGCATTAGCGAACGCATCGGCAAATGCATTACCCATTAACGCATTACCGTTGTCACGTTTAGGCTTTGCAGCGCGAGGTTGCGAATTATTAGCACGTGCTTGTGGTTTTTGCGTAGCTGGCGCTGCTGACTTATTACTTGTATCAATGTCGTCATCTAAGCGCATAGTAAAGCTTATACGTTTACGTGCAGCGTCTACTTCAACAACTTTAACCTTTACAATATCACCAGCTTTAACAACTTCACGCGGATCTGATATAAATTTATTCGTGATTGCTGAAATATGCACTAAACCATCTTGGTGAACACCTACATCAACAAACGCACCAAAATTAGCAACGTTTGAAACCACGCCTTCTAAAATCATACCTGGTTTTAGGTCACTAATTTTTTCAACACCGGCTTTAAACTCAGCTGTTTTAAATTCAGGGCGAGGATCTCGACCTGGTTTATCAAGCTCAGTAATAATGTCGGTAACGGTTGGTAAGCCAAACTTTTCGTCAGTGTAATCGTTAGCAGCAAGTTTAGTTAAAAAGTCGCTGTTACCAATTAGGTTACTGACATCTACGCTATTGCGTTCACAAATACGTTTAACAACAGGGTAAGCTTCAGGGTGAACTGATGAGTTATCTAGAGGATCGCTACCATTGTTAATACGTAAAAAACCAGCCGCTTGTTCAAATGCTTTTGGCCCTAAACGCTCAACCTTTTTAAGCTCACTACGTTTAGTAAATGTGCCGTTAGCATCGCGATAATTAACGATATTTTGCGCTAATGTTTTGTTCAAACCAGATACGCGTGTAAGTAGCGGTACCGATGCCATGTTTAAATCTACGCCTACTGAGTTTACACAGTCTTCAACAACTGAAATAAGACTTTGGCCTAATTGGCTTTGCGATACATCGTGTTGGTATTGGCCAACACCAATTGATTTTGGCTCAATTTTAACAAGTTCAGCAAGAGGATCTTGAAGGCGGCGCGCAATAGAGACAGCCCCTCGTATAGAAACATCTAAATCTGGGAATTCATTAGCTGCAAATTCAGAAGCTGAGTAAACCGATGCACCCGCTTCGCTAACCATAATTTTACTAAGCTTAAGTTCGCTGTTTGCTTTCATAAGCTCAGCAACCAACTTATCTGATTCGCGTGATGCAGTACCGTTACCAATCGCAATTAGCTCAACTTTATGCTGACGACAAAGTTGCTCTAACGTACGCACTGATTTATCCCAATGATTTTGTGGTGCATGAGGGAAAATAGTTTGTGTAGCTAGTAATTTACCTGTGCTATCAACAACGGCAATCTTACAGCCAGTACGAAGGCCTGGATCAAGACCTAAAGTAGTACGAGGGCCTGCAGGTGCTGCCATTAATAAATCTTTTAAGTTTTTAGCAAATACGTCGATTGCACCAGCTTCTGCTTTTTCGCGCATTGCTGCAAAAAATTCATTCTCTAGGTGTAATCCTAACTTAATTTTCCACGCCCATTGCACAACGTTTAATAACCAAGGACTTGCCACTTTATATTTAATATCTAAACGGTAATGGTCAGCAATCATGTTGGCACATAGTTGCGCTGAATTTTCAGCGCTAGGCTCTGGATTAACATTTAACTGAAGTACACCTTCATTTCGGGCTCTAAGCATAGCAAGCGCGCGGTGAGAAGGTACTTTTTTGAGAAGTTCTTGATGCTCAAAGTAGTCACGATATTTTGCACCCGCTTGCTCTTGGCCTTTAATTACAGTGCTTTCAATTGCGCCGTTTTGGCTTATGTGGCTTCTAAATTTAGCAAGTAATTTTGCGTCTTCAGCAAAGCGCTCCATCAAGATAAATTTAGCGCCTTCGAGTACCGCTTTTGTATCTGCGAAACCTTTTTCAGCATTTACAAACTGCTCTGCTTGTTGCTCTGGGTCAAGGTTAGCATCTTTAAATAGTGCATCTGCAAGAGGCTCTAAACCAGCTTCAATTGCTATTTGGCCTTTAGTACGGCGCTTAGCTTTATAAGGTAAGTATAAATCTTCAAGTTCAGTTTTACTTTGTGCATTAGTTATATCGGCACTTAGCTCTGGCGTTAATTTATTTTGCGATTCGATGGTCGATAAAATAAAACTACGGCGCTCTTCTAGTTCACGTAAATACGATAAACGCTGCTCTAAAAGGCGTAATTGGGTGTCGTCTAGGCCGCCGGTAACTTCTTTTCTGTAGCGGGCAATAAAAGGAACAGTTGCGCCTTCATCAAGTAATTTTGTAGCTGCAACAACTTGTTGCTGCTGTGCGTTTAACTCACCGGCTAAACGTGCAGAGATATCGCTCATGCAAAAACCTTTTTATACAATAAAATAAGACCAGAAGCGTGTTACTGGCGCCGTTAATTGCTTGAATAATATCACAGGAGGTAGTAATAAAAAGCTCTTAAAGCAAGCTATTTCACTTGCTTTAAGATGGTTGGGAGGGGAGTAAATAAATTCAACTAAAAGAGCGCCCTAGTGAGGATGCTCAATGTTTTCTAATACTTCACTGAAAGAGTGAGCAATAGGGCTAATATGTAGTGGAATATGTAATGTTTTAGCTATTTGGCGAGCTGAAATTAAACCACAAATTTCGCTACTTGCTGTTGTTACTAATAAAAACATTACACCTTGATGCTCCATTGTTTGCAGCGCATCACCAATACATGCATAGCTTAAACTTTGCATGCTTACACCTGTAAGTCGGCTAATTGGCGTCATAATATCGCGCAAGCTTACTTCACTTCGTGGGGTATTTAAACGCTCTGCAATAATAGTAATTTTAGAGCTTTGTAAATCGGCGCTAGAAACAAGACCAATCAATTTTTGGTTCTCGTCGGTTACTAAAACAAAATCAGATTGTTGTGCACTAACTTGTTTAAGTGCATCTGTAATCGTTGTTGTATGCTCTGCACGAATGGGCGTTTTTTGAGTAAAGTTATTTACCATTTTTAGCGCTGGAGATGATAAATCAATCAATGGTTGGTCATCTGCAAATGTGCTTGCAATAACGCCGTGAGAAACATTTTGAGTACGTAATTCTTTAAAGTTAGACATAGTAGTCACCTTAGTAGTTATAAAATTTAATTAAGTTGTAAAATAATGAATTAAATTAAATAGCTAGGTGGTCCGCGTTGGTACGCAGTGCTAAAAGGTCTGTTTAGGTTGGTGCTCTTATAAAAAGAATCTACGACATTAGGAAGTGGTTGAGGCGACCTAAAGGTAATAGTATTAACGTGAGAGTCTACGTCAAAATCGAGGTTTGCTTGGTCAGGAATGTCACAAGCAATAAAGTGATTAGATAGTTTAGCGTTATCAAGGTTTACTTCAGTGTTACTGGCATGCAGCGTCAAACTTACACTCATTAAAAGTGCAAACAATACGGCATTATTTAATATGCGCTGTACTATGTTTGACATAACCACGACCTTAATTAACTGCTTTCAAATTAAACAAATCAACTTGAATAATTCAGTTATAGCTTATTGGTTTAATTTACACAATCAAAAGTTAACATGATCTGAATCAAAACTTTTTATTTCTTTTTTTGGTAATCGATACTGTTTACATACCACTGTTTTTTACCCTGAGGAGTAGGTACCTCAAAATCGTCATCTACTTGTTTTTTAATCAGCGCCCGCGCCATAGGTGAGTCTATCGATATGTAATCTTTTCGGTCGTAAATTTCATCAGGTCCGACAATTCTGAATTTTTTAGTTTCACCTTCTTCGTTTTCAATTTCGACCCATGCACCAAAAAACACTTTTCCATCTTGAACGGGAGAGTAGTCGATGATTTTTAAATCAGGTATGCGTTTGCGTAAATAGCGTACACGACGGTCAATTTGGCGTAGCAAACGCTTGTTGTACTGATAGTCTGCGTTCTCAGAGCGATCTCCGAGGCTGGCTGCCCAGCTAACTATTTTTGTTACTTCTGGGCGTTTAACGTTCCATAGTTGGTCGTGTTCTTGTTGTAATTGTAAGTAACCTTCGCGGGTAACTAAATTTGTTTTCATGGTGAATTCTTTATTAGCTCTAATGGTGTGCACGTTATTAAATTTGCCAAAACTTGTCGAGCGTAAAATGTAATAAAGTACGAGTAAGTAAGCTTTGAAATGTTCAGTAACAATCTAAGCAAGTAATTAGTTTTTGATTATTAAGTTTTTCATTTATATTAACTAGTAATTGGATATAAAAATAAGAAAGAGATTATGGGACACGAAACCACAAAAGTATTAGTTGTTGATGACGATATGCGCTTACGCAGTTTGCTTGAACGTTATTTAGTAGAGCAAGGCTTTATTGTTAGAACCGCAGGAAACTCGGAGCAAATGGATAGACTCCTAGAGCGAGAAAACTTTCACTTAATGGTTCTCGATTTAATGCTCCCAGGCGAGGATGGCTTATCTATTTGCCGCCGTCTACGCCAAAAAGAAAATGAAATTCCTATTGTTATGCTTACTGCAAAGGGCGACGAAGTAGATCGCATTATTGGTCTTGAACTTGGCGCTGACGATTACATTCCAAAACCATTTAACCCACGTGAGCTACTTGCTCGCATAAAAGCCATTTTACGTCGCCGAGCAAAAGAAGTGCCAGGCGCACCTGCTGCTGAAGAAAACTTAATCGCTTTTGGTAAATTTACGCTTAATTTAGCAACGCGCGAAATGAGTGAAGGGGATAAAACAATATCGCTTACCAGTGGTGAGTTTGCAGTGCTTAAAGCGCTTGTTTCGCATCCACGTGAGCCACTTAGCCGCGATAAGCTAATGAACTTAGCGCGTGGCCGCGATTACAGTGCGCTTGAGCGAAGCATTGATGTGCAAGTGTCGAGACTTCGCCGCATGATTGAAGTAGATGCTGCCAATCCGCGATATATTCAAACCGTTTGGGGTTTGGGGTATGTGTTTGTTCCCGACGGTGAAAAGTAATATTTATGGGCATGTTTCCGCGCAGTGCTTTTGGACAAACTGTTTTTTTAGTGGCGGCTCTGCTGCTCATAAATCAAATAGTGTCTTATGTTACGGTTAGTTTTTATGTTGTAAAACCAACCATTGAGCAAGTTAACTTGATGCTTGCTAAGCAAATTAAAACAGTATTCATTGACTGGGAAGATGGCGTTGAAATAAACGACGAAGTATCTGCAAAGTTTTTTGAAATTACCGGTATTGAAGTCATGACGCAGCGCGAAGCAATGCGCCAAGGGCTTGGGCAAAGCCGCGAATATTCTATGCTATCGCGCAGCATGACTGAGCAACTTGGAGGTTATTCTCGTGTACGTATTAGCCAAACTGATCCGTTGATTTATTGGGTTGAAGCACCGCAAGCGCCAGGTTATTGGGTAAAAGTACCGCTTAAAGGCTTTAAAGAGAACAACTTAGAGTTTTTAACTTTTTACTTATCAAGTATTGGCTTTTTAAGTGTGCTGGGTGGGTGGTTGTTTGCAAGGCACCTTAATAGACCATTAAAAGCACTGCAACAAGCTGCAGTGAAAGTGGGTAAAGGCGACTTTTCTACCAAGTTAGAAGAACAAGGCTCAACAGAAGTAATAGAAGTAACGCGCGCGTTTAACCAAATGTCGCGCGGAATTGCCGCACTTGAAAACGACCGCCGTTTACTAATGGCCGGTGTATCTCATGATTTACGTACGCCGCTTACGCGTATTCGTTTAGCTACCGAAATGATGGTTGATGAAGACGACTATCTCCGTGAAGGTATTATTTACGATATAGAAGACATGAACGGGATTATTGATCAGTTTATTGAGTATCTACGCCACCATAAACGTGAAGAACTAAGTTGCGAAGATATAAATGCTTTAGTTGCCGAGGTTGTCAATTCTGAGCTTCAGCATCAACGTACTATTACGTTTAAAAGTAATCCAAATATAGGCAATATACCGTTAAGCTCTGTGGCTATTAAACGTGTAATTACTAACATGATTGGTAATGCGCTGCGTTATTCTGAGGGCGATATTGAAGTACTTAGCTACTTTAATTCAAACAAAAAATATGTAGTTATCGCTGTAAACGATAGTGGCCCCGGCATTCCTGAAAACGAATTAGAGTCTGTTTTTGAGCCTTTTAAACAAGGCGATGCTGCACGAGGAAGTGAAGGCAGTGGCCTAGGCCTTGCTATTATTAAACGCATTGTTGATATGCACGACGGTAAAGTAAAACTAGAAAACCGCCCAGAAGGCGGTTTAAGTGCACAAGTATATTTGCCAATAAAGGTATCAACCCCTGCATAGTAAATGCAGGGGCTTTATTATATTAAAGTGCTTTAAAACGAATAGCTGTACCGCCACTAGTGGCTAATTTAAGCGTTAGTTTATCGCTTGCAGTTACAATACGTTTTTCGATAGCTATATCGTACGGATTGTTTTTCCACTCTGCGCTTTTACCATCTTTATAAATTTGTGCTTCAAACTTTTTGCCTTGCTCTAAAAAGTCGAGTTTTACCTCAACAGTTCTGGCTTTTTCGTCCGTAACAGCACCTAGGTACCAATCATTTCCTGAGTATTTAGTGCTTTTACGTTCTTTACGAGCGAATACAATAAAGTCGCCTACTTCACCATCAATAGCAATACTTTGCTGCCAATCTGTTGGTACGTCTTGAATGAATTGAAACGCATCGGGCTTAGCCAAATAGTTTTTAGGTAAGTCGGCAGCCATTTGAATTGGGCTATACAAAACAACATAAAGCGCGAGTTGTTTGGCGAGTGTGGTTTGTGGGCGGTTTGTATCGCCTCCTAAACCATTAAAGCTCATATCAAAAATACCTGGCGTAAAGTCCATTGGTCCTGCAAGCATGCGGGTAAAAGCAAGCATTGGTACATGCTCTGGTGGGTTAGGTGGTGAACCCCATGCATTATATTCTTGTCCGCGTGCACCTTCGCGCGCGATCCAGTTTGGGTAAGTACGGCGCAGGCCTGTATCTTTAATTGGCTCGTGAGTATTAATGCTAATTTTATGCTTAGCCGCAAGTTTTACGTTATAAAGGTATTCGTTAACCATAAACTGGCCGTCATGCCATTCGTGGCGAGCAATACCGTTTTTGTCTATACGTTTTATATTTCCGCCATCGGCTACATAACCTGTTTTTACTTGGCTTACGTTTGATTTTTCGTAAAGAGCAAAGGCATCTTCCATTTGGTCACGGTAGTTGCTTACATTGCCTGATGTTTCGTGATGGCCAATGAGCTGTACGCCTTTTTCTTTGCCGTATTGAGTAAGCGCTGCTATATCAAAGTCGTCGTACGGTTTGGTAAAGTTAAATACATCGCCATTAAAATACCAATCGCCATCCCAGCCAATATTCCAGCCTTCAACGAGTACGCCATCAAAACCATACTGCGTTGCAAAATCCATATAGTATTTTGTGGTTTGCGTAGTGGCGCCGTGTTTTTTACCGCTACCCCAAGTTTGCGTGTTTATATGCATACCCCACCAAATACCCACGTATTTGCCAGGCTTAACCCACGACACGTCACCGAGTTTATTAGGCTCGTTTAGGTTTAGTATTATATCTGAATTAACTAAGCCAACAGCGCTGTCGGCTATTTGAATGGTGCGCCATGGTGTTTTAAAAGCACCTTGTTTTTTAACGGCGACACCATCTGACCACGGCGTTAAATCTGCAGTAAACGTACCAGAGCGGCGTTGATTAAGCACCATGCCTGCGTAATCAACAAGTGCGGCTTCATGAATACTAATATGAGTACCGTCACTTGTTTTAAACGTAAATGGTGTGTGAGCTAGTGGAGCTTCGTTAAGTGGGGTGGTGTTGTAAACATATTCGTAGCGGTTCCAGCCACGAGCAGGTATCCACCATGCTGTTGCATCATGGCTATTGTTTATAGCAAATTCAGTCAGCTCTTTGGTTATTTCTGTATGTTCGAAGCCGGCTTGTTGTGGCACTTCGTATCGAAAACCTACACCACTATCAAATGCTTTAAATCGAATTGTGTAGGTACCTTTATTTGGCTCATTTTTTGTAAAGGTAACGGCTACTTCGTTATATTCGTCAACAACGTTTTGGCGTTCGCCCCAAGGTTGTTGCCACTGCGAGTTAACGCTTTGTTGTTCAATGCTTTTAATTTTAAAGCCGTCGCTAAAAGCTGCTTGTGTTTTAAATTCAAACCCCAGTAAAGATTTGTTTATAACCGCTTTGTTTTTAAATTTTATTGCGTAGCTTGGCGTGTTGTTTTCGTCAGAGATGCTTACTGTTATTTGTGTGTCTGGCGATTTTAGCTCTACGGTTTGTCCGTAGCTATTACTAGCAAAGGCTAAAAGCACAAGTGCTGGTATTCTCATGGTGTGTCCTTAGATGAGTCGGTGGTGACATTTAAGGATAATGACTGTTGATGATTAATACGACTGCTTACATACGTATTCAATGTTTTAAAAAATAGAAAGAATTTGGTGGCTTAATCGGTCTATAATGTAAACAAATTGATAATAGCGACAAGAAAATGATAAAAAGCTTACTTTATGTATTTTTACTAAGTGTTAGTACTGGAGTTTTTGCAGCAAATATTACAATTAAAAATGCTAATAATGACCCATTACCTAATGCTGTTGTATGGCTAACTGCAGGAGACACCTCTAGCGTTATTCCTCCAGAAGCACCTTATGCGATGACCCAGAAAAATCGAGAATTTAAGCCGCGTATTTTAGTTGTCCCACAAAATGCAAAGGTAGAGTTTCCGAATGCGGACTCAATCATGCATCATGTTTATTCATTTTCTAAAGCCAAAACGTTCGAATTAAAGCTATATAAGGAGCACCCAAAAGCGCCCATTACTTTTGATCAAACGGGTGTTGTTGAGCTTGGCTGTAATATTCATGATTGGATGTTAGGTTATATTGTGGTGGTAGATAGCACTATTTTTGCAATCACTGATGAAAACGGGAATGTTGATTTAAATGCCAATGCAGGCGAATACACGTTAAGTGTTTGGCATTCTGGGTTTAGTGATATTAGTAAGGTTGAATCTCAAACTATCAATGTGGCTACTAACCCTATCACTTATAAAGTAAAGCAGGAAATTGCGGAGCAAATTGATTTTGCTACGGATGAATTTGATGACTATTAATCGCTTAACGAGGCTGGCATTTTTAGCCGGTGCTTTATGTTTTAGTAATGTGTTGTATGCACAAGTAAAAGGCTTAATACAAATTAGAGCCGTGCAGGGTGACGATATACGTAGCTTCCAAGAGGGCGGCCTTGGGCTATATCGGCACGATACTAAAAGCGACGAACTTATTTTATCCCAAGGTATTTTAGATTTTAATGTTGATTTAGCATCTAGTTGGTCGGCTCATGGGGTGTTAAATGCGAATCAAGATCCTGACGTTGGCCTTGGTTTTACGCAGGCTTATATAAAGTATCAGCCGCTATCTAACAGCAACTATAAATGGCACATGCGCGTGGGGGGCTTTTACCCACTTATGTCGCTTGAAAATCCTGATATAGGGTGGACTTCTCCTTATAACTATACAAACTCAGCTATTAATAGCTGGATAGGCGAGGAAGTACGCACTGTTGGCGCAGAGGTAACTATTAAGCGCCCAGCAAAACGTTTCAACAGCGCTCATAGCTTTAGTTTTGTAGGTGCTACATTTAAAGGCAATGATCCTGCCGGTACTTTACTTGCGTGGCGTGGTTTTGCATTACACGATAGACAAACTACATTTAACGAAAGTATTAAATTTGCGCCTATAGCGGCATTAAATTCATACGAATTACGTTGGCAGGCTAATCAGGTTTTACCGTTTGAGGAAGTAGACGGGCGCTTTGGTTATTACGCCGGTATACATTGGGATTACTTAAAGCAGTCTCAATTTAGAATCTACTATTATGATAATAATGGCGATCCAAATACTGTTAATTATAGTTCTGGGCAATATGCTTGGAATACTCGATTCACGAGCGCCGCTTGGCTTTATAAATTTAACAGTAAAACACGTTTTATTGCCCAGGCACTCAATGGCAAGACTGAAATGGGCAGTAATGCATTAATTGATAATGCTTTTTATAGCCATTATTTAATGCTGAGCCATAAAGAAGGCAAACATCGAGTTTCAGTACGTTATGATTATTTTAAAGTTACTGACAACGACACAACCGCGTTTGACCCTAATGCAAGTAATGGGGAAGGCTTAACAGCAACATGGCGCTACCAGCTCACTAGTAAACTACAAATAGGGGTTGAAGGTTCTGCACTTAAAAGTGTTTCAAAAAATAGAGAGCCAATTGGATTTAATGAACGAATCTCGCAGCAGCAAATAATGCTAAATGCGCAATGGCGTTTTTAAAAGTATAAAAAAGGGAGCATTTAAATGCTCCCTTTTTAGTTTAATAAAATTGGTATAGATTATACCAACCTGCATAAATCTTTGATCAATTTAACGAATTAAATTGCACTATAACGTCGTTAAAAATTTTTTATTTAGAACAACTAGATACAAAAATTTTTGCCTAGTTCTAGCGTAATTTTCTTAACGTTAAATAGACCCTATATATAAGCAGATTGGTATTATTTTTTATCGAATGCGCGTTTCATGTAGTTAGGTGTAGCGAGTGCACCATGGTGAATACCGTTGTTATAGTATTCGCTATGCTGTGCAATATTTGCAGCTGCATCTTCTCTAAAACCGTCAAATGCTTGTGATTTACGCGCAAGTGTTACTGACCATAAACCGCTTGGGTAAATTGGTTGTGGGAATGGCAGTGTTTGTAAATCCTTAAAGCCTACGCTTAGCATTGCTTCGCGCATTTCAACTAATAATGGCATGTGCATAAGTGGCGATTCACTTTGTTGTACTAAAATACCACCTGGGCGCAGTGCATCTAAACAGCTTGTGTAAAACGCATGGTTAAATAAACCCTCACCTGGACCTACCGGATCTGTGCCATCAACAATCACTACGTCGATAGATTCGCCAGCGGCTTCGCGCATGTATTTAATACCGTCGTCAAACATAACAGTTGCACGGGCGTCGTTATTAGATTCACAAAGCTCTGGGAAGTATTTTAACGACATTTGCGTTACTACTTCGTCGATATCTATTTGCGTTACAGTTTCTACGCCTGGGTGTTTTAATACTTCGCGTAAAGTACCGCAGTCGCCGCCGCCAATAATAACGACGTTTTTAGGGTTTGGATGCGCTAAAAGTGCAGGGTGGCTGATCATCTCATGATAAAAGAAGTTTTCGCGGGTTGTTACCATAGTACACCCGTCGATGATCATTAAATTACCAAAGTCTGTGGTTTCAAACATTTCTACCTTTTGAAAAGGAGACTGTTTTTCATCTAACTTTTTATTAATACGTAATGAAAATGCGCTGCCATCGCGGTCGCTAATTTCAGTAAACCACTTACTTTGATCTAAATTTGCCATAGTTACTATTACACTTTTTAGGTTGAGTATGAAAAAGGGGCAATTCTGCCAGTGCTTGGCGTTTTGCTCAATGACATTTTAACTGATTTGACGAATAAAGTTAGTTAGGAGTGAGTGAAAGTTCAATTTTTGTTAGCCTAGTGGATAGTGACGTATTAAAATGCGCCTTTATACCTAATTGACTAAAGAAGAGTTGCCATGACCTGGGGTTTAGAAACAGCACGCGCCACTTATAACGTTGCTCATTGGAGTGATGGTTATTTTGATATTAACGCACAAGGCGAACTGGTGGCTTACCCAGATGGCGACCAAACAAAACCGGCCATTTCTTTAACGCAATTAACTGAGCAGTTTAAGCAACAAGGTTTAACGTTGCCGGTTTTAGTACGCTTTACTGATATTTTAAAAAATCGTGTAGACACACTTACTAACGCGTTTACGCAGGCGCGAGCAAATCGCGAATATAACGGAAAATACACCTGTGTTTACCCAATTAAAGTAAATCAGCAACGTTCTGTAGTAAGTAAACTATTAGCGCATCCAAGCGGGCTTGTTGGCCTAGAAGCAGGCTCAAAGCCAGAACTTATGGCTATTTTGGGGGTAGCAAAAGAGCCAATCACAATAGTGTGTAACGGCTATAAAGACAGTGAGTTTTTACGCCTAGCGTGTATTGGTCAAGCAATGGGCCACAGCGTAAAAATTGTGGTAGAAAAGCTTTCAGAACTGACCACACTACTTGAAGAAATAGACAACCTAGGCATTGAACCGGCTATTGGTATTCGCATTCGCCTAAACTCAGTAGGCAAAGGCAAGTGGCAAAACACGGGCGGCGAAAAAGGCAAGTTTGGTTTAACAGCAGGCCAAGTACTAAGTGCTGTTGAAGTGCTTAAAAAGCATAATAAGCTGCACTTAATGCAAATGGTGCATTTTCATATTGGTTCTCAAATTGCCAACATTCGTGATATTCACCGTGCTTTACGTGAATGTGCACGCCACTTTGCTGAGCTTACACAATTAAACGTACCGTTAAATACAGTTGATGTGGGCGGCGGTTTGGGCGTTGATTACGAAGGCTCTGGCTCACGTAGTGCGTGTTCAATGAACTACACCGTAGAAGAGTACGCGCGTAACGTAGTGAATGCATTTGCAGAAGTGTGCGATCAGCATAACCTTACGCATCCGGCCATTATCACCGAGTCGGGGCGTGCTTTAACTGCTCACCATGCGGTATTAATTACCGATGTAATTGACGTAGAAAAAGCGCCTAATCATTTAAATCCAGAGCCACCGCTTGAAAATAGCGCATTAGTGCTTGATGAAATGTGGCAGTGTTTACAGCGTTTAAACCCGCGTATGGCATTAGAGATTTATCACGACGCTATGCACTTATTTAGCGAAGCGCACGATCAGTACGTGCATGGCTTAGTAAGCATGCTAGAGTGGGCGAAAATAGAGCAGCTTTACTTTACTATTTTACATCGTGTACGTGCATCGCTTAGTAATAATGCGCGCGCGCACCGTGAAGTACTCGACGATTTAAACGAAAAGCTTGCAGATAAACTCTTTGTTAACTTTTCATTATTTCAGTCGTTGCCTGATGTATGGGGTATTCAGCAGTTGTTTCCTGTTATGCCAATCGAAAACTTAACTCAGCCACTGACTCAGCGCGCGATTATTCAAGATATTACCTGCGATTCTGACGGGCAGATTCGTGAATACGTTGAAGGCGCTGGTATCGAAACCAGCCTACCAATACCAGAATATAAGCATGGCGAGCAATACCACATCGCTATGTTTATGGTAGGCGCGTATCAAGAGATTTTAGGTGATTTACATAACCTATTTGGTGACACTGATTCGGTGCACGTAGAGCTTAACGACGAAGGTTATGTGTTAACCAATGCTATAAAAGGTGATAGCGTTAAGGATGTATTAAAGTTTGTTGACTATGATAGCGCCATTTTAGCTGACAACTTTGCGTACCAAGTTAATAAACTTGATGTATCGACGCAGTGTAAAGAAGGTTATTTAGCTGAGCTTAATGCAGGCCTTGAAGGCTATACCTATTTTGAAGATTAATTTGTAAGCAACTGAAAGCGCAGTATTAGTGGCTGCGCAATGTTTAAAGGAATGGAAGTAATGTCAGTTATTCGCAGTGTATTTAGTATTATTTTTTACACAATAAACACACTTTTTTGGTTTGTGCCTATTTTTGTTTGTGGGCTTATAAAGCTTATCCCTATTAAGCCTCTACAAAAGCTTATGAGCTGGGCAGCTAAGCAATTTGCAACTATTTGGGTTACCTTTAATAGCTTAAATCAAGCGTTATTCACGCCAACTAAACTTAATGTAACTGGCCTTGAAGACCTTAAACTAAAAGATTGGTATCTAGTAATTGCAAATCACCAAAGCTGGGTCGATATTTTAGTATTACAGCGTGTGTTTAATCGTAAAATTCCATTTTTAAACTTCTTTTTGAAAAAAGAGCTTATTTACGTGCCTATTTTAGGTTTGTGTTGGTGGGCGCTTGATTTTCCGTTTATGACTCGCACGAGTAAAAGCCAATTAAAAAAGAATCCAAAGCTGCGTGGCAAAGATTTAGAAACCACACGTAAAGCCTGCGAAAAATTTAAAGAGATGCCAGTAAGTGTGGTTAACTTTGTAGAAGGCACTCGTTTTACTACGCAAAAGCATGAGCGCCAGAATAGCCCGTTCCCACATTTATTAAAACCAAAAGCGGGCGGTATTGCTTTTGTAATGCAAGCAATGGGCGAGCAAATTACTAAAGTGGTTAACGTCACCATTCAGTACCCAGATGGTATTCCTACTTTTATGGATTTTGCTGGTGGTAAGGTAAAAAATATCAACGTACACGTGGAAGTAAGGCCAGTAAGCGCAGAGCTTATTGGTGACTACACAGGTGATTCTGAATTTAGAGTTCGCTTTCAAAGCGAGTTAAACCGCTTATGGGAAAACAAAGAGCAAACACTGCAATCGCTCGAAAAAACCCATAAGTAAAAGGTAAAAATATGAGCTTACAGTTATGCTAAAAAAGTGGTTACCAAATTGGCTTAACGGCTTAATTGTAGGCTGCGTATTGTTTTCTAACATGATACTTTTTGGCTCGCTAGTATTTGTACTGGGCCTTATTAAGTTATTACTGCCTTTGCCTGTGGTTAACTCTATATTACACAGCGCTTACCGAGGTTGGTGTAACGGCAACCGTTTAGGGCTTTGGTTAGGTTGCCCTAATATTGTGGTTGATATAAGTGGCGACTTAAACTCAAAAAGTTGGTATTTACTTATTTGTAACCACGCGAGTTGGTTAGATATAACTGTACTTAGCTCATTACATGCATTGCCTGCCCCTAAGTTCTTTTTAAAAGATGGGTTAAAATACATGCCTTTTATTGGCACTGGTGCGTGGGCTATGGGTATGCCGTTTATGAAGCGGGTAAGCAAAGCGCAACTAGCTAAAAATCCAAAGTTGAAAGGGTTGGATGTAGAGCGCACAAAGCGTAGCTGTCGTAATTTTCGTCATCATCCTACTACCATCATTAATTTTGTTGAAGGTACACGCTATACGCCAGCCAAACATAATCTGCAACAAAGTCCTTTTAAGCATTTATTAAAGCCCAAAGCGGGTGGCATTGCTTTTGCGCTTGAAGTATTAGCCGATCAATTTGATGCCATGCTTAATACAAGTTTAGTATATAGCGGTAAGACAGATCACGTTTGTCGTAACTTGCTAAAAGGTGAGCTAGATTCTATTTATGTTTCAATAGACGTAACGCCTATTAATGACAATATGCAGGGCAGCTATCAAAGCGATGACGTATTTAAAGTTAATTTTCAACATTATGTGAATGAGCTATGGGTTGCTAAAGATCAGCAGCTTGCCGACATTTATGCTCAACAAGATTTACCTGAACCACAAATCAGTAAGGAAATTGAAACACTATGACCAACACCCATCTTCAGGAATTAATTGCTCCTTGGTTTGAAAAAGTACCCGACGCGGATTTTCTTAGCTCAATTACCGCAGTCTCAATAGGGATATTTTCTTTATTAATTGTTTACTTATTTACTCGTAGATTAATGTTACCTGGCATTCAAAAAATAGTGACGAGGCTTTCTCCTGAGCGAATTGGTGCGCTTTCTCCTATGCTTAATAAGCTAAATAAACGTATTGCCGGAATGCTGTGCTGCGTATTGTTTTTAGCTACGTTTGATAGCGTATACCCAGTTAATGAAATTGCAGGAGAAATACTAAAAACGATAGGACAAGCTTTGCTTATTATTTATGCTGGTTTTATTTTTAGCAGTATTGTGAGCATTGCGGGTACTATTTATAACCAGTTAGAGTTTGCCCGCGAGGTCCCTATTCAGGGCTTAATTCAGGTTGTTAAGCTAATAACCTTTATTGTGTGTGCAATTTTAATTGTGAGCATTTTTCTTGAGAAGTCACCTACTTATATTCTCTCTGGCTTTGGTGCTATTGCTGCTGTTACGTTATTAGTATTTAAAGACACTATTTTAGGCTTTGTAGCCAGTATTCAAATAGCAGCAAATCGCCTAGTAACCTATGGTGATTGGATTCAAGTAGAAAATTACGGCGCCGATGGCGAAGTAATTGATTTGGGTTTAAACACTGTAAAGGTACGTAACTGGGATAACACCATAACAACTATTCCAACTTATATGCTGGTAGCGGGTTCATTTAAAAACTGGCGCGGGATGCAAGAGTCGGGCGGTAGACGTATTAAACGCTCACTCAATATTGATATGCACAGTATTTGTTTAGTGGGTGATGAGTTTAGAAAACAAATTGATGCGGCTATTCCGCTGCACGACTATATTCGAGTGACGACATTACCTGCTCAGGTTTCTAATTTAGGGCTATTTCGTCGCTATGCTGAAGGCTATTTAAAACAGCACAGTAAAATTAATACGTCGCTTACGTTAATGGTACGAGAGCTACAACCACTAAACCATGGTTTACCTATTGAGTTTTATTGCTTTAGTGAAGACAAACGCTGGATTTCGTACGAGCATTTACAAGCCGAAATAATGGACCATTTGCTTGCGGTATTACCCGTGTTTGGGCTTAGAGCATATCAAAGTGTAAGTGGACAATTAAGCCCACCTAACGAGCAACAAACAGATAAGCCAACATTTAGAGTGATGGCAAATAGTGTTGTAAAAGACCCACAGCAATAAATAAAGCTAAGAGCCACCAAATAGGTGGCTTTTTAAATCGCAGCCATGCAAATGTAATTATTACTAACGCAACTTGCCAAAGGTTATGCACCGCTGATGTCCAAATTGGCGAATACAGTGCAGCCGCTAAAAAACCTACTACCGCGGCATTAAGCGCCGCTATTGAGCTTGCAAAACGTGGCTTACTTGCCAAGTTAATCCAGCTCTTTTGAAACGCGAGTATAAGTAAAAAACCAGGCATAAATATAAGCAGTGTAGCTATAAGAGCACCCACTAATGGTTGTTCTGTAGTAAGTTGTGCGCCTAAGTAAGTAGCAATAGTAAACATAGGCCCAGGCACTGCTTGTGCACTCGCGTAAGCACTTAAAAACTGATCATCACTCAATGCTGGCACACCAGCTTGAAGTACCGGCAGTACTACGTGTCCGCCACCAAAAACCATTGCACCTGCTTGGTAAAAAGGGGCAAACAAAGCAAACTCATGCCCTAGTGGAATAAAGCTAACACCAAGTAAGAGCGCAAATAATCCCAGTGCAATCCAATTAATATTACTTTTTGTACTGCCAACATTTTCTGTGGCTGTACCCAGTTTTAATAAAGGCCATATAGCACCTACTGTTGCAGCGGTTATTAAAATAGCGATTTGAGTTCCCATCATTGGAAATAACACCAAAGCAAGTGTACTCATTACCGCAAGTAACTTAAGCGCAGCACTTGTACAAAAGCTTTTAGCCATACTAAGTGTTGCATCAGCAACTATAACAACGGCAAATAACTTTAAGCCTGCAATAATGGCAAAGTAAACAGCGTCAAACTGATGAGCACTCACCGCAAGTAGCACCATTATTAAAAACGAAGGCAGAGTAAAACCTACAAAAGCAGCTATACCACCCAGTACTCCAGCACGCTCAACACCAATAGCAAAACTAACTTGGCTAGAGCCTGGCCCAGGCAGTGCTTGGCTTAAACTAATAAGTTGTGCGTAACGCGTGTTAGTTAACCAATTTAACGAGTCTACAAAGTGGCGTTTAAAATAACCTAAATGCGCAGCAGGGCCGCCAAAGCTCATACACCCTAGTAAAAAAAACTGTCTAAAAATAGCAATTAACATTGCGCCAATATCCTTTGTAAAATTCATTAAATTGTCACAGCGTAGTATGACATTTTTATTAAAATGGCACATTAGTTTGAGGTCTGTTTAACAATCAAGCAAGATGCGTTGCTTTTAACACTCTCTTCATAGTTTGTTCATACATGTATTTGCATACTCTTGCTAAATTCTTAATGAATAGGGTATCACCATGACTTTAACTAAATCACTTTTAAGCGTAACCGTAATAGCTGTATTACTTTCTGGTTGTGAAATGAATAACACAGGTAAAGGAGCCGCTATAGGCGCCGCAGCCGGAGGTGTATTAGGTAAGGCTACGGGAAATCATAAAGATAAACGTATTTTTATTGGTGCAGCTATTGGTGCACTGGCGGGCGCTGCTGTTGGCGACTACATGGATAAGCAAGAAGAAGCATTTCGTGATGAGTTAGCGGGTTCAGGTGTTGAAGTAGTGCGTGAAGGCGATAACTTACGTTTAGTAATGCCATCAAACATTACGTTTGCGACTGCTCAGTCTTATATTTCATCAGGCTTTAACGATACGTTAGATGCGATTGCTAAAGTAATGAACAAGTACGAAAAAACCTACCTTAGTGTGCAAGGGCATACTGACAGTACGGGTAAAGATAGCTTCAACATGAACCTATCGCGTGAACGCGCACAAAGTGTGAAAGACTACTTAGTGAACCAACAAATTATGGCTACACGTGTTAGCACTATGGGCTATGGCGAAACACGCCCAATTGCAACTAATGATAGTGCAAATGGCCGTGCTCAAAACCGTCGCGTAGAAATTCAGATAGTGCCAAATACCGAAGAATAATTAGTCTTTATTGAACTGTAATTCACACAGTTTTTGATACAACGGGTTACTTGCTAACAACTCTTGGTGAGTACCCGTTGCTATGATTTCCCCATTTTCCATTACTACAATTACATCTGCATGTTTTACCGTTGCCAGCCTATGGGCAATAATTAACGTTGTTCTGTTTTGCATTAAATGCTCAAGTGCAGCTTGTACATGGTGTTCGCTTTGCGCATCCAGCGCGCTGGTGGCTTCATCCAGAAGAAGTATTTCAGGGTCTTTTAATATGGCACGTGCAAGCACAATACGCTGCTTTTGCCCACCCGATAACCTCACACCCTGCTCACCTAAAAAGCTGTTATAACCTTGCGGTAACTGTTTGATAAATTCATCGGCATGCGCATACTTTGCTGCGGCATATACTTGCTCATCGGTTGCACTTGGGTTGCCGTAGCGGATGTTATGCATTACGTCGGAGCTAAATAAAATAGGGTTTTGCGCTACCATGCCCATTTTATTACGCAGAGTATTAAGCGATAAATCTTTAATGTTTACATCTTTAAACTTAATAGCTCCGCTAGCCGGATCGTAAAAACGTTGTAGCAATTCAAATAACGTTGTTTTACCTGCGCCAGAAGGGCCAACAATTGCCACGGTTTGGCCTTGATTTATATTTAGGCTTATTTTATTAAGCGCGCTTACGTCTGGGCGAGAGGGATAGTTAAAGCTTATATTCTCAAGCGTAATAGCAGGGCTGTTACTATTTTTTAGTAAGTTACTATCTTGTGGATTTAGTGGGTTTTCTATCTCACTTTTAACAGCAAGTAACTCAAGTAATCTTGCAGCTGCGCCTGCTGCGCGTTGTAGTTCGCCATATACTTCAGCAACGGTTGCCACCGACATTGCCACCATAATAGCGTAAAACACAAAGGCTCCTAGCTCACCTCCAGTCATGGTACCTGCTAATACGTCGCTGCCACCTACCCATAGCATTGCGCTAATAGCGCTAAAAGTTAAAAATATTACCGCTGCAATTAAAAACGAGCGTTGTTTAATGCGGCTTTTAGCCACATTAAAGGCTTTTTCGGTTTCAAGTGCAAAAGCGTGCTGCTCTTGTGCTTCGTGGCTATAGCTTTGCACTACTTTAATATTTTGTATGATTTCTCCGGCATAGGTACTTATGTCGGCAATGGCATCTTGGCTAGAGCTTGCTAGTTTACGTACCTTGCGACCAAATATCATCATAGGAACAAGTACCAGCGGTACACAGGCTACAACCACTAAAGTAAGTTTTAAATTAGTAAACAACAGCATAGCTAAGCCACCAATCAACATAAGTACACTGCGCAGTGCCATAGAAAATGATGAGCCGATAATTGATTGCAGTAATGTGGTGTCGGTGGTTAAACGCGACATAAGTTCGCCACTGCGGTTTTCTTCAAAGTAGCTAGGGTGTAGCGTTACAATGCGATTAAACACTGCTTTTCTAATATCGTTACTTACCCGTTCGCCAATCCACGACATTAAATAAAAACGGCTAAAGGTACCGATCGCTAATAAGCTGATTAAGCCAATGAGTACCAGTACAGCTTGTTGTAATTGATCTTTGGAGCCTGCAATAAACCCATGATCAATAACAAACTTAACCCCCTGACCTAGTGATAAGTTAACACCCGCAGTGACCAATAGCGCGGCTAGCGCAGCTACTACCATCCATTTGTAAGGTTTTATAAAAGCAAAAACAGGTAATAAGCTGCTAAAAGCTGCTTTTTCGGATGCAGAGGTGTTTTTTGACATAGTGGATTCTTTTTAAAGGTTAAGGTATAGATATGGCATCATCGGATTAAAAATCAATAGTATTAAATATCATCAATAAGGAATTGTTATGACAACAAAAATAATAAGCGGTGAATTTACAGTGGCTTTAGCGCCTATTGAAGGTTATGCCAAAGGGCAGCAAGGTATTAACTTAGGACGTATGTCGATCGATAAAACATTTAAAGGTGACTTAAATGCTACAAGCCAAGGCGAGATGCTTAGCGCAATGACGCCAACCCAAGGCAGTGCGGGTTACGTGGCAATAGAGCAAGTGATAGGTGAGCTTGAAGGTAAGCAGGGCAGTTTTGTACTGCAACACTTTGGCACTATGGATAAAGGACAAGACAGTCTTATTTTAAATGTTATTCCTGATTCAGGCACCTATGAGCTAAAAGGGTTAACTGGCAGTATGAAAATACGAATTGAGCAAGGGATTCACCACTACGATTTTGAATACACTTTATAAGATACACAAGGATTAAAATGCAAAAAGTAATCGAATTTAGAAAGACCCGTTTTTTGGGTGGGGTAGATATAGTCGCACTGAATGACCGCATACAGGAATTAAACCAAGATGGCTGGAAAGTAATAAACGCAGTGCCCTTGGCAGGTTTTTATGGGCAAGTGCACGGTTATACATTACTTATTGAAACTGACGAGCTTTAAATGACATTTACAGTATGGTTAAGCCTAGCGGCTATTTGTATGATGGGCGCAATGTCGCCAGGACCAAGTTTAGCGGTGGTTTTAAAGCACTCACTTAACGGTAGTATGAAAAACGGTATGCTTGCCGCGCTCAGTCATGGTACTGGCGTTGGCTTGTATGCCGGTGCATCGTTATTAGGGTTAGGCGCTTTAATGACGCAGTTTCCAACTGTTTATCAAATACTAGTTTACTTAGGTGCGGCCTATTTGGCGTATTTAGGTATAAAAATATTGCTAGCAAAACCAAGTAATGACGAACTTGAAGTACAAAAAAGTGAGGTAAGTGCAGCTAAAGCATTACAAGATGGTTTTGCCATTGCCTTTTTGAACCCCAAGCTCGCTATTTTCTTTTTAGCCTTGTTCTCGCAGTTTATAGACCCGCAAAATCTCACTTTAAGCATTGGCATTATTATGTGCTTAACCGTGTTTGTAATTGATACAGGTTGGTATTTACTAGTTGCAGTACTTACTGAGGTTTCAAAAAATCGCTTTGGTTTTACTAAGCAGAACCCGTGGCTTGATAAAATACTGGGTGTTGTGTTTATTGCCCTTGCTATAAAAGTCGTTATTAGTTTGTAAGATTGAGTAGAGGTTATTGAAGCTTGCAGAGTGTATTTTTAGTTATATAGATAAAGGATTAAAACAATGACAAAACATATTTTAAAAAGTGCATCTTTCGACCCGAAAGTGCAGCAATACTGGATGCTAATGGCCGCTTTTTTTAGTGTACTAGCGCTGGTGACTATTCCGTTGTTACCTATTGTTTTAGCGATTGTATGGCTGGTGGGCGGACGAATACTCGCAGCTATGTCGGCTGACTTATTACCACAAAAACTAGTTGTTAAACGTGGCATATTATTTAAAGAAGAAAAATCGATTCCGCTTGAAAAAATAACAGATGTAGGGTTAAGCCAAGGCCCACTAATGCGCCTTTTTGGGTTATATCGTTTAAGCTTTGAAACGGCAGGGCAGTCAGGAAGTGGCGCTTTAGTGTCTTTGCTTGGTGTAGTTAATGCGAGTGAGTTTAGAGAGGCGATACTTGAGCAAAAAGATGTATTGGCTAATCAAGGTAAAACGTCGCAGCAGGCAACAGAGCAAAGTGAGAAAGAGCTACTGAGAGCACTTACTTATAGTGTTAAAAATATTGAGCAGATGCTACTTGTTTTAGTTGATGAAAGGCAGCAAAAGTAACCTGTTTTAAACTTGTAATACTTATAAGGATGTTTTTATGAATACGGATATAAAAAATATATTTAATAATCATCCTGAGGCAGCTAAAAGTACGCTTATACAATTACGAGAGCTAATTTATACCGTAGCACAAGAGCAAAACTTAGGAGCTGTTGAAGAGTTTTTAAAGTGGGGAGAGCCAAGTTATAACACAATAAATGGCAGCCCCATTCGCGTAGGCTTAAAGGGCTCATCGTGTTATTTGTTTTTTCATTGCCAATCAAAGCTAGTAAGCACATTTAGAGAGTTGTACTCTCATAATCTTACCTTTGAAGGAAATAGAGCAATAGTGTTAAATAGTGAAAAGCCATTACCAGAACACCCAGTTAAAGAGTGTATTAAATTAGCACTGACTTATCACAGCGTTAAACACCTACCTTTGTTAGGCGCATAATTATAAGTACTTAGTAGATACTTAAAATACGCTACATATTTGGTTTGCGTCACAGGTAATAACGGTTACGTTTTCATAACCCACACGCGTTAATGCTTCTGCTCCCAACGTTGCGCGTGCACCACTTGCGCAGTGCACGTAAATAGGGCGAGCTGCGTCTTTTTCTATTTCCATTAGTTTCATCTCGAGTAATCCACGCGGAATATTTATAGCGCCGGCAGCCGATTTTGTCGCGTGCTCTGCAGGTTCTCGCACATCAATAAGTAAACCTTTATTTTGTTCAAGCTCGAGTTTTGCTTGCGCTGCGTCAATACGGCGTTGGTTAGGTGTGATAATTTTTAGTAAGTCAGGGATTGATGTAAGCATTAGTTTGTAAATCCTCTTTTTCTTAAAAAAGACATTAATAGGTGCTACTTGGTATAAGTAGGTTGAATTGAGTTAATACTTATAAATAACGTTAAAAACTGAAAGTTACTTTATATAAAGTAACTTAATAGTGCGGATACTGCTACAGCACTTCCGCCGATTAATAAAATGGCATCGCTAGTTTCATGGTCATCTTAATATTAGTAAAACCTAATGTTAATTATATTAGAACTTACTAATGTAAAAGTCTATACTTAAAAAGGTATCAAAAAGAGAAATAATAAAATGAATATTGAACAACTAGCTGTCAACGCAGAGCAAGCCGAACAGTTTTTAAAATTAATGGCTAACAAAAATCGCTTAATGATTTTATGTAGTTTATTACAAGGTGAGCAAAGTGTAGGTGAGCTAAATAAAAATGTACCTTTAGCACAGTCAGCGTTATCTCAGCATTTAGCAAGTTTACGCAAGGCAGATATGGTTGCTACTCGCAGAGAAGGGCACACTATTTATTACTCATTGACCGATCCAAAAGTTGAGTCGATCATTGCTTTGCTATATCAGTGGTTTTGCCGACAAGAAGATACTAAATAAACGTAGCTATTTCATCGAGTGATTTTTTATCCAGTGCATGAGCAGGTATTGTTGCATCATCACTTGGGTAGCCTGCAATAAGTAGCATATACGGGCGTTCGTTATCTCTATCGCGTCCACATATGTCGGTTAAAAAACTCATTGGTTTTGGAGTATGAGTAAGGGTTGCCAAACCACTGCGGTGCAAAGCTTGAATTAAAAAGCCGGTAGCTAAGCCAACAGACTCATGCACATAATAATTCGTATTTTTATCATCGGTGCTTACGCCGCCCTTTTTTTGACTAAATACAGCTATAAGCCAAGGTGCATGTTCTAAATAAGGCTTATTAGCATCGGTACCTAACGGTTTTAGTGCATCTAACCATTCTTCACCTGCTCGTCCTTCGTAAAAAGAACGCTCTAATTTTTCGGCGGCTTCTCTTATTTGTTTTTTTACATCGCTACTGTTTATAGCCACAAAATGCCAAGGCTGATGATTTGCACCACTAGGTGCTGTACCAGCTGCTTTTATACATGCTTCAATAATATTTTTTGGTACTGGGCGATCGCTAAAGCTGCGAATGCTATGGCGGCGTTGGCTGGTTTGTAAAAACTCGTTAGCGCGATTTAGCATTTCGTCGTGTGGGTATTCTATAAAGTCGTTTAATGGTTGGCTTTGGTGATCTTGCATGGCTTTTCGCTTCTTATAAAAAGTATATGTGGTTTTTATACCGAGTGAATACAGTGCAGGCAAGTGTTATGAGTTTAAATTATGTTTATTTGTTGTTACAAATTTAACCATCAAGTAACTTATGTTCCTATTTTCCTTGTGGTATAAAACATTATAAAAATAATTACTCATATTCAAGGAAGTAAAAATGCTATCAATAACTGGGTTATCTAAAACCTACGATAACGGCGTACATGCACTACAAGGTGTTGATTTATCTATCGGTAAAGGGATGTTTGGATTGCTTGGGCCAAATGGCGCAGGTAAGTCATCGCTAATGCGTACCATTGCAACACTGCAGTCGGCTGATTCAGGTTCAATTACTTTTGATGGTATTGATGTATTTAAAGACCCACAGGCTCTGCGCCAACGTTTAGGTTACCTCCCGCAAGACTTTGGTGTGTATCCACGTGTTAGTGCTTACGACTTACTGGACCATATGGCTGTTTTAAAGGGGATTCATAATAAAGCAGAGCGTAAAGAGTCGGTTGAAGGATTACTTGCGCACACTAATTTATATCAACATCGCTCAAAAGCGGTCAGTGGCTTTTCGGGCGGTATGCGCCAGCGTTTTGGTATTGCACAGGCATTACTGGGTGACCCTGATTTACTAATAGTTGATGAGCCAACAGCGGGGCTAGATCCAGAGGAACGTAATCGTTTTCATAACTTGTTAGTAAGCTTAGGCGAGCAAAAAGTAGTTATATTATCGACTCACATTGTTGAAGATGTAGCAGAGCTTTGCCCAAATATGGCGGTGTTGGCTGGCGGTAAGATTTTACTAGAAGGTAACCCAATAGCGCTTACCGATAAGCTCCAAGGACAAATTTGGCGCAAAGCCATGAGCCAAGAAGAAGCGCAAGAACTTGAGCCGCAATTACCGGTTATTTCTAAGCGCCTATTTGCAGGGAAAACAATTTTACATGTAATAGCAGAGCAAGCCCCACAAGGGTTTGAAGCAAGTAATGCAAATTTAGAAGATGTGTATTTTTCTACTCTGCTTAATCATCGTAACAGCCAAGTAGCATAAGGAGGCGTTATGTTTTTTAATATGCTCGCGTTTGAGCTGCGCTATTTTGTGCGCCAGCCTTCGTTTTATGTGACCTCATTAATCTTCTTTTTTATGGCGTTTTTTATAAGCTCTAGTAGTAAGTTCCCGTTAGGTGGGGCGAATGTTCATATGAACTCGCCTTTCTCTATTATGCTTTTAACCGTTACATTTTGTACACTCGCTATGTTTTTAGTGGTTAACTTTGTTGCCAGCTCTGCTATTCGCAACAGTGAAAGCAAAATGGATGAGCTGGTTTTTAGTAAGCCCGTTAACCCTCTTGCTTATCAATCAGGACGTTTTTTTGGTGCTTACTTGGTTGTGCTAGTTGTTTTTTTAACTGTGCCATTAGGCGTGTTTTTGGGATCTCAATTTGGCTTGTTGGTTGGCTGGCTTGATAGTGAGCTAGTAGGCCCTAATAAGTTTATATATTACGCAGCGCCTTTTTTATATTTAGCAATACCCAGCTTACTGGTACTTAGTGCTATTTTTAATAGTGTGGCGGTCTATTTTAAAACCATGATGGCGGTATATGTAACGGCCGTAGTGATTTATATAACCTACCAATTGGCGAGTATCTATTTTGATGATTTAGCGTTTAGGAATATTGTTGTTTACGCAGATCCATTCGGCCTCGGTTCGTTAATTGACTTAACCCGTTACTGGACTGTAAGTGATAAAAATACCGAAGTGTTAACGCTCTCGGGCGATTTTTTAATTAACCGTATTTTATGGGTAGCAATAAGTTTAGCGATGTTTTTTGGCCTCGGAAAGTTAGGTAATCGCGTAGTAAGTAAAAAACAGAAAAAGCAATTTGCTGTCTCAACGTTTGTAAAAAATAAACAAGCAGCACTTATTAGCAGCGCTAAAAATTACAAGTCAAAAGGGGTGAATACGCAATCGCAATTAGTAATGCGCAGCTTATTTGAACTTAAGCAGGTTATATTAAGTGCCCCTTTTATGATTTTAGCGGGTGTCAGTATTACTATGTTACTCGCACCACTCTTTGCGCCTATTGGCGCGTATGGCACAACAGATTGGCCGCTTACACAAAACATGGTGGGCATTATTCAAAACTCCTCCGCTTTGTTTATGTTTATCATTATTGCTTATTACAGCGCAGAGCTGGTTTGGCGAGAACGCCACAGTGGTATGGGTGATATTGTTGACAGTTTCCCGGTGCATAACAGTGTGTTTTGGGTATCTAAAATTATTGCGTTAATCACTGCAGTTTGTGGTCTTTATTTAGTAGGCATGATGTTTACCATTGCAGTGCAACTGTTTAAGGGGCAATTTAACCTAGAGCTTGGCCAGTACTTATTTAGGTTGGGTTACCTTACATTACTGCCTTTTATTATGATGGCTATATTGGCGTTCTTTTTACAAATAATTAGCCCTAATAAATACATAGGTATGGGTTTATTTATTTTGTATTACATTGCTCAAATGGTAATGGGTGCTTACGGGTTTGAGCATCATATGTATCATTTTTCTCAAAGCAGTAGCGTACCGTATTCAGATATAAACGGTTATGGACATTTTTTACAAGGCGCGCATTGGTATACCCTATATTGGGGGGCATTGAGTGTGTTTTTAGCTATTGTAGGGTTTGCTTTATGGCATCGCGGCCCGTCGCAAACATTGCGTACTCGTTTATCTTTAGTACGTTACAACATGTCTTTAAAAGGCCAGATTGCAGCCGTTATAAGTTTATTGGTATTTGTGGGCGCGGGTTATAACATTTATTACAACACCCGTGTAATCAACGAGTTTGTAACAAGTGATGATAGCGAAGCGCTACAAGTAAGGTATGAGCAAGAGTTTTCACAATACAAAGACTTGCCACTGCCTATAATAACTGATGTTGATTTAAACATTGATATTTATCCTAAAAAGCGTGCTTTAAATGCCGTGGCTAAAATTAAGTTTACCAATACCGCAAACGAGCCAATAACCCGTGTGTTAATCAACGAGCCTAGCCAATCTAAAAGCTGGGATGTAAAAATGGCGGGCGGAAAAATAGTAGAGCGTTTAACCGATTTAGGCATGGTATGGTTTGAGTTTGAACAACCGCTAATGCCGAATGAAGTACGCGAAGGTGAGCTTTCTGTTTCTCGTGAACACGACGGTTTTGTTGATAGAGGATCTGATACTCAACTCGTGCACAACGGGACATTTGTAAATAATAGAGAATTATTCCCAAATTTTGGTTATCAAAAGTATTTTCAAATTGCGGATAAGTATGAGCGCCGTAAGCACGATTTACCCGAACTTGAGCGCGCACATAAACTAGAAGACAGCCGCTATTATACGCAAAATCAGTTTGGGCCTGCTAATGGGTTTATAAACTATAAGGCAACGGTAACCACCGATGAGTCACAATTTGCTATTACACCTGGTTATTTAAAAAGTGAGAGTGTAAAAGACGGACGACGTACTTTTGTTTATAAAATGGATGCGCCTATTTTAAACTTTTATTCTGTGCTTTCGGCAGAGCTTGAAAGTAAAAAGGTTGAGCACAACGGTGTAAACATTGAGGTGTACTACCACAAAGATCATGCATGGAATGTTGACCGTATGATTGAGTCGGTACAAGACTCAATAGATTACTACACGCAAGCCTTTGGGGCATATCAGCATAAGCAGTTACGTATTATTGAGTTTCCTAAGTATCGCTCGTTTGCGCAAAGTTTTGCTAATACGGTGCCTTACTCAGAAAGCATGGGCTTTATTACAGACTTAAGAGATGAGAGTAAAGTTGACTACCCTTACTATGTAACCGCACATGAAGTTGCACACCAATGGTGGGGGCATCAAGTATCGGGGGCTAATGTAGAGGGCAGTGCCGTTATTTCTGAATCGCTCTCCCAATACAGCGCACTTATGGTGCTAAAAAAACGCTTTGGCGCCGAGAAACTTCGTAAATTTTTAAAGTACGAGTTAGATAGATACTTAATGGGCCGTACTGGCGAAGCCTTTGAAGAAATGCCGCTGTATAAAACGCAGTCTCAACAATATCTTCATTACAATAAAGGCTCAGTTGCGATGATGGCTTTGTATGACCGATTAGGTGAAGAGCGCTTAAATGCCGCACTTAAAGCGTTTTTGAATGAGTTTAAATACCAGTCAACGCCATACCCAACTACGCTTGATTTACTTAGCTATTTAAAACAAGACGCAACGCAAGCGGAGCAAAGTTTTATTGATGATCAGTTTAAATATATAACGCTTTATGAGCTTGAAATGAAAGCAGTGTCGGTTACAGATGATGTTGATAGCGAAGGTTTTTACACCGTAACACTGAGCGTTGAAGCAACTAAGCAGCATGCCGATGGACAAGGTGAAGAAACCGAGCAGCCGCTCGATGAGTTAATTGATATTGCATTATTTAGCGATGACCCTGAAAACCTACTCGCTGAAGACTTTGTTATTTACTCGCAAAAGCATCAAATAGTGTCTGGTACTAATACTATTGAGCTAAAAGTAAAAGAAAAGCCATTATTTGCGGGGGTAGATCCTTACATTAAGCTGGTCGACAAAGATAGTAAAAATAATTTAGCTAAATTCTAACGTCTATTTATTTACTAACCACTTAAGTTGACTACTTTAAAGGCCGCATTTATGCGGCCTTTATGTGTAATAAACTGTATAAAACTTCATAGCGTTTCTACATATTCCCCACAGCTTTTTACGCTAATATTTTATGTTCTCTTATAAAGTTACCTTACTGGTATTTAGTTTATAAGGAAGAGTATGAAACCATTAATTATAGGGGCGATAGCATTAAGCCTCAGTGCTTGTTCTGCGGTAACCATTCAGCCACAGGCAACAGCAAAAATAACGAGCCAAGCTAATTACGAAGATAGCCGCCCATTTTATTTATGGGGATTAGTGGGTGAGCAGCGGGTAGACGTAAAACAAGTTTGCTTAGATACACCGGTTATTCAAATGCAGTCACAACAAACATTTAGTGATGGAGCGCTGAGTTTAATTACGCTTGGAATATACTCGCCTCATACCATTAAAGTGTGGTGCCAAGAGCAAGTACTAGGGGAGACATTATGAGAATCAAGCTATTTGCAGCCGGTTGCACACTGATTATTTTAACGGGGTGTACAAATATTTACTTTGATAACGGTATGCAGAGCAAAGTAAGCAATAAAGCACTAAAAAGCTCACGGTGGCATCATAATTTTGCACTTGCGTTGTACGAGGGATCAGAGCCGTTAGATTTAACAACACATTGCCCACAAGGGGAGTGGCAAAGCGTTCATACGTATAAATCGTTTACTAATGGTTTAGCTGAGGTGGTTGTGAATCAAATCGGCCCAGCTTGGTACCCTAAAACAGTAGAAGTACAATGTAATAAGGTACCATTTAAAGCTAAATAATTATTTAAACTAGTTATTCGTAACGCAGTGCATCTATAGGGTTTAGTCTTGCTGCTTTAATGGCGGGGGCTAAACCAAATATAATTCCAATCATTGATGTAAATCCGAACGATAGTATTACAGCCCATGCTGGTATATATGCATCAGGCATACTAGGGACTAAAAACGAAATAAGCCCTGCGGCGCCATATCCTATAATGAGTCCTATTAAACCACCAAAGAGTGAAAGCACAACGGCTTCAACTAAAAACTGCAGCATAATAAAACCAGGTGTTGCGCCTAGTGCTTTTAATGTACCAATAACGCGTGTGCGTTCAGTTACTGACACTAGCATTATATTCATAACACCAATACCGCCAACAAGTAAGCTAATGCCAACAATACCAGCAGTAATAGCAGTAGCACTGCTGGTAAATTTATCTATTTGGGCACGAGATTTTTCAGCGGTTTCAAATTCAAAGTCGTTTTCATCTTTCTCTTTTAGTTTATGTAGTTGGCGTAATACACGGGTTATTTTTGCAAGCACTTGTTCTTCGTTAGTACCTTCATTTAACCTAAACATAATTTGCACATTAGTTTGTGTACTTCCGCCTTCTAAAGCACTCATGGTACTAATTGGAATATTAATGTAATCATCTTGGTCAAAACCAAATAAGCTACCTTGTTTTTCAGCAACGCCAATAATTCTAAACCATTCACCACCTAGCTTTATATATTCACCTACTGGGTTTTCAGGAAGGTTTAGCTTTTCTATGATTGAAGGGCCGATAAATGCGACCCTTCTTCGCTTATCATCGTCCTCAGCACGAATAAAGCGACCAAGTTCAGGATAAGTACGATACGCTTTTTGATAGTCTTGCTCAGTACCGATAACACGCGATGAGTGGCTTTTATTTCCATACTCAGCTCCCCCCGAAAAGCGCCAGGTAAACATTAGGGCAGTTAGCGTTTCAGCTTCTTTTATACGCGACTTTAAAGCTAAAAAATCGTCGTAGGTAAGCTTGGCATTTTTACCAACCATTTCGAGTTCAATACTGGTGTAAGGCTTTATTGTTGTTACATCTGGCGACATATCAGCAAGTTGATCGTTTATTTGCTTTGTAAAACCCTGCATTACTGCAACTACAGTAACTACGGCGGCAACACCAATAATAATGCCCAAGCAAGTCAGTGCGCTGCGCATTGCATTAGCTTTAATAGCTGAAAAAGCGGCTTTAGTGCCTTCCATTATGGCAAGAGCTGATTTAAACATGTTGCTTGATTCCTTCATCTTTAGTTACATCACTTACCACTTTACCGTCCACTAAACGAATTACGCGTTGGCAATGATCGGCAATTTCTTGCTCATGTGTTACTAAAATAATAGTGTGACCTTCGTTATGCAGCTCATCAAACAAATCCATAATTTCGCGGGTTGTTTTACTATCAAGGTTACCTGTGGGTTCATCTCCTAATAATATATGTGGTTTTGTGACTAAAGCGCGGGCAATAGCAACACGTTGACGTTGCCCACCTGATAGTTGGCTAGATAAGTGATTAACTTTATCACCGAGACCTACCCGTTTTAGTGCTTCTAGGGCTTGTTGCTTGCGCTGTTTGCTAGGAATAAAGCGATACACTAAAGGCTGCATTACATTTTCTAGTGCGGTTGCACGTGGTATTAAGTTAAAGCTTTGAAATATAAACCCAACGCTTTCATTACGCTGATGAGCAAGCTCTGTCTCGGTCATACTTTTTACTAGTTTGTCTTTTAAGTAGTATTCGCCACTGGTGGGTGTATCTAAACAACCTAGTAAGTTCATTAAGGTCGACTTGCCAGAACCAGAAGGTCCTATAATCGCCACGTACTCGTTTTGCATTATATGTACGTTTACATCATCAAGTGCTTTAAATACCTCTGAGCCCATTTTGTATTGTTTATTAATATGCTCAAGTTTGATTACCGCAGACATTAGGCTTCTTCCTTGTCTGCATCTGATTTAAGTTTTACCGCATCACCTTCAGCCAGAAGACTTACTGGGCGCGCAGGGCCAATAACTATTTTGTCGCCCTCATTTAAGCCGTCAGTAATTGCTTGCTCTATATCAGATGATATTCCAACAGTTACGGCAATTTTGCTAACTGTGTTATCACTATTTAGTCGCCATACAAATGTTTTATCGTCTTCTTTTTGGATTGCTTCTATTGGAAGTTTTAAACCGTTTTCGGCAATGCTTGTTGCGATCTCTGCTCTACAACTCATTCCTGCATATAGCTGGCGCTCAGTAGTATCGAGTAATACTTTTACTTTAAATGATAAACCTTGAGAGCCTGCTTGGTTTTTAGCTGAAGTACCAATATTGATTACTGTGCCGCTAAATGGTTTATTAGGGTATGCGGCAGCATAAATATTCGCTTTTTGGTTAAGCTTAATACTCGCAATGTCGGTTTCATCAACACGTAGCTCGGCTAAAATAGCGCTTGGGTCGGCTACTAACATCAAATCAGAACCAATAATATTAGTAGTACCGGCTATAACGGTTTCACCTTCTTTAATATTTACAGATGCAAGCAAGCCGCTCATTGGCGCTCTAAATACACTTTTACTTAAGCGATCTTGCGCAATTTGTAGTGATGCTTGTGCTTGGTTGTACGACTCTATTCGTGATTCAATATCGATTTTAGCCAGATCGCGTGCGCTCTCAATGTTCTCATAGCTCTCTTGATTACCTAAACCGACATCGTATAAGTCTTTTTGTCTTTTAAGTTGTCGTTCTAGATTAGTTAGGCGTGTTCTACTATGTTTAATTTCAATTTCTGTGGCGCGAAGGATTGCTTTACTACGGGTAACTTCAGATTCAAAAGCGGTTGTATCAAGGCGCATTAACATGTCACCTTGTTTCACTCCTTGGCCTTCTTGAACAAATATTTTATCTACTCGGCCTGTCACTTCAGAGCGTAATTGCACTTGTGTATTAAAAACTAAATTACCTGAAGCCATTATTGAGTCAGCAATGTCGCCAAGCTCTACTTGAGCAATATTTACTTCGGCTTGCTTTTCATCGCCAGAGATTTGCTTTGACACAATTAGGGCTATAAATGCGCCTACAGCGAGTGTGATGATTATTGCTTTTTTCATTTTTATCTATCCGTGAATTAAGTAATGCGGAGGCAATACATACCCCCATCTAGTGGTTACATTGCTGCAATGACTGCCCAAATACCAAAAATAATGATTGAAGGAAGTGCAGAGAATAGGAGTGCTTTGTTAGTTGAAAAATTAGTCCAGCATTTTAAGCCGATCATTCCCAGCGCAATGCTCCAAAAGCTAAATAAGTTTATTGATTCTAATAAGCTATAAAAAGGATGGCCAATTTCAAGTCCTATTATTAATTGGTTAATAGATGCGTAGCTAAATACGGCTTGTTGAGATATTTGATCTGTACTTGCACTTAGTACAAGAGCAATTGTGCCTAGGCTTGAAATAACAACTGGCATCATTGTCCAGGTAGAGAATCCATACCAAGCTCCGTAGCTATGTTCTGATTCAGGATCTTGTTTAGCCACAAGCATATAATAAAGTGCCATGAGTGCATTCATAATAGCTAGCCCCATTACGCTGCCAAACAGAGCAAACCAAATTTGGTTTTCTGCATTTAGCTCTATACTTTGACGAATTGCTTTTTGCTCGCCAATTGTTGCATCTATACTTGATGCTGCTACTTGCTCATTAATCAAAAACTGCATATCAACACTAGAGTAAAAAATATAAACACTAGCGATACTAGCCTAGCAAGGGTAATACATATAAATGCTAACCATGACCAACCCTTGGCGTGTTCAACACCATTGAAAGCTTTACTAGGATTTATATAAATATCGAGTAGGGCGCTAAAAGCGTTAGGTGATTTCATTATTATTCCTTTATACCTATTTTATGGCTAGGCAGTTATAAATGCCCAGTGACTAAGTTATAGAATAAAGGAAAAAGTATGTATTGTTTTCATTCAATTGTAACGGTTTGTTAACAGGTGTGAGGGGTCTTATTCAAAAACGAGAAAAGGGCCAAAAGGCCCTTCGTGTTGCAGCAAGTAACACATTCTTTCTTATAAATTAAAGTCTACAGAATAAGCAACGTAAGCTTTAATATCTGAATCATCCATATCTGTATCAGACAAACCAAAAGTAAAACCGTCTTTCGAAATTGATACACCGTAATCTAGAATATTGTCATCGCCAATAAAATCACCAGAGTAATGGCCTAAGTGAAGTGCCATTTCAGTGCCGTTACTGCCAACAGCAAAACCGTAGTCAGCTGTCAGGTAAAGTGAATCACCAAAGTCTGTACCATCACCACTTGCAGCTGATGTTGCAAGTACTGAAGCACCAAATGTAAAACCTTCTACACTAATGCTACCGTAAATTTCAGAGAAATCTGCGTCTGCTTCAGAAGCGGCATCTGGGTAAGCGTAATAAATATAGCCAACATCGTAGCTAACGCTTTCGTTAATGTCGCCACCAAAGCCTGCATATAAATCAAGCTCATAGGTCATTTCATCTGCCCACGATGCATTTGAAGCCCAAGTACCTGCATAAAAGCCCGATTCATTGGCGTAATCAATACCGCCTGAAATAGCTGCATCGCCCCCAGTTTGCTCTTGACCACGCCATAAGTAGTTTGATGTTGCCGCTGCATTAGCAGTTACTTCAGCATGTACGGCTGTTGACGTTAAAGATGTTGCGCCCATTAATGCTATAGCACTGATAGCGATTGTTTTTTTTAGTTTTAGCATGTCCATTTCCCGTTATATGATTTTTGCTCGCCAAGGTTTTTATTATGTAATCGGAACCTTTAGGCTGACGGCTTTTTATTGTTTAACTAACGGGATAATTGCACTGTATGTGCCAGCTTCATTATTTTTTATTAAAAATTATTTTTTATTTATTAAAAACATGAGCTTGAATTTTATGAATAGGATGGGGATATAACATGAAGGAAGATGTTGCGCACATTGCTGGTGCATAAATTAACCTAGCCGCACCATAAAAGTACGGCTAAATTAGAAGATTTTAACCGAATATAGTGCGCATAAGGCTAATTGTTTCGTTTACGCTGCGACCTTTTTGTACTTCACTCACAATTGAATCACGTTTACTGCGAATATGCTCAGGAATATCGTCAGCAGCAAGTGCACGGTCTACTAGAATTTCTGCAGACTCTTTACCTCTACGCTGAGTTTTACCTGTTGTAGTTGTAGTACGTTTAGGCTTGGTTAGCAGTTTAATGTAGTTAGAGTTATCTGGTGTTTTAGCATCAGCGTAGTGAAAGAAACATGGAATTAATGCTTTAATAGCAACCAATTGTTCTTCTAACTCATTACTAGGTTTAGCCATTTTGTACCATGACATAGCTTGAATACCTTTTACGATATCTTGCCAGTAACGCTCAAAATCACTATTTTTAAGTTTAGAAACACCAAGGGCACCACATAATGCATCTAATCGATTATTTGTAATCGGAGTAAATAAATCAGGGCGACGCATTGCAAGCAGTCGTGTTGCAGGCGCAAGTGTTGGTTTTTCGTTGTTGTCGGTGAATATTTTTGAATAAGCAGCAACAAATTGTTGATATTCGTATTGAGTAATATCACCTTCAAGTGGAATATTCACTAGTGCATCGTCAAAAGCACCTGGTAAATCACCAAGCATTTGATGGAAGCTCTTTGCACTCTTTGTAGATGCAAACCATTCAACGTCAAAGTTGTATGTGCTTGGATCAAGTGATGCCATGTGCTTACCGCTAAACGCAAGTAAGTCTTCAGGAATCATATCTTTAAGAGACTGTTCACGAATGCTTTTGATGTAGTCTACCAAACGAAGCTGTTCATCAAGTGCAATAACGTCTTTGTGTTGTTCTACAAATACACTTACAACAGGCCACGGAGCAATACGTAAAGTTTTAACCTGTAAAAAGCTGATAGCTGAAATAAGCTGATCGTGTAGCTTCTTAAGTACTGGTAACTGCTGTGGCTCTAGCAAATCGTAGTTCATACGATCTCTGCTTGCACTTAGCAATTCGTAACACCAAGGTAAAAAATCATCAGGGTGGTTTTCTACTTTCACGGCCATAAGGTTAAGGCTTAACTCTGAAGATTGCTTCAGAATGTTCTGATAGATTTGATTTTCTTGTTCGCCTAGCGTCATTTTTGACGGTGAAATTAGCAGTTTTTTCATGCCTTGTAGAATCTCCGGTTTAGATATATATTTTTTTGCTGGTCTATTTTAGCGCAATTACGCTAATAACAACAGCGCTGTCCTCCATACGTTGTAATTGAAGTGACTAAATCAGTATTTTTGCTAATAAAATGAGACTAATGCTTTAACATGTATCAATCATTTTCATCCAGTACAAATAGGCTTTCAACTGAGGTATTAAAATGCTTTGCTATTTTTAGAGCAATTATTACCGACGGCGTAAACCGGTTTGTTTCTACGGTACTTATTGTTTTGCGCGACACGTTAATAGCATCAGCAAGTTCTTGCTGTGAAAGCCCGGCCTCTTTTCGATACTTTGCTATGTTATTTTGCATTTCCTCTCCTAATCACGATTTTGCCAAAGCAATGAAGCGCCATATACCAAGAGCATGATACCTAGGTAGAATATTGCCATAGTTGCATGCGAAAATTCGGTAGGTATTTCATCGCTTATATAAAAAACACCAAGAAGGCAAAACCCAAATGCAAAACTTGTATGTTTATATGCATTAGTGTCAATGGTGTTTAGAAACTCATCTTTATAAGCGTATTGAAAATACATTTTTAACGGAAAACCCCCTTTAATGAGATAAATAATCACTATAACTATATAAAAAAAAACGCCCATTCCAACAGTTAAAAGCCCTCCAATATGTTGATCTTGTTTTATTAGTGAGTAAACACAGAGAAGTAAACAAACTATCCCTGCGCTTAAACTAATCCATATGTTTTGACCCATAAATTGTTCTTCAGTTTTAATATCCTGTTGTTTCATAGTATTCATCCTGTAATAGTATTTTATTTTTTGTAACCTCTGGGTATCAATGTAACCTTGGGGTATCACCGGGTCAATATTTATTTGTAACCTAAAGGTATCAAAATGTTTCAGGAAAGATTCATATATAACAGGTAAAATGGTTTTAGTGGCTTTTTTACATCAACTACAATGATTTTAAGGCTAACACTCGCTATGATAAGAACATTATTTGCACGTTTGAAAGGACGATCATGAAAACTTTACTTAAAATTGTAGGTGTAATACTTTTACTATGTATAGCACTAATTGTTGCCGCACCGTTTTTAATCCCTAGTGATACTATTTTTAATAAAGTGTCTGAGCAGGTAGAACAAACAACTGGGCGCACTCTTACTATTAAAGGTGATAAAACACTTAGCGTATTCCCTGCATTAAAGTTAGAACTTAACGACGTGCATTTTGCAAATATGGAATCAGGTTCGCGCGCCGATATGGCGAGTATGAAACAGCTTGCTGTACACATACCTTGGTTTTCATTATTTGGTGGTGAGTTTAAATTAGATAAGTTTGTTATAAATGAACCAAATATCCTATTAGAAACTGACAAAAATGGTAAAGCTAATTGGCAGTTGTTTGATGCAGTTGCAGAGCAACCTAAAGAGCAAAGCCAATCAGGTGAAGCGATAAAGCTTCCAGATAACTTTGATATTGAGTTAGGTGAGGTTGCTATTTATGGCGGCACATTTACTTATCTAGATGGTCTAACAGGTGCTAAGCAACAAATTAGTGATTTAGAACTCGCTATTTTACTTCCATCACTTCGTAAAACATTAGAAGTAAAAGGGGGTATTACTTATATGCAGGAGCGTTTTGAGCTTGATATAAAATTAGATACTCCTGCTAAAGCAATTGAAGGTGCTACTTTTAATGTTAAACAAACCTTAGATTCTCGTTTAGTTGATCTAACGTTCGAAGGGAGCATCGCTGGGCAAGGCCAAGATATTAAAGGTCAGTTATCACTAAGCGGTGAGTCAGTTAAAAGTATTGCGAAATGGCAAGGTGTAGAGTTAGACGCTAAAGACAATGCTTTTAACGCATTTAGTGTAAACGGTAAAATGCACCTAGCAGGTGAGAAATTTAATTTAGAAGATTTAGTTGCGACGTTAGACGCATTGGAAATAAAAGGTAAGAGTGAGCTTAACCTAGGTAAGCGTTTAGCTGTAAATGCTGATATTGATTTAGGTATGCTTGATTTAAACCCGTACCTACCTGAAGCAGTAGCAAAACAAGAAGAGCCAGTAGAGCAAAATGATAAACCTGCAGAGCCAATAGTATGGGATGACACTAAAATTGATCTAAGTGCGTTAAATTCACTAGATGCGAATGTAGTTATTCGTTCAAGTGGATTAAAAGCTAACGATATTAAGTTGGGCGCCAATCAATTTACTGTTGCTTTAAAAAATAGCGTTGCAAAACTAAGCCTAGATAGCTTTTCTGCTTATGAAGGGTCAGGTAAAGGCGTTATTAATGTAAACGCACAACAAGTGCCTTATAAAATATCAACTAACTTTGACTTAGCTGGTATAGATGCACAGCCTTTATTAACTGATGCGGCAGGTTTTGACAAGCTAATGGGTAAGGGTTCTTTAAATTGGAACCTAAACACAACTGGCCAAAGTCAAAAGTCGTTTATTGGTGCGCTTAACGGAAAACTTGAATTTGAGTTTGCTGATGGAGCTGTAAAAGGTGCGAATATAGCTGAGATGGTTCGTAAAGGTAAGGAACTCATTTCAGGAAACTTTGGTGCTGCGTCTGAAGGGCTGGATACCGGGTTTGAAGAATCAGAGCAAACAGATTTCTCTGCACTAACGGGAAGTTTTAACTTTACTAATGGTGTTGGTAAAAATACTGATTTATCACTTATTAGCCCACTCGTTAGAATATCAGGTGAAGGCGATGTTGATTTACCGCAAACAACAGTTAATTACCGTTTGGTTACAGGCATAGTTGGATCAATCGAAGGACAGGGGACCACTGATGACAGCACTGGTTTTAAAATACCACTACGTATAAAAGGGCCTTTCCACGATGTTGGTATAAAGCTTGATGTAGGCAATGCGCTTAAAGATGAAGCTAAGCAGAAGGTTGATGAGGCAAAAGAAAAAGCCAAAGACAAAGCAAAGGATAAGATTAAAGATAAATTAAAAGGTTTATTCGGTTAATCATCTATAGTTAAAACAAACAAGGCACTTATATAGTGCCTTGTTTGTTTTGTAACCACCTGTAAAATAGCTACATAGCCGTAATTACTCAACTTTAATAACCGTACGCTCTAAATTAATTAAAAAATAACCTATCACTACCCCCTCAATGCTGGTACAATTGCCCGCCCTTAAGAGACAACTCGTTTGTTTTTTGATTGGGATTTAATCGAAATGTCTGATTTTTAAACGAATTTTAGACACGTTGTAATTACTACACCGGAGGTCATTAACATGATCCAAATGCAAACTCAGCTGGAAGTTGCTGATAACAGCGGCGCTCGCAAAGTGCAGTGTATAAAAGTCCTTGGTGGTTCACACCGTCGCTACGCAGCGATTGGCGACATCATTAAAGTTTCTGTAAAAGAAGCTATTCCTCGCGGTAAAGTGAAGAAAGGTGATGTTAAAAACGCGGTAGTTGTGCGTACCAGAAAAGGTGTTCGCCGTCCAGATGGTTCTTTGATCCGTTTTGACAGCAACGCGGCTGTTATCTTAAATGATAACTTGCAGCCAATTGGTACACGTATTTTCGGCCCTGTGACTCGCGAACTTCGTAATGATAAGTTCATGAAAATCGTTTCACTAGCCCCAGAAGTACTGTAAGGAGCCAATCATGGCAGCAAAAATACGTCGTGATGACGAAGTAATCGTACTAGCAGGTAAAGACAAAGGTAAGCGCGGAAAAGTGCTTTCAGTTGTTACTGAATCTGGTCGAATCTTTGTCGAAGGCATAAACTTGATCAAGAAACACCAAAAGCCGGTTCCACAATTGAACCAAGCTGGCGGCATTGTTGAGAAAGAAGCATCTATGGATGCATCAAACGTTGCGATCTTCAACTCGGAAACGAGTAAAGCTGATCGTGTAGGTTTCAAGATTGAAGATGGTAAGAAATTACGTATCTTTAAATCTACTGGTAAAACTATCTAATAGTTGGAGTAGAATGATGGCGAAACTGCATGAAGTATATAAAGACAAAGTAGTTGCGGAACTTCAAGAGAAGTTTGGTTTCAGCTCTGTCATGCAAGTCCCTCAGATCGAAAAGATCACATTGAATATGGGCGTGGGCGAAGCCCTAGCTGACAAGAAGATTTTAGATAACGCAGTAGCGGATCTAGCAGCAATCTCTGGTCAGAAACCTCTAATCACTAAAGCACGCAAATCTGTTGCTGGCTTCAAAGTGCGTGAAGGTTACCCGATTGGTTGTAAAGTAACCCTACGCGGCGAGCGTATGTGGGACTTTTTTGAGCGTTTGGTATCAATCGCTATCCCACGTATTCGTGACTTCCGTGGCGTAAGTGCTAAGTCTTTTGATGGACGTGGCAACTACAGCATGGGCGTACGTGAACAAATCATCTTCCCAGAAATCGATTACGATAAAGTAGACCGTGTACGCGGTATGGATATTACTATCACTACTTCTGCGAAATCTGATGAGGAAGGCCGTGCGTTGTTAGAAGCGTTTAACTTCCCATTTAAGAAATAAGGGTAGGGTTATGGCAAAGAATTCTATGAAAGCGCGCGAAGCAAAGCGCACAAAACTAGTTGCTCAGTTCGCTGAAAAGCGCGCGGCACTAAAAGCTATCATCAGTGATGTTAACACATCTGAAGATGATCGTTGGGACGCGGTACTTAAGCTACAAGCTTTACCTCGTGATTCTAGCCCTGCACGTCAACGTAATCGTTGTAACATTACGGGCCGCCCACATGGTTTCCTTCGCAAATTCGGCATGAGCCGTATTAAAGTTCGCGAAGCAGCTATGCGCGGTGAAATTCCTGGCCTTAAAAAGGCTAGCTGGTAATAGAATCATGGGAGTAAGACTATGAGCTTGCAAGATCCTATCGCGGATTTGTTTACACGAATTCGTAACGGTCAATCAGCGAAGAAAGTATCTGTAACGATGCCAACTTCAAAGCTGAAAGTAGCATTAGCTAAAGTACTAAAAGACGAAGGTTATATCGTAGATTTCGCCGTTAACGGTGAAACTAAACCTGAGCTTTCTATCGAGTTGAAGTACTTCGAAGGCAAAGCTGTAATTGAAAATATCCAGCGTGTAAGTCGCCCTGGTCTACGTATCTATAAGAAACGTGACCAATTACCTAAGGTAATGGGTGGTCTTGGTATCGCTATCGTATCAACTTCTAAAGGCCTAATGACAGACCGCACAGCACGTAGTGCTGGTGTTGGTGGTGAAATCATTGGTTTTGTAGCTTAATCGGAGGGGAACTATGTCTCGCATAGCAAAGGCACCAATTACTGTTCCTGCCGGTGTAGAAGTTACATTAAAAGGCCAGGAAATCACAGTTAAAGGCAAAAACGGTGAACTTACTCGTACTATCAACAACGCTGTTGAAGTACAAGTTAATGACAACGTTATTACTACTTTACCTCGTGATGGCGTAGCTAATGCATGGGCTCAAGCAGGTACTGCTCGCGCTCTAATCAACAACATGGTTGTTGGTACGCATGAAGGTTACGAGAAGAAACTTCAGTTAGTAGGCGTGGGTTACCGTGCTGCAGCTAAGGGTAAAACATTAGATTTAACTCTTGGCTTCTCACACCCAGTTAATTTCGCAGTTCCTGAAGGAATTACGATTGAAACTCCAAGCCAAACAGAAGTTCTAGTTAAGGGCGTAGATAAGCAGTTAGTTGGTCAAACAGCTGCTAACATTCGTGCATACCGTAAACCTGAGCCTTATAAAGGTAAGGGTGTTCGTTATTCAGATGAGAATGTACGCCGTAAAGAGGCTAAGAAGAAGTAAGGTAAGACGATGGATAAAAAAACAGCTCGTCTACGTCGTGCTAAACGCACTCGTAGAAATTATATTGAACAAGGCACAACGCGTCTTGTTATCCACCGCACGCCACGTCACATATACGCTCAAGTAGTAAATGCTGAGGGTAATGTACTGGCTGCTGCTTCTACTGTTGAAAAGGCTATTAGCGAAACAGTTAAAGGCACCGGTAACGTTGAAGCTGCGCAAGCAGTTGGCAAAGCGGTTGCTGAACGTGCGGCTGACAAAGGCATCGAAAAGATTGCTTTTGATCGCAGTGGCTTTAAATATCACGGCCGTGTGAAGGCGCTAGCTGATGCTGCGCGTGAAGCCGGTTTGCAATTCTAGGAGTAGACTATGGCTAACGTAGAAGCAAAGCAACAACAGCCTGATCTAGCTGAAAAGCTAATCGCGGTGAACCGTGTGTCTAAAGTAGTTAAAGGTGGTCGTATCTTTAGCTTTACTGCACTAACTGTAGTTGGTGATGGCGCAGGTAAAGTAGGTTTCGGTTATGGTAAAGCACGTGAAGTTCCAGCTGCTATTCAAAAAGCAATGGAAAAAGCACGTCGTAACATGATCAACGTAGACCTAAATGGCAACACATTACAGCATCCTGTTAAGGGACGTCATGCTGGCTCACTAGTGTTCATGAAACCAGCATCTGAAGGTACTGGTATCATTGCAGGTGGTGCTATGCGTGCAGTACTAGAAGTTACTGGTGTGCAGAACGTACTTTCTAAATGTTACGGTTCTACTAACCCGATCAACGTGGTACGTGCAACGATTTCGGCTCTTGAGAATATGAATTCTCCACAGTCAATCGCTGCTAAACGTGGCCTTCGCGTAGACGAAATACTGGGGTAACCATGGCAAATCAAACTGTAAAAGTAACACAAGTAAAAAGCTCTATCGGTCGTTTACCGAAACATAAAGCTACATTACGCGGTCTTGGTTTACGTCGTATCAACCACACTGTTGAGTTAGAAGACACAGCATGTGTACGTGGTATGATAAACAAGGTTTCTTACATGGTTAAGGTAGAGGGTTAATTCGATGCATTTGAATACACTTTCACCTGCTGCAGGTTCAAAAACTGCTCCAAAACGTGTTGGTCGTGGTATCGGTTCTGGTCTAGGTAAGACTGGCGGCCGTGGTCACAAAGGTCAAAAATCACGTTCTGGCGGCAAAGTACGCGTTGGTTTTGAAGGCGGTCAAATGCCTATGCAACGTCGTCTACCTAAATTTGGTTTTACTTCTCGCAAATCTTTAGTATCTGCAGAAATAAACCTTTTTGAAATCGCTAAAGTAGAAGGCGATGTGGTAGACCTAAGCGCGTTACAAGCAGCTGGTCTAGTTAAAAAGAACGTTCTTTTCGTTAAAGTTGTTAAATCTGGCGAAGTTTCACGCGCTGTTACCGTTAAAGGCCTTAAAGCCTCTAAAGGTGCTCGCGAAGCTATTGAAGCTGCCGGAGGCAAGGTAGAAGACTAAGGAAGTACTAATGGCTAAACCAGGTCAAGATACAAAAAGTGCACAAGGTGGACTTTCGGAATTGAAGCGCCGATTACTCTTCGTATTGGGTGCTATCATAATTTACCGTCTAGGTTCATTTGTGCCGATCCCTGGGATTGACGCCGCTGTACTTGCCGATTTCTTCGAGCAACAAAAGGGCACCATTGTTGAGATGTTCAACATGTTCAGTGGTGGTGCACTTGAGCGAGCTTCAGTGTTAGCACTGGGTATTATGCCGTATATCTCGGCTTCGATTATTACGCAACTATTAACGCATATGTATCCTCCGTTTATAGAGCTTAAGAAAGAAGGTGAGCAAGGGCGTAAAAAAATTAGCCAGTACACACGCTATGGCACGCTTGTGCTAGCTACTATTCAATCAATCGGTATTGCTTCTAGCTTACCGGGCATGATGGAGGGGTTAGTTGTTAACCCTGGTATGGGTTTCTATTTCACCGCAGTGGTGAGTTTAGTAACTGGTACTATGTTCCTTATGTGGTTGGGTGAACAAATAACAGAGCGTGGTATCGGTAACGGTATCTCTGTTCTAATATTTGTTGGTATTGTAGCTAACTTGCCGTCTGCTATTGGTTCGACAGTCGAAATGGCGCGCCAAGGTGATTTGAATGTTTTTGTACTGTTGATGGTTGCGGTAATCGTATTCGCTGTTACTTATCTTGTAGTGTTTTTCGAACGTGGACAACGTCGTATTGTTGTTAACTACGCTAAACGCCAACAAGGTCGTCAAGTATTTGCTGCTCAAAGCACGCATTTACCACTAAAAGTAAATATGGCGGGTGTTATTCCACCAATCTTCGCTAGCAGTATAATTCTGTTCCCTGGTACAATTGCTAGCTGGTTCGGCCAAGGTGAAGGTCCAGTCGCTGATGTATTACAAGCTGTTGCTACTACGTTGACCCCAGGTCAACCGTTGTACTCACTTGTTTTAGCTGCGGCTATTATCTTCTTCTGCTTTTTCTACACAGCGTTGGTTTTTAACCCACGTGAAACAGCAGATAACCTTAAGAAATCTGGCGCATTTATCCCAGGTATTCGTCCAGGTGAGCAGACATCTAAATACATTGATAAAGTGATGACACGCCTGACATTGGCAGGTGCTTTGTATATAACCTTTATCTGTCTGGTGCCTGAATTCATGACGATGGCGTGGCAAACGCCATTCTACTTCGGCGGTACATCAGTTTTGATTATCGTTGTAGTGATCATGGACTTTATGGCACAAGTACAGACTCACCTGATGTCTCATCAGTATGATTCTGTGCTGAAAAAAGCGAACCTTAAAGGCTACGGTCGATAAGGTCAGTTTACGGAGTTGAGCAATGAAAGTACGTGCTTCCGTTAAGAAAATATGCCGTAACTGTAAAGTTATTAAACGTGCTGGTGTAGTACGCGTAATTTGCAGTGAGCCTAAGCATAAGCAAAGGCAAGGTTAAGTAAACAGCGTGCAGGCTGAGTTTTCTCGGCCTGTGTTTTTAGTAGTAATTTGGTCTTCGTTTGAGTATCCTTACGGGCTTTTCAAACAGATGATTACCAAATTCGAATATAGGAGATGTGTTAGTGGCCCGTATTGCTGGCATTAACGTCCCTGATCATAAACATGCAGTTATTGGTTTAACAGCTATTTATGGCATAGGTAAGACTCGCTCTAAGGCTATCTTAGTAGCGACTGGTATCGCCGAAACCACAAAAATCGGTGAACTTTCAGACGAAATTCTTGACGTACTGCGTGATGCAGTTGGCAAGTACACTGTTGAAGGTGATCTTCGTCGTGAAGTTACTTTAAATATCAAGCGCCTTATGGACCTTGGTTGTTATCGTGGCCTACGTCACCGTCGCTCTTTACCACTACGTGGTCAAAGAACTAAGACTAACGCGCGCACCCGCAAGGGTCCTCGTAAGCCTATTAAGCGATAAGGGGATAGTATTATGGCTAAGACACCAATTCGTCGTAAAAAGGTTAAAAAACAAGTTGCTGATGGTATGGCTCATGTTCATGCGTCTTTCAACAACACTATTGTAACGATTACCGACCGTCAAGGTAATGCACTATCATGGGCTACTGCCGGTGGTTCAGGTTTCCGTGGTTCACGTAAATCTACACCATTTGCTGCTCAGGTTGCTGCAGAGCGTGCAGGTACTGCTGCTCAAGAATACGGTTTAAAAAATCTAGAAGTTTTCATCAAAGGTCCAGGTCCAGGTCGTGAATCTGCTGTACGTGCTTTGAATGCTGCTGGTTACCGTATTACCAACATTACTGACGTGACGCCTATACCACATAATGGTTGTCGTCCACCGAAGAAACGTCGCGTTTAACAATAGGTTAGGAGAAATAACATGGCAAGATATTTGGGCCCTAAGCTCAAGCTGAGTCGTCGTGAAGGTACTGACCTGTTCCTTAAGAGCGGCGTAAGAGCTATCGACTCTAAGTGTAAACTTGAGACTGCACCTGGTCAGCACGGCGCCCGTAAAGGTCGTTTATCTGATTACGGTTTACAATTACGTGAAAAGCAAAAAGTACGTCGTATATACGGTGTATTAGAAAAGCAATTCCGTAACTACTACAAAGAAGCTGCTCGCCTTAAAGGTAATACAGGTGAAAACTTGTTACAGCTTTTAGAGCAACGTTTAGACAATGTTGTATATCGCATGGGTTTTGCTAGCACACGTGCAGAAGCACGTCAGTTAGTAAGCCATAAAGCGATTTTAGTTAATGGTCGTGTTGTGAACATTCCTTCATACGTAATTACTCCAGAAGATACTGTTGTAATCCGTGAGAAGTCTAAGACACAAGCACGTATCATCGCTGCTCTAGAGTTGGCTGAGCAACGTGAAAAGCCGACTTGGGTTGAAGTTGACGGTAAGAAATTGGAAGGCAGCTTTAAGCGTCTACCTGAGCGTTCAGACCTGTCTGCGGACATTAATGAACAACTAATCGTCGAACTTTACTCTAAGTAAAGTTAAGAGTTAAGAGAGGATAAAATGCAGGGTTCTGTTACAGAATTTCTAAAACCAAGGTTAGTCGACATCGACGCTATCAACCCAACGCGTTCTAAAATAGTTTTAGAACCATTAGAGCGTGGCTTTGGCCATACTCTGGGTAATGCTTTACGCCGTATATTACTTTCATCTATGCCTGGATGTGCAGTAACTGAAGTTGAAATCGACGGTGTATTACATGAGTACAGCGCGAAAGAAGGCGTTCAAGAAGACATCATTGAAATACTATTAAACCTTAAAGGTTTAGCAGTAACGTTAGAAGGCAAAGATGAAGTTTTTCTGACCCTGACTAAATCTGGTGTAGGCCCTGTTACTGCGGCTGATATTCAGCACGATGGCGATGTAACAATTGCTAATCCAGATCACGTTATTTGTAATTTAACTACAAATAACAGCGAGATCAGCATGCGTATTCGTGTTGAACGTGGTCGTGGTTATGTGCCGGCATCTAGTCGTTTATCCTCTGATGACGATGAGCGTCCAATTGGTAGATTGTTGCTTGATGCATCATTTAGCCCAGTTGAACGTATTGCGTACTCGGTTGAATCAGCTCGAGTTGAGCAACGTACAGATTTAGACAAGTTAATCATTGATATGGAAACAAACGGCACTTTAGATCCAGAAGAAGCGATCCGCCGTGCGTCTACTATCTTAGCTGAGCAATTAGATGCATTCGTAGATTTACGTGATGTAACTGAGCCAGAAGAGAAAGAAGAGAAGCCAGAATTCGATCCTATTCTACTTCGTCCAGTTGATGACCTTGAATTAACAGTACGCTCAGCAAATTGTTTGAAAGCCGAGCAAATTCAATATATCGGTGATTTAGTTCAGCGCACTGAAGTTGAGCTTCTTAAAACACCTAATTTAGGTAAGAAGTCTCTAACTGAAATTAAAGACGTGCTAGCTTCACGTGGACTTTCTCTGGGCATGCGCCTAGAAAATTGGCCACCTGCAAGTTTAGCTGAATAATCTAAATCACTATATTAGTTTAGTTAGAAGGATAGGGTCATGCGCCATCGTAAGAGTGGTCGTCAATTAAACCGTAACAGTAGCCATCGTAAAGCGATGTTTAGCAATATGGCAGGTTCTTTGGTGAAACATGAAATCATCAAAACTACTTTGCCTAAAGCGAAAGAGTTACGTCGTGTAATTGAACCTTTAATCACACTGGCTAAGACTGACAGTGTAGCAAATCGCCGTTTAGCGTTTGCTCGCACGCGTGATAATGAAGTTGTTGGTAAATTATTCAGTGAAATCGGTCCACGTAACGCGGATCGTCCAGGTGGTTACACTCGTATTCTTAAGTGTGGCTTCCGTACTGGTGATAATGCACCAATGGCTTATATTGAACTAGTTGGTCGCCCAGCGACTAGCGAAGCAGTTCAAGAAGACGCACAGTCTGCAGAGTAAGTCTTAAAGAAACCTAAAAGCCGAGCCTATGCTCGGCTTTTTCTTGCCTAAAATTTGTCAAACTATATGAACCAGTAATTACCTTCTATTATGGGCAATGACTCATAGATTCTGAATTGATAAGTTGTTTTGACAGCTGCTTTAATAGCTCTACCTAATTACTCTTTATTTACCATTCATTCAAAATAGCCTATCAGATTCTAGTTAAAGATCATTTCCACTATATATTGTGATTTACAGCTATTAATAATGCCGCCGCGAATTGAGCTACAATTAGAGCAATCCCTAACGAAGTTTCTACTTATAGAGCTGATTAAAAGATATAACGTGCGTACTCTTATAAATATACCGGTACTAAGAACCTCAGAGTAAAGTTAACCATTACGGCCTAAGTAAACTTCCTCCTAAAATATGTAAAACTATTATTAAACATAGGCTGATCAATTTAATTCTCAGCTTTTGATTAATTTAAATGATTATAGGAATACGACTCTTGCTCTATTGGTTGTTTTTTCCGCATCGATGATCGAAATGTGTCTCTACCCGTTAGTAGTTGCCACAACTTTCATTTCAAATAGCTCTATGAACCTATTAATAATGGTAGTTTAGTTGTGTTTTTGAGCGTTTAGCTCAAATACTCAGCGAACAGCACATTATTTCAAGTTTTCTTCAAAAAAGGGTTGATCTGTTTTCGGATCTCCCTATAATGCGACCCCACTGAGACGGGAAACGCCAACGCATAGCGAGGCACGAACAACTCAGGTGTTAAGTAAAACTTAGTTTT
>NZ_PJBK01000013.1:0-13813 GCF_002836155.1 Pseudoalteromonas sp. GutCa3 | reverse complement strand
TCATATATAAGCAAATTGGTATAACTTCACTCTAATACGTGATTATTAAAGCTGTAGGTAAGCAATTACCTGCGGCTTTTTTATAAGCTAAAAAGTAATATTAGACAATAGAAGATAAGTGAATAAAAAATTTAGATAAATATAAGAGTAAATAGGAAGGTTAATTTTTTTTGATAAAGCCTTTTAAAGGCGAGGGTTTGCTAAAAAGGTGTTCCCCAAGATACGGTACTCGGTTTCAGTCCTGAAACCAGAAGGTTTCAGGGCGGGAATCTGCGGTTTACCGTAGGCTTCTCGGTACATGCCGAGCCTGCACAATAGTAGACGAACAGAAACCCTGGTATAAAATTTATCGGCTCAGGGACTTAACTAAGCTCCGGTACCCCAGGGAACAATTTAAGTATATAAGACATAATCCAATCCTTAAACCCCAAACGTAAAAAATTATATCGTTCGCTTAGTTTTTCCGCACCTTTAACTCATCATTTACTTTATCGCATGGTTTTTGAGCTTGATCATACAATTAATTGGAGTTGCTTTTTATCGAGTGGTAGCATTGCCTTAACTTGCAAAGCGAAGATTCGATTATGAACGATTTACCCGATTACGAAAAAGCTCAACTGCTTTTAGAAAAAAACGAAATATTTGTATCACCTGCTGAAGCGCATGGTGTGATTAGTGGTTTACTTGCGTGTGGTTTAACCATTGACGACAAAGAATACTTAGGCCTTTTGAGTGATGTGTTTAACGATGGTGAATCGTTTAGTAACGATTTAAAGCAGTTTTTTGGCACTATTTATAAGCAAGTAGTCGCGAGCTTTAATGATGATGAATTTCAGTTTGATTTATTTTTACCAAGCGACGACGAAACACTCATCGATCAGGCTAATGGCCTCGTATCATGGGTAGCGGGTTTTATGCTTGGTTTTGGTTTAAAGCAAAAAGACTACGGTAAACTATCGAGTGATGTTAAAGAGGTTATTACTGACTTTAGCGAAATCACTCGCCTAGATACTACTTTTGAAGAAACCGAAGAAGACAGCCAAGCGCTGCACGAAGTGATTGAATATGTGCGTGTATCAGCACTACTTTGTTTTGCAGAGCTTGGTAAAGAGCAAAGCACGCAAAGTACTAAAAAAACACTTCATTAACTTTTAAAAAGTAAAACGGGTTGGTTAATAATGGTTGAAGTACAAAAGTCAGAATTTAAAGCACGTCGCGAGCGCTTACTTGCTCAAATGGATGAAAATAGCGTTGCTATTATTCCCGCTGCGAGCGAAGTGACGCGCAGCCGCGATACCGAATATGCATTTAGACAAGATAGCGACTTTTTTTACTTAACTGGCTTTAACGAACCCGACGCCGTACTTGTACTCTGTAATAACAGCGATGCACCCAGTACTTTATTTTGCCTAGATAAAGACAAGCTTGCAGAAATTTGGCATGGCCGCAGAGTTGGCTTTGATAAAGCTAAAAGTGACTACTTGTTTGATGAAGCTTACCCGCTAAGTGAATTAAACGATAAAACACTCGATATGCTAAATGCAAAAAATGCGCTCTATTTTGCACAAGGTGCTTACCCCTCATTTGATACCAAAGTGTTTTCGTTACTAGGTACGCTTCGAAGTGGCTCTCGAAAAGGCCTCAAAGCACCGAGTAATTTAAAAGAAATACGCGGCCTTATTCACGAAATGCGTTTGTTTAAATCGCCAAGCGAGATAGATGTTATGCGAGAAGGCTGTGAAATTAGTGCGCGAGGGCACATGCGCGCTATGCGTTATTCGCATGCGGGAGCTACTGAATTTCAGCTAGAGGCAGAGCTACATCATCATTATGCAATGAATGGTGCGCCTCATCCTGCGTACGGCACAATTGTTGGTAGTGGCGACAACGCCAATATTTTACATTACACACAAAATAGCGACGTATTAAAAAGTGGTGACCTAGTACTTATAGACTCCGGTTGTGAGTTACAAGGTTACGCTGCTGATATAACGCGTACATTTCCGGTAAATGGTCAATTTAGCGAAGAGCAAGCCGCGCTTTATAATATTGTACTTAAAGCGCAAGAAGTTGCTTTTGATGACGTAAAACCCGGTGGTTATATGTCGCATGCTAATAAACTAGCAATGGAAGTAATGACCCAAGGTTTACTCGACTTAGGTATTTTAATTGGCGACTTTGACGAGCTAATGGCAAAAGGTGCGTGTAAAGAATATTACATGCACGGGCTTGGGCATTGGCTTGGTTTAGATGTACATGATGTTGGCGATTACAAAGTAAATAACGCTGAGCGTGCATTTGAGCCGGGTATGGTACTCACCATAGAGCCAGGGCTTTATATAAGCGAAGACTCAAGCGCACCGCAAAAATACAAAGGCATTGGCATTCGTATCGAAGATAACTTGCTAGTTACCGAAACCGGCCATGAAAACTTGACCCTAAGCGTACCTAAAAAAATTAGCGATATAGAAGCACTTATGCAAAGTGCTAAAAACGTATAAAGCTCGGAGAGTAAAGTGGCTAAGCAGTTTGATGTAGTTATTATTGGCGGTGGTTTAGCGGGAGCAAGCTGCGCATTAAGTGTGGCTAAAACTAATCCCGCGTTAAATATTGCCGTTGTAGAAGCTAATCAAGTAACCGGCGACTACCACCCAAGCTTTGACGACAGAAGCATTGCACTTGCTCAGCAATCGGTAGAGTATTTACAAAGCCTCAATTTATTTGAGCAAAATGCCCCTTACACCGCAGCAATCAAAAAAGTGAGCGTGTCTGATAGAGGCCACTTTGGCAAAGCGCACATTAATTGCGACGAATTTGCTAAGCCCTCACTTGGTTACGTAGTAGAAGTAAATCCTTTTGGCCGAGCGCTTCACCTGCGTTTAACGCAGTCAAATATTACGCTTTTGTGCCCCGATAGCGTAATTGCCATTGAGCAAACTTTGCATAGCAATACACTCACCTTACAAAGCGGCGAGCAATTAAACGCCAAGCTATTGGTTATTGCTGATGGCGCACAATCACCAACACGTAGTTTACTTGGGCTTGGTTTTAATACCCAGCCTTATGAACAAGGCGCAATTATTGCTAATGTAGAAGTGGCTGGTGGGCATAATAATCATGCCTTTGAGCGTTTTACACAAAACGGGCCTATGGCGTTATTACCCATGAGCAATAACCGTTATTCGTTAGTGTGGTGTATGCGCCAAGATCAGGTTGAACAGCACATGGCACTCAGTGAACAAGGCTTTTTAAGTGCCCTGCAAAGCGCGTTTGGTTATCGCGGTGGTCAATTTACTAAAGTAGGCATGCGCACGAGTTACCCGCTCGTTTACGGGCAAGTTGAGTCTTTAACTGCGCACCGTACAGTGGTTATTGGTAATGCTGCACATGCGATTCATCCTATCGCAGGGCAGGGTTTTAATTTAGGTCTTCGCGACGTACAAGTACTTAGTAATTTAATAGCAAATAGCCAACACGATTTAGGCAGCTATGCGTTTACACGTGAATATTCAAAAAAGCGCAGTGATGATATAAAAACCGTAATGAGTTTAACCGATGCACTTGTTAGGCTTTTTTCGAACTCATCGCGAGTGCTCGCATTGGGGCGCAGTATTGGGTTGTTTTCGATGGATTTATTTCCCGCATTAAAAGCGCCATTAGCTAAACAGTTAATGGGGCAAGTTAAACAAGGTAGGCGTTTATGAAGCAAGCACAGGTTTGTATTGTAGGTGGCGGCTGTGTAGGGCTAACACTAGCACTTGGATTGGCAAAAGCCGATATAAGCGTCGTTGTACTCGACGGCGCACCAACACAAGCGTTACCAACTGACGAATATGGTTTGCGTGTAAGTGCGTTAAGCATTGCAAGCCAAACCTTGCTTGAACAATTAAATGTATGGCCCGAAATTATCGCACAGCGAGCGTGCGCTTATACACATATGGATGTACGTGATGCCGACAGCTTTGGCAAAATAGCGTTTAATAACGAGCAACTTGAGCTTGAACATTTAGGCCATATTGTTGAAAACGACATTATCCGCTTTGCGCTTATAAAAGAGCTAGAGCAACAAAGCAGTGCAACACTAATGTTTGATACACAGTATCAGCAAATACATCAAAGCGAATCTGATGTATTTATAACACTTAAAAGCGGCGAGCCAATTATTGCAAAACTGCTGGTGGCGGCTGATGGTGCAAATTCAGCTATACGTAAACAATTTAATATGGCGCTTAGTTTTAAAGATTACGATCACCATGCGCTAGTCGCGACAGTTAAAACTAAAGAGCAACATGCAAACACCGCACGCCAAGTCTTTTTACCAACAGGGCCACTCGCGTTTTTACCATTGAGCGATGAGCATACTCATTCAATTGTGTGGTCTACCAGCCCCAATCATTGTGATGAATTATTAGCAATGGACGACACCGCCTTTAATAAAGCCGTAATGGCTGCAATTGATGGTCAATGCGGGCTGTGTGAAGTGCAAAGTGCGCGTACTGCTTTCCCACTTAAAATGCGCTACGCCCAGCAATGGGTTTCAGGCAAAGTGGTACTCATTGGCGACGCTGCACATACAATCCATCCACTTGCAGGGCTTGGTATGAACCTAGGCCTAAAAGATGCGGCTTATTTAATTGAGCTTTTGACAAGCGATAGCAAGGAGTTTGCAAGCACTCGCACACTGCGCGATTACGAGCGCACTCGTAAGCTCGATGCACAAAAGCACATAGCTATGATGCAAGGGCTAAAAGAGTTATTTGAAGGTGCAAACCCAGTTAAAAAACTTATTCGTGGAGTAGGGCTATCATTAGTTGATAATCTTGGGCCAATCAAGCACCTGTTCGCCAAAGAAGCGATAGGCAAATAAGTAGGTTGGGTTGAGCGAAGCGAAACCCAACAGATAAAGTAAAGTGATGAGCTTGATTAAAAAAACCGATGTTTAATTTAAACATCGGTTTTTTTTTATGAAGGTTTTAAATATATTAAAAGCTGCGCTTTTCACGCGAGCAAGCTCGGCGTCTACATGCAAAGTTTAACACTGAGCTTAATTTTACCTGTAGGCGTTTAGCTTGCTGACGCGACGAGCGTAGCTCGTAATTACTATCGTTAGTTAAAAAGCGCTTTGCGTTAAATCAGTTACAAATTCTTTTGTGCTTCATTCACCATATCTTTGAGCGCATCAATTAACAGCGGGTCTTTTTTGTTTTCTTTTGCAAGCTCGAGTGCGTGTTTCATGCTGGTAACGGCTTCTTTAAACTGTTTGTCTGCAGTGTACCCTTGCGATAAACGCATGTGAGAATAAGTTGCATTTGGGTAATGGGTAGTAAAGTGTTTAAGCGTGGTAATAGCTTTAGCTGTATTACCAAACTTTTGCTGGCTATGAGCAAACTCTACGTATACATCTTGTGGAATTTTAAGCTCAAACCCGTACTTATCACTAAGTGCTTGGTAATAACCTGTAATGAGCGATACATCAGCAAACTTTCCGTGCTCGTCAGTAACCTTAAATATTAGGTCGCTAAATAAGTGAATTAGGCTATCGCTAAGCGCTGGTAGTATAGTGCCCATATGAGTAAAAGCGGGGTAATGTTTATATTCCCATTTAAGCTGCGAGGGCGTTTGTTGTTCTAAATTTACCAAAGTATTTAATACGCCTGTATAAAAGCGTGCTCCTTCGCTTGCTACACTAATAAATAACGCCTGATCACCTTTAGGGTTTTTAGTGTATTTTATAATATTATTTTTTAATTCCTCATCACTCCACCAACTGTTTGGGCTTATAGCTATATAGTTATTAAATAACTCAGGCTGATTAACTAAAGTATAAAGCGCCAAAGTACCTGCATTAGAGTGGCCAATTAAGGTGTTGTAGCCGTTAGTTGAGTAATTACTGTTTATATAAGGCATGAGTTCATCAGACACAAAGTTTAAAAACTTGTCGGTTTGTCCTGCGTCAGGCCATTTGTTTTTAACAAAAGTTTGAAACTCTGTTTTAGGCTCGCCTTCTACTTTTGGTAAATAATCGCGAACACGGTTAGTTGTATCAATACCAACGAGCATTGCGTTAGGTATCTGCTCGTAATCAACAAGGGATTTAATAACACCAGACACCGTATGAAAGTGCTCAACACCATCAAGTAAATAAATAACATAAAGCGGCTGATCGTCTTTTACAGTGTCAGGTATGAAAATTTTAATGGGCCTGTCTTCGTTAAGTATTTTTGACTGCAGAATGATTTTTTTACCAACGGTTATGTCAGTTGTATTGGTTTTTGCGTGGCTTAAAAATGGTGTACTAAAAGTAAGTATTAATACAAGCGATAGTAAGAGCTTCATAAATATCCTTATTTAATAATGTATTGCTTAATAATTGCACGGCTTTAAGCTTGAGTAAATGTTTATATTTTCGGGGTAAACATAAAGCTTAAGCAATTAAAAGCTATCGCTTTTCACGCGAGTAAGCTCGGCTTCTACAAGAGACATTGCACTCTGTGCTTAACTTTTTCGGTAGGCGAGCAGCTTGCTGACGCGATGAGCGAAGCTCGTAATAATTACCTTTTAACTCTTATCTATAAAAGCTTAAAAAACCTGCTTGCTTAATTATCCGTCTAAGCGTAAAATGCGCGCTCATTTCGGCTTTTAAACTATTAATTCCTTGCCTTAAACCGACCGGCCGAAACGGTAGAAGGCTCTATTAACCGTAAGGAATATCCATGCGTCATTACGAAATCGTATTCATGGTTCACCCAGATCAGAGTGAGCAAGTTGCTGGTATGATCGAACGTTATACTGGTTCTATCACTGAAGCTGGTGGTGTTATCCACCGTCTTGAAGATTGGGGCCGTCGTCAATTGGCTTACCCAATTAACAAGCTTCATAAAGCTCACTATGTTCTTATGAACGTTGAAGCACCAACTGAAGTAATCAGCGAGCTAGAAACTACTTTCCGCTACAACGATGCAGTGCTTCGTAACTTAGTTATCCGCACTAAAACTGCTGAAACTGAAGCGTCTCCTCTTGCAAGAGAAGAGAAGAAAGAAGCACCAGCTGCTTAATTGTTTTGAGTCCTAGCATGGCATGTAATCAGCAGTTACTATAATGGTTAGCCCATATATGAATCAGCTGGTTATATCTGGGGTAGTTTGTAAAACTCCCAAGTTTAGCCAAAGCCCTGCTGGCATCCCGCATTGTATTTTTGTTGTAGAACATAAATCGATGCAAACCGAAGCAGACCTTAACCGTAATAGTTACGTGAGGCTTCAGGTAGTTGCCAGTGGAAAGCAAATGCAACAACAGACTCAACATTTGCACGTTGGGCAGGCATTGCAAGTGAGTGGTTTTTTAAATCGCCACGAAGGTCGTAACGGCCTTAGCCAATTGGTTTTGCATGCTCAGCATATAGAAAGAATTATTTGAGGAATTAATCTCATGGCACGTTATTTCAGACGTCGTAAGTTCTGCCGCTTTAAAGCGGAAGGCGTAAAACAAATCGATTACAAAGATCTAGCTACTCTTAGAAACTATGTTACAGAAAGTGGCAAAATCGTACCTAGCCGTATCACAGGTACTAGCGCTAAATTTCAGCGCCAGCTAGCAACTGCTATTAAGCGTGCTCGCTACTTAGCCCTTCTTCCATACACTGACTTACATAAGTAAGCAGCGGATTAACAGTTTTTAAAAGGTGTAGAAACATGCAAGTTATTCTACTAGATAAGATCGCTAACCTAGGTAGCCTAGGTGAACAGGTTGTAGTTAAATCTGGTTTCGCACGTAACTTCCTTTTCCCTCAAGGTAAGGCAGTTCCTGCGACTAAAGCTAACATTGAAACGTTTGACGCTCGTCGTGCAGAACTTGAAGCGAAAATCGCTGAACAGTTAGTTGCTGCACAAGCACGCGCTGAAAAACTAGAAGCATTAGCAGAAGTTACATTAGTATCTAAAGCTGGTGACGAAGGTAAGTTATTCGGTTCAATCGGTACTCGTGACATCGCTGACGCTATCTCAGCTGTTGGTGTTGAAGTTGCTAAGTCAGAAGTTCGTTTGCCTCTAGGTACTATCCGTGAGACAGGTGAATTTGACGTATCAATTTCAGTTCACTCAGACGTAACGGCTACTATTAAAGTAATCGTAATCGCTGAAGCTTAATTTTTAATTAAGCGACAAAAGCCGTGCTATTAGCACGGCTTTTTTGTGTCTATAATTTGGCTAACTTTAATTAGTTAAGGGCGCAGTTAAATAATACCAATCCGCAATAATACTTAATCATTTTGCGGGGCTAAACGTGTCGCTACCTGTGTTAAAAAATTCTCATTTACGACTGCATGGATGCAGAAGGTAGAGCAATGCAGGAGCAATTGCCGAGAACAACTAAATAGCGAATTTTTTGTCTAGCTATCAACACGTTTTTCCATCCTCAAAATAGATCACTTAATTAAGCGAATTGGTATAAAGCCTCGTACAAGCCCCTTTTTTATTCAATTATTTTTTCATTCGCTTTAAACCTTTTCGAACTGTTATTACGTCTAACTTATCAATACACTAACTCAATAATAATAATTAAAAGGCGACATCACGGATGTTACACGTTAAACCCGAACAAACGCCTTTATGCGAAGCTAAACTCATTGAGCGTATTAAATCAGGTGATCAAGGCGCATACACAACGCTTTATGAGTTACATATAAAACGAGTCTACGGTTTATGTTTACGCTTATTAGCGGACCAAGCGCATGCTGAAGATGCAGCCCAAGAAGTGTTTGTACAGGTATGGCGTAAAATAGCGCAATTTGACGGTCGCTCGCAGTTTTCTACTTGGCTTTACAGCGTTGCCAGTAATGTAGCAATTAGTTACTTACGCAAGCAAAAAAATTGGCTGCAAAAAGTAGTGAGCATTGAACACTGCGGTATGGATGAGCAATCAGCTAATGACTGCAAAGGCTTAAATGGTCTCGATAAATTAATAGTAAGGCTCCCTGAGCGCGCACGTATGGTGTTTGTGTTGTTTGCAATCGAAGGTTACAGGCACGAGGAAATAGCCGAGCAATTAGGTATGGCTGTTGGTTCAAGTAAATCGCAATATCATCGTGCTAGGCAGCTACTACAAGAGTGGTATGAAAATGAATAAACCAAATTTTGACGACTATTTAAATGAGTCATTAAACACGCTTGATAAAGACATTACGCCACAAAAAGACCTGTGGGCGGGAATTGAGCGAGCAATGGTTAGTAATAAGCAGGACCTAAAAGGCACTGCTATTTGGCCAAAACTAACAGCAATAGCTGCCTGCACATTAGCGGCTTTAATTGCTGTAAATCTATTTGTTATAGCGCCCGAGCCACAACCCGTAGTGGCTATAAGTGATTACTTTTCGGCGCAAAAAAACAGTTTGTTGGTTGAATATGAAAATAAAGAAGCATTGACCACTAACTGGCAAACGCAGCTACAAGAGCTTGAAAACGCAGAGCAAGCAATAAAGCAAGTTCTTGAAAATGAGCCACAAAACCAAGCGCTACTAACAATGTTAGCGCAAGTATATCAACAACAACTTGATTTAATTAACAAGGTGCACGCGCCACGTTGGCAGCACATTTAGGAGTACTACATGAAAGCGATTTTATTAGGACTGAGCTTATTTCCGTTGGCGGTATTAGCGGGTGAAAAAATAGATAAGCAAATAGACGTACCAAGTGGCGGCACTATTTTTATTGAAAACCAACGCGGTGATATACATATTACGGGCTGGGATAAAAACGAATTTAAAGTATCTGGCGAGCTTGATGACAAAGCCGAGGGTTATGAGCTTAAAACAAATGGCGATAAAACACAGTTTATTGTAAAAATGCCACGTAAATCAAATTGGAGTAATAATGGCGATGGCTCAAGCCTAACCATATTTATGCCTAAAAGCAGTAGTTTAGAATTTGCTGGCGTTAATGTATCGGTGACTGCGAAAGAGCTAAAAAATGGCGCTGAAGTTGATGTGGTTAATGGCGAAATTACGGTAGATGATATTACTGGCAACATTAAACTCACCACCGTAAATGGCGATGTAAATGCAGAAAACCTAAGTGGGAATATTCAATTTGAAACCGTAAATGGCGAAATTAACGATAGAGAATCAAGTGGTGAACTACGTTTTAGCGCTGTTAATGGCGATATTAAATCAACCTCAAGTGCCAATGATGTGCGCCTTGAAAATGTAAATGGCGATATAGATTTTACGCTATCGTCAATTAAAAACTTACGTATTAACACGGTGAATGGCGAAGCCGAAGTACATATTAAAGAGCTTTTAAAAGGCGGTGATGTACGTTTTGAATCGGTAAGTGGCGATGGTGATTTTTACTTTCCTGACAGCGTATCTGCAAATTTTGAAATTAAAGCGCACGCTAATGGCAAAATCATTAATAAAGTTACTGGCGATAAAGTCAGTAAAGCTAAATACGGCCCAGCCAGTGATTTAGAATTTAGCATTAATGGCGGTAATGCTAATGTTGAAATGGATACAATTAGTGGACGCATAGAGCTTCGTATTAAATAACGCTCATTCACCTTCACGATTACAAAAAGCAGGAAAAGATTTCCTGCTTTTCTATTTGCACAGCCCCTTCAAGTCGATAGAATAGAGCCATTCAATTTTACTACTGTGAAGTTATGGCCAAACCAGATAAGCAAGTCGATACACTTAAAGTTCCTCCCCATTCAATAGAAGCTGAACAATCTGTTTTAGGTGGCTTAATGCTTGATAACCAAGCTTTTGACCGCGTAGCGGAGCTTGTTGTATCACAGGATTTTTATACCCGCACGCACAAGTTAATTTTTGAGGCGATGACGGCACTTGCTGAGATTGGCGATCCGATAGATTTAATCACTATTTCTGAAAGTTTAGAAAAAAATAATAAACTGGCAGGAATTGGTGGCTTTGCTTATTTAGCAGAAATAGCTAAAAACACGCCAAGTGCTGCTAACATTGACGCTTACGCAAGTATTGTACGCGAACGTGCTGTTGTACGTGAAATGATTGGCGTAGCGAACGAAATTGCAGAAGCGGGTTTTAATACCGAAGGACGTACCAGTCACGACTTACTCGATTTTGCCGAAAGCAAAGTGTTTAAAATAGCTGAGCAACGAACAAAAAATAATGAAGGCCCGCAAAGCATTCATAGCATCCTTGAAAAAACCGTTGATAAAATAGAAGAGCTTTATCAATCACCACAAGATGGTGTTACGGGTGTAAGTACAGGTTATGCCGATCTTGATAAAATGACGACGGGCTTACAGCCTTCTGACTTAATTATTGTTGCAGCGCGTCCATCAATGGGTAAAACCACTTTTGCGATGAACCTTGCAGAACATGCTGCAATGACTCAAGACAAACCAGTATTAATTTACTCTCTAGAGATGCCTTCAGAACAAATTATGATGAGGATGTTAGCGTCTCTTGGCCGTATTAACCAAACTAAGGTACGTACTGGTCAATTAGATGATGACGATTGGGCACGACTTTCATCAACAATGGGCTTGTTGATGGAAAAAGGTAAAATGTACGTTGATGATGCATCGGGCTTAACACCTACCGATGTGCGTTCACGTGCAAGGCGTATAGCCCGCGACCACGGTGGCATTAGTATGATCATGGTCGATTACTTGCAGTTAATGCGTGTACCAAGCCTTGCTGATAACCGAACGCTCGAAATTGCTGAAATTTCACGTTCACTTAAAGCACTAGCAAAAGAGCTAAAATGTCCGGTTGTTGCGCTTTCGCAGCTTAACCGTACGCTAGAGCAACGTGCCGATAAGCGTCCTATTAACTCAGATTTACGTGAGTCAGGGTCGATAGAGCAGGATGCCGATTTAATCATGTTTATTTACCGTGATGAAGTTTATAACGAAGACAGTACTGACAAAGGTATTGCCGAAATCATTATAGGTAAACAACGTAACGGCCCAATTGGTAAAGTGCGTTTAACATTCCAAGGTCAATTTTCTCGCTTTGATAATTACGCGGGACCAGCGGTAGATGACGATTACTAATGCGCCTAGCCACTGCTGAAATTAATTTAGCTGCACTTGCGCATAATTTAGCGCAAGTTAAGTGCTTTGCACCTAACAGCAAAGTAATGGCGGTGCTAAAAGCAAATGCTTACGGGCATGGTTTAGTAACGATTGCGCAGCATTTAAATAATGCTGACGCATTTGCTGTGGCACGTATAGATGAAGGGCTTGCCCTTCGAGCTGGGGGCTTAACAAAGCCAATAGTTTTACTAGAAGGCTTTTTTAACAAAGCCGACTTACCTATTTTACTCGCTAATAACTTTCAAACTATTATTCATGATGAATACCAATTAGCCGCGCTTGAAAAAGCAAAGCTCGATGCGCCAATAACATGCTGGTTAAAAGTAAATACAGGTATGCATCGACTAGGTATTGCGCCAGAGCAGTTTGAAGAGTTTTATAACCGCTTACAAAAAACACCTAACGCCAAAAATACCGTTAATTTAATGACACACTTTTCGTGTGCTGATGATGTTGATAATGCCAAAACGGTTCAACAAATCACGTTATTTGATAACTTAGTGAATGGCATTGACCAAGCACATTGTTTATCAAATTCTGCTGGTATTATCGCGTGGCCGAGCGGTCATGGTGATTGGGTGCGCCCTGGGCTTATGCTATATGGCGTATCGCCAATGGCAAATAGTATTGGGCAACAACATAAATTAAAACCAGTTATGCGCTTAACTACGCGCGTAATTGCGGTGCGTAATGTACCAGCCAATGAGGCGGTAGGGTATGGCGGACGTTGGAAAAGCGATAAACCAACCAAATTAGCTGTTGTGGCTATGGGTTATGGCGATGGTTATCCTCGGCACGCTAAAGAGGGCACACCAGTAATAATTGGTAAGCAGCGTTATGGTATTGTTGGCAGTGTTGCTATGGATATGATTAGCGTAGATATAGGCGCTAATGAGCACAATATCAAAGTGGGCGACAGAGTCACTATGTGGGGCCCTGAGCTACCAGTTGAAGAAATAGCATTATGCGCTGATACTATCCCTTACGAGCTATTATGTAATATTACACCGCGCGTAAGTTATGAGTATCAGCGTTAATACAGCTATAAAGCGGTATTTACTCTTTTATAAAGTAAACGTCGCTAAAGCCCATACGGGCAAATTCTTGGTCGCGAAAGTTACGAACAGAAGCAGACCCTTTTGAGGTCATTTCTATTTGCTGTACCATGCTTAAGTAATTAGTCAGATCAATACCTTCGGCGGCAGCAATTGCTTCATACATGTTGTGGTATTTATCTTTAGCGAAATTAATCTCGCGCGGTTCGTTTTTATATTTGTAGGTTATTCTACGTGCCATATTAAGCTCATTTCAATTGAGTGTTGCAGCGATTTTACACTGTATTTAATAACGGCTCTAGCATTGAATGACTTGTTGTAATCGGTAATTAAAATAAAGAGTCAAAAATGAAATTATCAGTAGAGATCAGTAAATACCCACTTCACCAAGATTATATCCCGTTTATTCAGGGCTTTATTGACAGATTAAACGAATACGATGATTTAAAAGTGATTACTAACACGTTATCAACGCAAATTTTTGGTGATTACGATTTAGTAATGCAGGTGTTAAATACCGAAATTAAACGTTCATATGAAGAATTTGGTAAAGCTATTTTTGTATGTAAGTTTCTCTCTGGCGACTTATCGCCTGAATAACCTATAATACCAACCTGCATAAATCTTTGATCAATTTAACGAATTAAATTGCACTATAACGTCGTTAAAAATTTTTTATTTAG